>CANRLZ010000016.1 GCA_947631595.1 uncultured Oscillospiraceae bacterium
ACCATCAACCGCTCCAAGGGCCTGGGCGAGAACGAGCCGGACATGATGTGGCTCACCACCATGAACCCGGAGACCCGGCGGCTCATCAAGGTCATGCCGGAGGACGCCGAGCTGACCAGCCAGATCTTCGACCTCCTCCTGGGGGACAACCTCCAGGGCCGGAAGGACCACATCGCGGACAACGGCTACAAGTATTTGGAGCTGGCCGATATATCTTAAAAAGAGGCGATACAAATGACAAAAATTCCCATGACCGTTCCTCTAGTCGAGCTGGACGGGGACGAGATGACCCGCATCATCTGGCAGCAGATCAAAGACACCCTCCTGCTGCCCTACATCGACCTGAAGACGGAGTACTACGACCTGGGTCTCCCGGAGCGGGAGCGCACCCGCGACCAGGTGACGGTGGACGCCTCCCACGCTATTCAGAAATACGGCGTGGGCGTCAAGTGCGCCACCATCACCCCCAACGCCCAGCGGGTGGAGGAGTACAAGCTCAGCCAGATGTGGAAGTCCCCCAACGGCACCCTCCGGGCCATTTTGGACGGCACTGTCTTCCGCGCCCCCATTATGGTTCGTGGCATCTCCCCGGTGGTGAAGAACTGGAAAAAGCCCATCACCATCGCCCGTCACGCCTACGGGGATGTGTACAAGAACACCGAATTCAAGCCCGCCGGCCCCGGCAAAGCCGAGCTGGTCTTCACCGCCGCCGACGGCGCGGAGACCCGCCAGACCATCTTTGACTTCCAGGGTCCCGGCGTCCTCCAGGGGATGTACAACACCGATGCCTCCATCACCTCCTTCGCCCACTCCTGTTTCCAGTACGCCCTGTCCACCGGCCAGGACCTGTGGTTCGCCACCAAGGACACCATCTCCAAGCAGTACGACCACCGCTTCAAGGACATCTTCCAGGAGCTTTTTGACGCCCAGTATAAGCCCCTCTTTGAAAAGCAGGGCATCACCTACTTCTACACCCTCATCGACGACGCGGTGGCCCGGGTCATCCGCTCGGAGGGCGGGTACATCTGGGCCTGCAAGAACTACGACGGCGACGTGATGAGCGACATGGTCTCCACCGCCTTCGGCTCCCTGGCCATGATGACCTCCGTGCTGGTCAGCCCGGACGGGAAGTACGAGTACGAGGCCGCCCACGGCACCGTCACCCGCCACTACTACAAGCACCTGGCGGGGGAGGAGACCTCCACCAACCCCATGGCCACCATCTTCGCCTGGACCGGCGCGTTGCGCAAGCGGGGGGAGCTGGACGGCAACCGGGAGCTGGCGAATTTCGCCGACCGCCTGGAGAAAGCCTGCATCGATACCATCGAGAGCGGCGTGATGACCGGCGACCTGGCCGGTCTCTGGGAGGGGGAGACCCCCGCCCGGAAGGTCACCACCCAGGGCTTTTTGGACGCCATCGCCCAGCGGCTGGACGCATAAAACACCCATTCACTGGAAAAACTCCCCCTATCCACAGGATAAGGGGGAGTTTTCATGTCCGTTTCTCTGGAGACAAGCGAGACCCGGATAAACCTCATGCGCGCCTTCGCCGGGGAGAGCCAGGCCCGGAACCGCTACACCTTCGCCGCCGGCCTGGCCAAGCGCAAGGGGCTGGAGGTGCTGGAAAAGGTATTTTTGTTCACCGCCGACCAGGAAAAGGAGCACGCCGAGGTGTTCTATCGGCTGCTGGAACCCCTGGCGGGGCAGACCCTCCACGTGGACGGGGGCTACCCCATCGACCTCTCCGGCGATATGCTGGACAACCTGAAGGCCGCCGTCCACAACGAAAACGAGGAGCACGACTCGGTCTACGCCAACTTCGCCCAGACCGCCGCCCAGGAGGGCTTTGACGCCATCGCCCACACCTTCACCATGATCGGCGGCATCGAGCGCACCCACGCCCAGCGCTTTGCCCGTTTCGCGGAGCTTCTGGAGCGGGATCAGCTCTTCCTCTCTGATGTGGAAACGGGGTGGATGTGCCTCAACTGCGGGCAGATCGTTCACTCCACCGCCGCCCCGGCGGTGTGCCCGGTGTGCAAGCACGGGCAGGGCTATTTTGTCCGCCTGGAGCTGGCGCCCTTCGTCGGGAAGGGCGGAGACTGGGAAAAATAGTGCGGCCCGTTCCTCTTGACCGGAGGGGAAAAATTCGCTACAATAGGAGTTGATCTTGTCGAAAAGAGGCGCCTCCTAATGAAACGAATTCTCTCGCTCCTGCTGGCTATCACCCTGTTGGCGGGTCTGTGCCCCGTGGCCCTGGCCGCTTCGCCCAACGGGTTTTTGACCGCCGCGGTCTACAACTATGACAAGGGCGGCTACGACGACGCCAGGGAAATGCCCCTGGTGAACCTCCGCCTGGACGGCAAGTCCATCGTGGGGGAGATGCCAAGCGTCATCCTGGGCGAGCGCACCATGGTGCCCCTCCGGCTGATTGCCGAGGGGCTGGGCGCTACGGTAACGTGGCTGAATGAAGAGCAGCAGGTGCTGGTGGTTCGGGGAGGGCGAAACATCCTGCTCACCCTTGGTTCCGCCACCGCGCTGGTGAATGGGAAGTCCCAGACGCTGCCCGACGAGGTGCCCGCGACCCTCATCTCCTACAAGGGCCAGGGCTACACCATGGTCCCCGTCCGGTTCTTCTCCGAATCCCTGGACTGCCAGGTGGATTGGGTGCAGGCGAGCTACACCGCCACGGTGGACCAGCCGACCCCCGCGGCCGGGGAGACGACGACTGGGCAGGTGACCACCGGGACGACCTCCGACCTTCTGGCGCCCCTGGACAAGCCCGTGGATCCCCAGAGCCGCATCATCGCCATTGACGCCGGCCACGGCGGGTCCGCCTCCGGCGCTTACTACGAGAAGACCATGGAAAAGGATCTGACCCTCTCCATGAGCAAAAAGCTGGAGAGCATCCTCAAGGCTCTGGGGTATCAGACCGTCATGACCCGCTCGGACGATTCCTATGTCGGCCTCTATGAGCGCTGCGACATCGCCAACGAGGCCGACGCGGACGTCTTTGTGAGCATCCACTGCAACGCCGCGGAAAACGCCCCGGATTTCCAGGGACTCTATGTCTACCACCACCGTGGCAGCAGTTCGGGCAAGGAATTTGCCCAGTACATCCAGGAGCAGGTCTGCGCCTTTACCGGCGCGGTGGACCGCAAGATCAACTCGGCCAACTTCGTGGTGGTGCGGGAGACCACCATGCCCGCGGTTCTGGTGGAGACCGGCTTTATGACCTGTCACGCGGAACTGACGAACCTGAAAGACGACGCCTATCAGACCCGCATGGCCCAGGGCATCGCCCAGGGACTCATCAAGTACCTGAACGACCACCCCAAGAAGGCCGCCCCGTCTGAAACTCCGTCTGACACCCCGTCCGAAGCTCCAACGGACGGGCAGGCCGCCCCCTCCGCGGATCCTTCCTCCGCGCCGTCTGCGGACGCCTCCGCCGCGCCCACGGCGGATCCCTCCGCTTCCGCTCCCGTGGAGGAGCAGGCCGCCGCGTCCCCCCCGGCGGGTCTTCCCGCGGAGTAATTGTCCCTTTGACACAGGGGAGGGGCAGGGCGAAAAAATCTTATTGTCAATTCTGGGATTTATGGTATAATACTGGTAGAAGACCCAAAACGCCGCTTTTGAAAAGGAGCGTTCATTATGAGTGAAACGAGAGAATACATCTCCTATCCCGACGAGATGGGCACCATCCACATCTCCGGTGAGGTCCTGGCGGTGGTGGCCGCCTCCGCCGCGCTGGACGTGGACGGGGTGAGCAGCCTGGCCGCCAACCTCTCCACCGACATCGCCGAGCTGATGGGCCGGAAGGTCTACTCCAAGGGCGTGCGCCTCTCCGTAGTCAACGGGCAGGTGCTGGTGGACATCTCCATCCTCATCCAGTACGGTTTCTCCATCCCGGACGTGGCCAAGAAGGTTCAGGAGGCGGTGATGACCGCCGTGAGCAGCACCAGCGGCATGGAGGTCAGCCGGGTCAACATCCAGGTTGCCGGCATCAGCTTCCGCCGGGAACCCAGGGAAAAGCGCCAGTGATATCTTGCCAACAAAAGGCGCCGGAGGATTCTCCGGCGCCTTTTTGCCGCCCCAAAGCGGATGGTATTTTTCCCCCTTTTGGGGGTTTCTTTTTTGTATATTATCGTGTATAATTACACTGTCTATCCTGGAGGTCTGTGCCGCTCCGGGGACAGGAGGTACCCTAATGACACGCACCAACGCCCGTGAGATCGCCGTCCACTTCATCTTTGAGCTGGGCTTCACCCAGGAGAGCGCCCAGAGCCTCCTGGAGGAATTCCTCACCCCGGAGGCCTTTGAGCGCCTGGGCGCGGAGGAGCCGCTGTACGCCCAGTTCCCCAATGCCAAGCAGCGGGAGTACATCCAGCAGCTGGTCCTGGGCGTCTATCAGCACGCCGGGGAGCTGGACGGCTACATCGAGCGCTACGCCCAGGGGTGGCGGTTCTCCCGCATCGACCGGGTGGCGGTGGCGGTGATGCGGACGAGTATGTACGAGATCCTCTATATGCCCGACGTACCCAACTCCGCCTCCATCAATGAGGCCGTGGAGATCGCCAAGGGCTACGAGACCCCGGAGGCCTGCGCCTTCATCAACGGTATCCTGGGTTCCTTCGTCCGGGAGGTCGTGGGGGAGGACGCCGGGGCGGAGGCGCCCCAGGACGGGGAGCGGTCGGAATGACAGGCGTTCTGGCCTTTGACACCAGCAACTACACCACCTCGGTGGCCTACTACGCCCCGGAGCGGCAGCTCCAGGCTCGCAAGCTCCTGACGGTGCCCTCCGGCGAGCGCGGCCTGCGCCAGCAGGAGGCGCTGTTCCAGCATGTCCAGCGTCTGCCCGACCTGACGGACGAGCTGTTTGCCCAGGAGCCGGGCGCGATCGCCGCCGTGGGCGCCAGCACGGCGCCGCGGGAGGTGGAGGGGTCCTATATGCCCTGCTTCCTGGCCGGAAGCGGGCAGGCCAGGACGTTGGCCGCCGCGCTGAGCGTCCCCTTCTACCCCTGGAGCCACCAGCAGGGGCACTTGGCCGCCGCCGCGTGGAGCGCCGGGCGGCTGGATCTTCTGGACCGGCCCTTCCTGGCCTGGCACCTGTCCGGGGGCACCACGGAGCTTTTGCGCGTCACCCCCCTGGGCCGGGCCGTCACCGCGGAGGTGCTGGGCGGCAGCGCCGACCTCTCCGCCGGGCAGCTCATCGACCGGGCCGGGGTACGGCTGGGGCTGGATTTCCCCGCTGGGAAGGCCCTGGACCAACTCTCTCAAACGGGTGCGGGCAGGGTGCCGCCGTTCCGGGTGAAGGTGAACGGCTTTACCTTTTCCCTCTCCGGCATGGAGAACAAGGTTTTGGCCCTGATGGAGGCGGGGGAGGCCCCGGCGGAGATCGCCCGGTTCGTGCTGGACACCCTCTGTGATGTGATCTGCCGGGTGACGGCGGCGGCCCAGACCGCCTATCCCGGCCTGCCGGTACTCTGCTCGGGGGGCGTGGCCTCCAACCAGCGCCTGCGCTATATCCTGACCGAGTTTTGCCAAGGGGTATTCGCCCTGCTGGAATATTCCACCGACAACGCCATGGGGGCGGCCGTGCTGACCTACCGGGCGTGGGAGGGAGAACATGGACTCTGATCTCATCTACACCGTGACCGGCCTCAACGAGTATATCAAGGACCTGCTGGACAGCGACATGGGTCTGGCCGCGGTCACCGTCCGAGGGGAGGTCTCCAACTACAAGGCATACCCCTCCGGGCACCACTATTTTTCCCTGAAGGACGAGTCGGGGGCGCTGAAGTGCGTCATGTTCAAAAGCAGCGCCGTCCGCCTGCGCTTCCGGCCCCAGAACGGCATGACGGTCATCGCCATGGGCCGGGTGAGCGTCTTCCCACGGGATGGGGTCTACCAGCTCTACGTCTCGGCTATGGCGCCGGACGGGGTGGGCGACCTCCACGCTGCCTTTGAGCAGCTCAAGGCCAAGCTCCAGAAAGAGGGGCTGTTTGACCTATCCCACAAAAAGCCCCTTCCGGCCTATCCCCGTAAGATCGCCCTGGTCACCTCCCCGGTGGGGGCGGCGGTGCGGGATATGCTGCGCATTCTGGGCGCCCGGTGGCCCCTGGCGGAGGTGTGCGTCCTCCCGGTCCGGGTCCAGGGCGCGGAGGCCGCCGGGGAGATCAGCCGGGCCATCGACTACGCCAACGCCCACCAAGTAGCCGACCTCATCATCACCGGCCGGGGCGGCGGATCCATGGAGGACCTGTGGTGCTTCAATGAAGAGATCGTCGCCCGAGCCATCTACCGCTCGGAGATCCCCGTCATCTCCGCGGTGGGCCACGAGCCGGACGTGACCATCTCCGACCTGGTGGCCGACCTCCGGGCGGCCACCCCGTCCAACGCCGCGGAGCTGGCGGTGCCCGACCAGAACGAGGTCTACGCCTGGCTAAACCAGACGGCAGCCCGCCTCCGGCAGATGACCGGTCGGGAGCTGACCCTGGGCCGGGAGCGGCTGCGCCGCCTGGCCGGGAGCCGGGCGCTCGGCGACCCCATGGGCCTGCTGGAGGATCGGCGGATGCTCCTGGACCGCCAGCGGGATCGCCTGGCGGCCGCCCTCACCGGGCGCATGGCGGGGGAGCGGGAGCGCTTCACCGCCGCCGCGGCCAAGCTGGACGCCCTGAGTCCCCTGAAGGTGCTGGGCCGGGGCTACGCCATCCCCCAGCGGGGGGAGCGCGTGGTGACGTCGGCCAAGGAATTGCACGAAAACGATAAGTTCGACCTGCGGCTGTGGGACGGAACCGTCCCATGCCGGGTGGAGAAGGAGTGAAGCGCGATGGCGGAGAAAAAGTTGACCTTTGAGCAGGCGATGGCGCGTCTGGAGGAGATCGTCGCCACCATGGAGAAAGGGGAGGCTCCTCTGGAGCAGTCCCTGGCGCTCTTTACCGAGGGGACCAAGCTTCTGGGACAGTGTACCGCCCTGCTGGACAAGGCGGAGCAGCAGGTCACCAAGCTCACCCGCGGCGCGGACGGGGAACCTGAGGAAGTCCCCATGGAGGACCCGGATCTATGACCCACGAGGAACAGTACGAGGCGTATAAGGCCCAGGCAGAGCGCCGTCTGGCGGAGTATTTTCCCGGCGACGGCCTGCATGAGGTGATGCGGTACAGCCTCCTGGCCGGGGGCAAGCGCATCCGCCCGGTGCTGGCCCTGGCGTTTTGCCAGGCCGCCGGAGTTTCGGCGGAGCGGGCGCTGGAGTTCGGCTGCGCCGTGGAGATGCTCCACACCTATTCTCTTATCCATGACGACCTGCCCTGCATGGACGACGACGACCTGCGCCGGGGCAAACCCACCTGCCACAAGGTCTACGGCGAGACCGCCGCCGTCCTGGCCGGGGACGCCCTTCAGGCCGCCGCTTTCCGCACCATCCTCCAGGCCGAGGGATTTGACAAGGGCGACGCCCCCCGTCTGGCCGCCGCCGCCCTGGCGGAGGCCGCCGGGGAGGGGGGAATGTGCCTGGGGCAGTACTGGGACACCGTCGGCAAGGACGGCCCGGACGGTCTGGAGAAGCTGGACGAGATCCACGACCGCAAGACCGGCGCGCTGCTCCGGGCGGCCTGCCGGATGGGCGTTCTGGCCGCCACGGGCTGCCGGGCGGACGTGGATCCGGCCTGCCTCGCCGCCGCCCGGGATTACGCCACCCACCTGGGCATGGCCTTTCAGATCAAGGACGACGTGCTGGATGTGATCGGCGACCAGGAGCGCCTGGGCAAGCCCATCGGCTCAGACCTCCAGCAGGGCAAGACCACCTACGTCACCCTGATCGGGGTGGAGGAGTGCGAGGCCGCCGTCCGGCGGCACACCCGCCTCGCCCAGGAGGCGCTGGAGCGGGCGCTTTGGCCGGGAGACGTGGACTTTCTCCGGTGGCTGGCCCAGCGGCTGGCCCAGCGGGCATCGTAGAGATAAGACCCCAAAGGCGGGTGAAGACAGATGGAAGGCTATGAAAACCTGGATATCAAGGCGCTCAGCGACCAGGAGACGGAGACGCTGTGCCGGCAGCTCCGGGAGACGATTTTGCAGACCGTCTCCCAGACCGGCGGGCACCTGGCGCCCAGCCTTGGCGTGGTGGAGGTCACCGTTGCCATCCACCGGGTCTTTGACCTGTATCGTGACCGTCTGGTCTTTGACGTGGGCCACCAGTGTTACAGCCATAAGCTCCTCACCGGCCGGGCGGAGAACTTCTCCACCCTGCGCTCCCTGGGGGGCGTGGCGGGGTACCCCAAGCCCACGGAGAGCGACGCCGACGCCTTCATTGCCGGCCACGCCTCCAACTCCATCTCCGTGGCCCTGGGCATGGCCCGCGCCCGGACGCTTTTGGGTGAGGACTACCACGTTTTGGCCCTTCTGGGAGACGGCGCCCTCACCGGCGGCCTTGCCTACGAGGGCCTGTCCGACGCCGGCCAGAGCGGCGAGCCGCTCATCGTCATCCTCAACGACAACGGGATGTCCATCACCAAGAATGTGGGCGGCGTTGCCCAGCACCTGGCCCACCAGCGGCTCCGGCCCCAGTACCTCCGCTTCAAGAAAGCCTACCGCCGCGTCACCAAGGCTACCGCCCTGGGCCGTGGTTTCTACAAGGTGACCCACAAGATCAAGGCGGCGGTGAAGGACGCGCTGCTGCCGGGCAGTATCTTTGAAAACATGGGCTTCACCTATATGGGCCCGGTGGACGGGCACAACCTGAAGCTGCTCACCCGCCTGCTGCGCTACGCCAAGGAGGAGGTCTCCGGCCCGGTTCTGCTCCACGTGCGGACGGTGAAGGGGAAGGGCTATCCCCCCGCCGAGACTGCCCCGGACCGTTTCCACGGCGTCGGGCCTTTCGATTTGGCCACCGGTGAACTCAGATCCGCCTCCAAGCCCAACTTCTCCGCCGCCTTTGGTCGGGCGATGTGCCGCCTGGCCAGGGAGGACAGGCGGGTGTGCGCTGTCACGGCGGCCATGCAGTCCGGCGTGGGTCTGGGCGCTTTCGCCCAGGAGTTCCCGGAGCGGTTTTTCGACGTCGGCATCGCCGAAGGGCACAGCGTCGCCATGGCCGCCGGCATGGCGAAGCAGGGGACGATCCCCGTCTTCTCCGTCTACTCCTCTTTCCTCCAGCGGGGCTACGATATGCTCCTCCATGACGTAGCCATCAGCAGGCTCCATGTGGTGTTTGGCGTGGATCGGGCAGGGCTGGTGGGAGAGGACGGGGAGACCCACCACGGACTCTTTGACGTGGCCTATCTCTCCTCCGTGCCCGGTATGACCCTTCTGGCCCCGGCCAGCTTCCAGGAGTTGGAGGATATGCTGGAGTGGGCGGTCCTGCGCTGCGACGGGCCGGTGGCTCTGCGCTATCCCCGGGGCGGGGAAGGCGCCTGGCGGGGGGGCTTTGACGGAGCGAAGACCTCCATACTCCGAAAGGGAGGTGACCTCACCCTGGTCACCTACGGCATCACCACCAACGCCGCTCTGGAGGCCGCTGAGACCCTGGCCGCCGAGGGGATCCAGGCCCAGGTCGTGAAACTGCAATGCCTCACGCCTGCGGACTTCGGCCCGGTGCTGGACAGCGTCCGGGAGACCGGCCGCCTCCTGGTGGCGGAGGAGTGCGCCGCCCAGGGCTGTGTTGGGACGCGCCTGGCCGCCCAGCTCGCCCTGGAGGGGATCGAGGCCAAGGCCCTGAAGCTGGTGAACACCGGGGACGGCTTTGTGACCCACGGGAAGGTGGACGCTCTGCGGGCGCTCTGCGGCCTGGATGCCCAGGGCATCGCCAAGGCGAGCCGGGAGATGGTGAAGCCATGACAAAACAGCGTTTGGATGTGGCTCTGGTGGAGCGTGGTCTGTGCGAGAGCCGCCAGCGCGCCCAGGCCGCCATCATGGCAGGGCTGGTGCAGGTGAACGGCCAGACGGTGACCAAGGCGGGGACGCCGGTGGAGGAGAAGACCGACCTCTTCGTCAAAGGCCCGGCCATCCCCTATGTGAGCCGGGGCGGGCTGAAGCTGGAAAAGGCTATGAAACTCTGGAACATCGACCTCACCGGGAAGATCTGCGCCGACATCGGCGCGTCCACCGGCGGTTTTTCCGACTGCATGCTCCAGACCGGGGCGGCCAAGGTCTACGCCGTGGACACCGGCTACGGCAAGCTGGACTGGAAGATCCGCACCGACCCACGGGTGGTGGCCCTGGAGCGGACCAACGCCCGCTACCTGACCCGGGAGCAGATCCCGGACGCGCTGGATTTCGCCAGCATCGACGTCTCCTTCATCTCCCTGCGCCTGATCCTCCCCGCTCTGCGCCAGGTTTTAAAGCCGGAAGGGGAGATGGTGTGCCTGGTGAAACCCCAGTTTGAAGCCGGACGGGAAAAAGTTGGAAAAAAGGGCGTTGTGCGGGACAAAAAGACCCATTTAGAGGTTTTAGAGAACTTTTTGTCCTATGCCCAACAGAACGATTTTGCTGTAAAGGCGATGACCTTTTCACCTATTAAGGGGCCGGAGGGCAACATCGAGTACCTGGGCCATTTGGTGGCAAGGGAAACACCTGTACAGACTTTGGAATTACAGGCTTTGGTAGACGCCTCCCACGAGGCACTGGAGGGAAACGCATGACGGTAGTACTCAGTCCGAACCCCTATCGGGACCGGGGGCTGAAAGCCGCCCAGAGCGCCCGGCGCGTTTTGGAGCAGGCCGGAGTGGAGGTCTTGATGTGCCTGCCCTTTGCCCTGGATGCGGACAGCAAGTTGGAGCTGCCCAAGGGGGTGGAGCTGATCCCCCTGAAAGAGGGCTTGTCCCGGGCGGACATCCTGGTCTGCTTCGGCGGGGACGGCACCATCCTCCACGCCGCCAAGGACGCGGAGGCGTACCACGTGCCCATCCTGGGGGTCAACCTGGGCAGCGTGGGCTTTATGGCGGAGCTGGAGTACGGGGAACTGTCCCAGCTATCCAAGCTGCCGGCGGGGAAGTACTCCATCGAGGAGCGGATGATGCTGGACGTCCGGGCCGTCCGGGGTGGAAAGACGGTCTTTCGCGACACGGCGCTGAACGACGTGGTGGTCACCAAGGGCGCGGTCGCCCGGGTGGTGGATCTGTCCGTCTACGGCGACCATGTGCTCATCTCCCAGTTCGCCGGGGACGGCGTCATCGTCAGCACCCCCACCGGCTCCACCGCCTACTCCATGTCCGCCGGCGGGCCAATCGTGGAACCCACCGCCCAGAGCATCCTGTTCACCCCCATCTGCGCCCATGCGCTCCAGGCCAAGTCCTTCGTCCTGGACTCGGAGCGGCTGGTCTCGGTGTGCCTGGACCCCGGCTCCCGGAAGAGCGCCTACCTGTCGGTGGACGGGGGGCGGGCCTTTAAGCTCTTGCCCTCCGACCGGGTGGAGATCGCCAGATCCAAGCGCCTGACCCGGCTTGTGAAGCTCACCGGGCGGAGCTTTTACGCACTTATCAACCAGAAACTTGGGAAGGGGGAGTGACCATGAAGGCAAAGCGGCAAGGGGAGATCCTGTCCATCATCTCATCCCAGGCGGTGGAGACCCAGGAGCAGCTCCTGGAACAGCTGCGCCGCCGGGGCTTCCAGGCCACCCAGGCCACCATTTCCCGGGACATCAAGGAGCTGCATCTGGTGAAGGAACTCACCGGGAAGGGCCGCTACCGCTACGCCATCTCCGCCCAGACCGGGGCCAGCGACCTCACCGGGCGGCTCAAGACCATCTTCCGGGAGGGCGTGGTCAGCTTTGACTGCGCCCAGAACCTGGTGGTAGTCAAGACCATGCCCGGCCTGGGTTCCGCCGCCGGGGCCGCTCTGGACGGCATGGACATCCCGGACCTGCTGGGTTCCCTGGCGGGAGACGACACGGTGCTGCTGATCCTGCGCACCCCGGAGAGCGCGCGGAACTTCTGTGCCACCATCCGGGAGCTGCTGGCGTAACAAGGGGGAAGGGCGATGCTGGCCCAACTGCACATCGAGAATATCGCCGTCATCCAGTCGGCGGACCTGACCTTTGAGGAGCGCTTCAACGTCCTCACCGGCGAGACCGGCGCGGGGAAGTCCATCGTGGTGGATGCCATCGGCGCCATCCTGGGCCGGCGCACCAGCCGGGATCTCATCCGCACCGGGGCCAAGGCCGCCTGCGTGGAGGCCCTGTTCCGGGAGTTGCCCGACCTGGCCTGGTTCCGGGAAAACGCCATCAACCCCGACGAGAACGGGGAGCTTTTGCTGCGCAGGGAGATCCAGGCGGACGGGCGCAACCTCTGCCGGGCCAACGGGCAGCTGCTGACGGTGGCCCAGCTCAAGGCTCTGGGCGACCATCTGGTGGACATCCACGGCCAGCACGACGGCCAACAGCTCCTGGACCCGGCGTGCCATCTCTCCTACCTGGACGGCTTTGGAGGCCTGACCCGGGGGGCTTTGGCGGAGTTTCAGCGCTCCTATGAGGCGGTGACCGCCCTGCGGCGGCAGATTGACGCCTTGAGAATGGACGAGTCGGAAAAAGCCCGGCGGCTGGACACGCTGGAATTCCAAATCGACGAGCTGGAGCGGGCGGAGCTGAAGGAGGGGGAGCAGGAAGCCCTCACCCAACGGCGGGATCTGCTGCGAAACGCGGAAAAACTCCTCTCCGCCGCCGCCGCCGCCCACGCCGCCCTCTCCGGGGACGAGGACAGCGCCGGTGCGGTGGACCTCCTGGAACGGGCCGGCGACGCCCTCAGCGGCGGCAGCCGCATGAGCGAGGCCCTGACCCCGTTGGCCGACCAGGCCGCCGAACTGCGCTACGCCGCCCAGGACCTGGCGGAGCGGGTCCGGGACCTCCAGGACGATTTGGATATCGACCCCGGCGAGCTGGATCAGGTGGAGACCCGCCTGGAACAGCTCTACCGCCTGTCCAAAAAGTACGGCCCTACCACCGCCGATATGCTGGCCTATCTGGAGCGGTGCCGGAAGGAGCTGGATCAGATCCAGTTCTCCGCCGACACCCTGGAAAAGCTGGAACGGGAGCTGGCCGCGGCCATGGAGGGCGCAGTCTGTAAAGGGAAAGAGCTTTCCAGCAAGCGGCAAGCCGTGGCCCGGGAATTGGAGACGCGCATCCAGGGGGAACTGGCGGCGCTGGATATGCCCAAGGTCCGTTTCCAGGTCTCCATGACCCCCAAGGAGGGGGAGCTGGGGATGGACGCCACCGGGATGGACGAGGTGTGCTTCCTCCTCTCCGCCAACCTGGGGGAGGATCTGAAGCCCCTCCACAAGATCGCCTCGGGCGGAGAATTAGCCCGCATTATGTTGGCGCTAAAGAATGTTTTGGCGGAAAACGATGACATTTCCACCATGATTTTTGACGAGGTGGACACCGGCGTCTCCGGCCGGGCGGCCCAGCGGGTGGGGGAGAAGCTGGCCCAGGTCTCCCGGCACAAGCAAGTCTTGTGCGTTACCCATCTGCCCCAGCTGGCCGCCATGGCGGACACCCACTTCTCCGTGGAAAAAGGGGAGAGCAAGGGAAGAACCTTTACAGCCGTCACCGTCCTGGACCCGGAACAGCGGCGGCGTGAGATCGCCCGGCTCACCAGCGGCGAGCTGATCACCCCGGCTGCCCTGGCCGGGGCGGGGGAGCTGCTGGGAGCGGCGGAGGCGTACAAAAAGGGGCTTGACAAATAGCGGCTCCAAGACTATAATGCAAGGCAATATGGACAGGCTATGACGAGGAAGAGTAGCCGGCCGGCCGCTGGACAGAGAGACCCCGACGTGGTGCAAGGGGGAGAGCGGCAGCCGGGGAATACGCCTCAGAGCCGCCGCCTGAACTGCGCTTCGCGGTAGGGTGGGCCGGGGTCGCGCCCGTTACCGCGCCGCTGTGCGCCGCACAGCTTGAGGCCGTTTTCGCGAGGAGACGGCGAACCAGAGGTGGTACCGCGTTTGCAAGCGCCCTCTGTCCAGCGGACAGAGGGTGTTTTTTTGTCGAAACTCCAGCAGACATCAGCGGATAAGGCCCAGCGGGTGGGGACGCTGTGCGTCTTCGCCTCGGCGGTCTTATACAGCATCGGCGGCCTTTGCATCAAGCTCATCCCCTGGAACGGCATGAGCATCAACAGCGGGCGGAACATCATCTCCGTGCTGGTCATCGGGGCCTATCTGCTCCTGACCCGCCACCGTCCCCGGTGGAACCGCTGGATCGCCCTGGGGGCGGCCAGCGTCTGCGGCACCAATACGCTCTTTACCCTGGCCAACAAACTGACCACGGCGGCCAACACCATCGTCTTGCAGTTCACCGCCCCCATCTTCGTCCTGCTGCTGTCCCTGCTCTTCTGGCGAAGAAAGCCCCAGAAACTGGACGTGGCGGTGTGTATCATCACCCTGGCCGGGGTGGTATGCTTCTTTGTGGAGAGTTTGGAGGCCGGGGGGATGCTGGGAAACGCCCTGGCCCTGCTCTCCGGCTTCACCTACGCCGGGGTGTTTCTCTTGAACGACCTCCCCGACGCCGACCCCATCTCCAGCGTCTTTTGGGGCGACGTGTGCAGCGCCGTCATCGGCCTGCCCTTCCTCCTGCGGGAGACGGTCTTTACCCCCACCGCCCTCACCAGTCTGGTGGTCCTGGGGGCGTTCCAGGTGGGCCTGGCCTATATCCTCATGTGCCGGGGCCTGAAGACCACCCCGGCGGTGACCGCCTCTTTGATCTCCGGCATCGAGCCGGTGCTCAACCCCATTTTAGTGGCGGTCTTCTACCATGAGACCATCGGCCCGCTGTCCCTGCTGGGCGCGGTGATCGTGCTGGCCGCCGTACTCACCTACAACGTGCTCAAGGCCCGGCAGGCCCCGGCGGCCCAGCCGGTTTGAAGGAAAAACGCGAGAATTTTAGAATAGGAGTTGGAGAAAATGGAAATCTATGAGGAATTGAAGGCCCGCGGCCTCATCGCCCAGGTCACCGACGAGGAGGAAATTCGCCAGCTGGTCAACAGCGGCAAGGCCACCTTCTATATCGGCTTTGACTGCACCGCCGACAGCCTCACCGCCGGGCACTTCATGGCCCTGACCCTGATGAAGCGGCTCCAGCAGGCGGGCAACAAGCCCATCGCCCTCATCGGCGGCGGTACCACCATGATCGGCGACCCCTCTGGCCGCACCGATATGCGCAAGATGCTCACCAAAGAGGACATCGACCACAACGCCGCCTGCTTCAAGCGGCAGATGGAGCGGTTCATCGAGTTCGGCGACGGCCCCAACCAGGCCATGATGCTCAACAACGCCGACTGGCTCCTGAAGCTCAACTACGTGGAACTTTTGCGGGAGGTGGGGGCCTGCTTCTCGGTGAACAATATGCTCCGGGCCAAGTGCTACGAGCAGAGGATGGAAAAGGGCCTGAGCTTCCTGGAGTTCAACTATATGATCATGCAGTCCTACGACTTCTACCACATGTTCCAGACGGTGGGGTGCAATATGCAGTTCGGCGGGGACGACCAGTGGTCCAATATGCTGGGCGGCACCGAACTCATCCGCCGGAAGCTGGGCAAGGACGCCTACGCCATGACCATCACCCTCCTCACCGACTCCCAGGGCCACAAGATGGGCAAGACCGCCGGGAACGCCGTGTGGCTGGACGCCAACAAGACAAGCCCCTACGACTTCTACCAGTACTGGCGCAACGTGGGGGACGCGGACGTGATGAAGTGCATCCGCATGCTCACCTTCCTCCCCCTGGAGCAGATCGACGAGATGGCCGCCTGGGAGGGCAGCCAGCTGAACACCGCCAAGGAGATCCTGGCCTTCGAGCTGACCAAGATGGTCCACGGCGAACAGGAGGCCCAAAAGGCCCAGGAGGCCGCCCGGGCGCTCTTTTCCACCGGCGGCGACACCTCCAACATGCCCGCCACCGCTGTGGCGGAGAGCGCCCTGACGGACGGGGTGATCGGACTTCTGGACCTGATGCTCCAGTGCGGCCTGGTGCCCTCCAAGAAGGAGGCCCGGCGGCTCATCGAGCAGGGCGGGGTAGAGGTCAACGGCCAAAAGGTGTCCGACACCGCCCGGATGATCCACCGCGACGAGCTGGCCGGGGACGGCCTGACCATCAAAAAGGGCAAAAAGGTCTTCCACCGGGCCTATCTCGCCTGAAATCGCGCCATTCCACCGCAGTCCATCCGCGGCCCTCATTTTGGGGCCGCGGATTTTTTTGCGAAAACCTCTTGACAGCGCGGAAAAGATGGTATACTGTATATATACGATAATCACAGTATGAACGGAGGCGAAGGGGTGGACATCGTCATTCGCAACGGGGGGGACGCCCCCATCTACGAGCAGATCAAGGATCAGCTCAAGGCCCACATCCTCCGGGGGACGCTGTCGGAAGGGGAGGCGCTGCCCTCCCTGCGGCTGCTGGCCCGGGACCTGCGGGTGAGCGTCATCACCACCAAGCGGGCTTATGAGGAGCTGGAGCGGGAGGGGTTTCTGGTGACCATTCCCGGCAAGGGCTGTTTTGTGGCACCCAAGGATCTGGAGCTGGTTCGGGAGGAGGGCCGACGGCAGGTGGAAGAACACCTCTCCCGGGCCATCGACGCCGCCCGGGCCGCCGGGGTGAGCAGGGAAGAGGTGCAAAACGCGCTGGACGTACTTTACGAGGAGGAAGAATTATGAACCGCGCCATTGAGACTGTGGGGCTGACCAAGGACTACGGCCCCTTCACCCTTGGCCCCATCGACCTGACCCTGCCCGGCGGGACCATCCTGGGGCTGATCGGGGAGAACGGGGCGGGGAAGTCCACCCTCATCAAGTGCCTGCTGGGCATCGTCCGGCCCTCTGCGGGGCAGGCCAAGCTGCTGGGCCGACCGGCGGCGGAGGCCCTGGGCGGCGTGGGCTACGTCCCCGACGAGTGCCCCTTTCCCGGCGCGCTGAAGGTGCGGCAGACGGGGGGCTTCCTCTCCGGGGTCTTTCCCGGCTGGGACGGGGCGCTGTTCGCGGAGTACCTGAAAAAATTTGACCTGCCCGGAGAGCGCAAGATCAAGGATCTGTCCCGGGGGATGAAGATGAAGCTGACCATCGCCGCCGCCCTGGCCCACCGGCCCCGGTTGCTGATTTTGGACGAGGCCACGGCGGGGCTGGACCCGGTGGTGCGGGATGAGATTTTGGACGAGTTCCTGGCCTTTGTGGAGGACGAGGATCACGCCGTTTTGATCTCCAGCCACATCACCAGCGACCTGGAAAAGCTCTGCGACTACGTGACCTATCTCCACCAGGGGCGGATCACCGTCCAGGGGCCTAAGGACGAGCTGTTGGAGCGTTACGGCAAGGTGGCCTGCACCCGGGAGCAGTTGGGGCGCATCGACCCCGCCATTTTGGTGGGCAGGCGGGAGGGGGAGTACGGCTGTCAGGCGCTGGTGTCTGACCGGGCCGCCCTGCGGAGAGGCTGTCCCGACCTGGCCGTGGACCGCTGCACGCTGGAGGATATCATGATCTTCACCACAAGGGGGGAGCGGAAATGAGGGGATTTTTGAGGCGGGACTGGGCGCTGATCCGCGTCAATCTGTGGTTTTATCTGCTCTTTCTCGCGGGGGCGTGTCTCCTGGCTGTGTTCACCGATTTTTCCATCAGCATCTGTCTCATCCTGTTCTCCGTCATCAACGTGATGAACCTCTTTGCCTACGACGAGGCCAACCAGTGGATGGGGTACGCCGCCGCCGCGCCCAAGGGGCGGCGCGCCATGGTGGATGCCAGATATCTGCTGTCCCTCTGCGTGGGCGGGGCCATGGCGGTCCTGCAGATCGTCGTGGGGTGGCTGAGCGCCCCGGCGATCCTCCAGGCCGCCGCGGGGTGGCTGAGCGTCCTCCAGGGCATGGTGTTCGGCGGGATCTATCTTCTCTACACCGCGGTGGTCCTGCCGGTGTTTTACCGCTTTGGCATCGCCAAGGGCCGGATGGTGCTCATCCTGGTGATCGCCGCCCTCAGCGGCGTGGCGGTGGCCGCCGCCTCCGCGCTGGAGGATCAGGGCGTCCGCGTCTACGGCGGCCTGTTCCTGCTCGTCCTGCTCCTGGGGGCGGCGGCCATGCTGGTCTCCTGGCCCATCTCCCGCGCCGTGATGAAAAAGAAGGAGTTTTAAGCGACCTGCCGGCGACAAAAAGAAGGACGATATGGCGTTTGCCATATCGTCCTTCTGGTTATTTCGTCACAGCCCGATCAGGGGTTGGTGAGGACCTTCTTCAGGCGGGCGTGGCGGGGGAGGCTCTGCTCAAAGGTGATGGGGTTCTGGCCCTGGATGAGGGGCAGGACGTAGTCGATGAAGTCCTGGGTGACGCCGTTGTGCTCGGCGTTGATCCACTCCAGGGGGACTTTCTTCTCGATGTTGGCCACGATGTCCAGGGGCTGAAGGATCGCCTCGCACTTGTAGCCGCCGTCCCGGGTGCACTGGAAGGCCACCATCTTGTCGGTGACGCCGGACACGGCGGCCTCCACGGCGGTCTTACCGGCCAGCACGGCCTCGTCCACGTCGGTCTTGGAGCCGGCGTGCGCGCCGCAGCGCTGGAGCAGGGAGAGTTCGATGCCCCGGACCTTGGCGCCGGTCTTCTCCTTCACCGTCTCGGCCAACAGGGCGGCCAGACCGCCCAGCTGGGCGTGGCCGAAGCCATCGGTGGCGGAGGCCTTGGCCTCGGAGACGAAGGTGCCGTCGGCGTAGTGGATGCCCTCGGAGACGGCCACCATGCACTTGCCGGTCTTGTCGTAGACGCTCTTCACGTCGGCCAGGAACTTGTCCATGTCAAAGTCCACCTCGGGGAGGTAGACGAAGTCCGGGCCGGTGCCCATCAGGTTGGCCAGGGCGGCGGAACCGGCCAGCCAGCCGGCGTGACGGCCCATGATCTCCACGATGGTCACCATGCCGGTGTCGTAGACGTGGGCGTCCTGCCAGATCTCCACGCAGGAGGTGGCGATGTACTTGGCGGCGGAGGCGAAGCCGGGGCAGTGGTCGGTGCCGTTGAGGTCGTTGTCGATGGTCTTGGGCACGCCCATGACCCGGCACTCGTAGCCCATCTTCTGCATATACTTGGAGACCTTGTTGCAGGTGTCCATGGAGTCGTTGCCGCCGTTGTAGAAGAAGTAGCGCACGTTGTATTTCTTGAAGATCTCCAGGATGCGCTTGTAGTCGGTGTCGTCCACGTCGGGGTCGGCCAGTTTGTAGCGGCAGGAACCCAGGGCGGAGGAGGGGGTGTACTTCAGGAGTTCCAACTCCTGGGCGTCCTCTTTGGACATATCATAGAGCTTGTCGTCCAGCACGCCCTTGATGCCGTGGGCCGCGCCGTAGACGGCGGTGATGTTGGGGTTATCCAGGGCGGTGCGGATCACGCCATAGGCACTGGCGTTGATGACGGCGGTGGGGCCGCCGGACTGGCCGATGATGCAGGCGCCGCGAAGTTGTTCCATAGTGATCTCCTCCTGTTTGTTGATGTAAGGGGAGAGGAGGGGCGGCCTCCTCTCCCGGTGGGACAGTGTGCCTTACGCCTTGCCGGCGCAGCCCAGCACGTCCACCAGCTTGTGCCGGACGATCTCCTTGATGTTGGCCCGGGCGGGCTTGAGGTACTCCCGGGGGTCGAACTTGTCGGGGTGCTGGGCGAAGAACTGGCGGATGGTGCCGGTCATGGCCAGGCGGAGATCGGAGTCGATGTTGATCTTGCACACCGACAGGGTGGCCGCCTTGCGGAGCTGCTCTTCGGGGATGCCCACCGCGTCGGGCATCTTGCCGCCGTTCTCGTTGACCATCTTCACATACTCCTGGGGCACGCTGGAGGAGCCGTGGAGGACGATGGGGAAGCCGGGCAGGCGCTTGGAGACCTCCTCCAGCACGTCAAAGCGCAGGGGAGGGGGCACCAGGATGCCCTTTTCGTTGCGGGTGCACTGGTCGGCGGTGAACTTGTAGGCGCCGTGGCTGGTACCGATGGCGATGGCCAGGGAGTCGCACCCGGTCTTGGAGACGAACTCCTCCACCTCCTCGGGGCGGGTGTAGGAGGCGGCGTGGGCGTCCACCTTCACGTCGTCCTCGATGCCGGCCAGGGTGCCCAGCTCGGCCTCCACCACCACGCCGTGGTCGTGGGCGTAGTCCACCACCTTCTTGGTGATCTCGATGTTCTCCGCGAAGGGCTTGGAGGAGGCGTCGATCATCACGGAGGTGAAGCCGCCGTCGATGCAGGCCTTGCAGGTCTCAAAGTCGGGGCCGTGGTCCAGGTGGAGGACAATGGGGATCTCGGGGCACTCGATGACGGCGGCCTCCACCAGCTTCACCAGGTAGGTGTGGTTGGCGTAGGCGCGGGCGCCCTTGGAGACCTGGAGGATGACGGGGGCGTGCTCCTCCTTGCAGGCCTCGGTGATGCCCTGGACGATCTCCATGTTGTTGACGTTGAACGCGCCAACGGCATAGCCGCCCTCATAGGCCTTCTTGAACATTTCGGTGGATGTGACAAGAGCCATGATAACCAACTCCTTTATTCAAAATTCGTACATATTGTACCATGACCTACACCTGATTGCAAGGGGATTTATCACATTTTTCCCAAAGTAGGCATAGACTGGTGCGAAAGGGGAGAGTATCCATGCCAAGTGGACCGACGCCGCCCATCCGCTACGACCGGGTGCGGGCGGTGGCCTATGCCCATCGCTGGGCCTACGGCCGGAACCCAGCCTACTATAATTACGACGATCTGGGCGGAGACTGCACCAACTTCGCCTCCCAATGCCTGTTTGCGGGCACAGGGGTGATGAACTATACGCCAACTTTTGGCTGGTATTACATCAATGCCAACCAAAAAGCCCCCGCATGGACCGGAGTGCCGTATTTTTATAACTTTTTGACCCGTTTGCCGCCGCCTGGGCCTGGGCCGGTGGGGGTGGAGGTGGACAACCTGGACCAGCTGGAGCCGGGGGATTTCGTCCAGCTCATGTTTCGGGAGGGGACATGGGGCCATACGCCCATCATCGTCTCCATGGGCCGCAGACCCACACCGCAAAACACGCTGATCGCCGCCCACTCCTACGACGCCGACAACCGACCGCTGAGCACCTATCAAGTATTGCGCCGGCGCTACATCCACATCCTGGGCGCCTATCCCCAAAGGCAGCCCAGCCAGGCCTTATAATATAATGTAAAATCAGACCAGCAAAAAACGCCCCAGGGACCTCCGGCCCTCGGGGCTTCTTTATCCCCAGCGACATACCGCGCCTCGCGCGGTCTCGTCAACCAATTTGCCCCGCCGTTTGACCGTCACGATCCCTCGCGGCGCTTCGATACGCCCTGGGCGTACAATGATAAAACCGCCGGAACATTTTCGTGAAATTGCTTGGGCTGTTAAAGCCGCATGAGATCGCGACCTCGGAGATCGTGCTGGAGGGGTGCTCCAAAAGCAGCGCCGCGCCCCGCATGATCCTATATTTCAAAAGATATTGCATGGGAGAGGTCTGGATGGACCGCTGAAAACAGCGCAGGCATTCTCTTTCGCTGACGCCTGCCGCTCCGGCGATGTCCGTCAGGGTGATATCGCAGGCGTAATTCTCCTGGACGAACGCGAGCATCCCGTGCATACGAAAGTCGTTTTGGCCCGCTCCCGTATTGCCTCCGAAGCGCGGCTTTAACTGTTGATACAGCGCGAAGCACAGCTTTGACAGGCCATCCCTGACCGCGAATTCAAAGCCGGGCGTATCGTTGGCCAGCGCGTCAAAGGCGCGGACAAAGGCTTGCAGGGCCGGTCCGTCTGTCTCGCGCCGGAGTACATACCCGTCAAATGCGGAACAGCTTGTCAACGGGAGGATATATTTTTGCGCGTATGCGGATCGGTTGCTCCCGGTGATCAGCACCGGGGAAAAGACCAGGGAATCCAACCTGCACAGCGGGTCGGCGGCCGCATAGTGCAGAACGTCGGTATTCACCACAACGGCCTCTCCCTCATTGAGAAGATACGTCTTTTGGGGGACGCGGACGAGCAGGCGCCCTGCTCGTACATACATGATCTCCATCTCGTCATGCCAATGCCAAAAGACCACGTCGTCCGCTCTGTCTGTATACAGCTTGGAATAACCGGCACATGGAAAATCCACCGTTCCATGTGCTTTCAATTCGCGTCTTGTGCTGTTCATCGTCAGTCCACACACTTGCAAGGCCATACCATTTCCCTCGCTTTGGCGGTTTTGTTATATTATATGTCCATATACAGCTTGAATCAAGATGCAAATGACGATATTCTTTTATAAAACTTTCTGCTACATAAGGAGGGGAGTACATATGGTCAGTCTTTTATTGGCGATCATTTACCTGTCATTTGTCAGTCTCGGCTTGCCGGACTCCTTGCTTGGCTCCGCCTGGCCGGTCATGTACGGCGAACTGCGAGTGGCGGTATCCAGCGCCGGTATCATCTCCGCTATCATTGCGGCCGGTACGGTGGTTTCAAGTCTCCTGAGCGACCGGCTCACCCGTAGGTTTGGAGTGGGGATCGTCACCGCCGGCAGTGTAGGAATGACAGCTCTCGCGCTGTTTGGTTTTTCCATCAGCCATTCCTTCGCGCTGTTATGCCTTTGGGCCATCCCTTACGGTCTTGGCGCGGGAAGCGTAGACGCGGCGCTCAATAACTATGTATCTCTGCATTATGCCAGCCGTCACATGAGCTGGCTCCACTGTATGTGGGGATTGGGGGCGTCGATCGGTCCGTATGTCATGAGCTATGCCCTGTCCAGCGGACGCGGCTGGAATATGGGGTACAGATATATCTCCCTGTTACAAATCGGCTTGACGCTCCTTTTGGTGTGCGGTTTGCCGCTATGGAAAGAAAACCGCCGGGCGGAGCGGGATCAGAGCAGGGGAAAAGGGTCATCGCTGCGTGAGATCGTGGCTCTTCCCGGCGCGAAGGAGACGATGATCGTGTTTTTCTGCTACTGCGCCGTGGAGCAGACAGCGGCGCTGTGGGCCAGCAGCTATCTTGTTTTGCATAAAGGGTACGCGGAAGAAACGGCGGCGCAGTTTGCCGGCTTGTTCTTCATTGGTATCACAGTGGGCCGAGGGATCAGCGGCTTTATCACGATGAAATTAAATGACACGAATATGGTGCGTTTGGGTCAGGCCATGATCGCTGTCGGCGCTGTTACGTTGCTGTTTTCCGCGCGGGAAAAAACTGCATGGATAAGCCTGATTCTGATCGGACTTAGGTGCGCGCCTATTTATCCGTGTATCATCCACGCCACGCCATCGCATTTTGGCGCGGACAGGTCGCAGGCCGTCATTGGCGTACAGATGGCCAGCGCCTACATCGGGACCTTCCTCATGCCTCCTCTGTTTGGCCTGATCGCCAACTATATTACGATCTCGTTGTTCCCGTTCTATCTATTAGCGGTTTTGGCCCTCATGTTTGTTATGCATGAAAGTATGTTGAGGAAAACGATATGCGCGCAAATTTAGTACGCCGTTATATCGCCATGCTCGGCGGGATCTTTATTATGGGACTTGGCGTCGCTCTGTTTCGGTTCTCCTGTATGGGAAATGATCCGGCCACGGCCATGGTCATCGCCGCAAGCGACCGCGCCGGGGTCAAATTGTCGATCGTTTTGATCCTCGTCAACACACTTTGGTTTTGCCTGGAATATCTTTTCGGACGAAACTATATCGGCGTCGGCACATTCGTGAATTGGTTTGCCGTGGGGCCGCTGATCACGTTTTTTTCAGAATGTCTCTATTTCCATTGGCCCGTTCCCCAGACCTTTTCCTCCCGCCTGATAGCCATGGGGGGCGGCGTCCTTATTTTGAGCCTTGCCACCTCGCTATATCAGACCGCCGATTTGGGCGTAAGTCCATACGATTCCGTCTCCATCATCTTGGCCGAGCGGACGCCGATACCCTATTTCTGGTGCCGCATATTCACCGATTCTTTTTGTACAGCAGTCACTTTTTTGCTTGGCGGCACTTTGGGATCGGGTACACTTGTCTGCGCGTTGGGCTTGGGGCCATTCATCGCTTTTTTCACGCGCCATGTCACCCGAAGGCTGTGCGGTATGCGGAACCCGGATGCGGATGCCGGGCGATGATCGATCGAATGATCGTCCGTGAAACTGGTATGACCAGTCGGATCCACATCGTCCAGGGGCGTATAGCTCCGTCGGAACAGGGAAGGGGGAGAAGCGGGGAACAAGCCGCTGGAATGCGCGCGGCTGCCGGGATTAGCTCTACTGGCCGTCGATCTCATCCGCCGCGACAGCCGGGAGGATGTGGGTCAGTGGGTGCCGGGCATTTGAGAGCTTCGGGAGCGGAAACTATGAGGCGCTTTTCGACGGGGCGCACCTGGAGCCGGAGGACGTACACACGACCCGGCTGAATATTGCCTTCGACGACCACAGCGGCCTGCTGGATATCGACACCGCAACCATCTCCGCAAGCTCCGCACGGCGGACGCTCGGTTGGAGCCGCTGGTGGAGGCACTGCTTGACCTGGTGGGGCAGGGCGTGGTAAACTAGGGGAGGTTCTTCCGAGCAGACTATCAACTCAACAAAATAAAAATTTTGTTGAGTTGGAAGGAGGGGAAAACGCTGTGGATCCAAGGCCAACCGATATGTGCCCCATTTTGCGGGACTTTCTGACCTATCACGAGACCATTCTGGGCCACTCGAAAAAAACGGTGGATGAATACTACCTGGACCTGCGGCGTTTTTTCCGTTATCTAAAACGTGCCCGCCGGTTGGTTCCGGCGGACACGCCTTTTGATGCGATCTCTATCTCCGATGTGGACTTGACTCTGCTCGGCTCTGTGACCATCACAGACGTCTACGAGTTCGTAAACTTCCTCAGCCGGGACTGCGGCGTTGGTGCCGCCGGGCGCTCCCGGAAGATCGCCACGCTGCGCTCCTTTTATAAGTATCTCACCGCCAAGACCCACCAGTTGGAGGAAAATCCCATCCAGAACCTGGACTCGCCCCGGCTGCGGAAATCCCTGCCCCGGTATCTCAGCCTGGAGGAGTCCGTCCGGCTCCTGGACGCCGTAGACGAGCCAAATCAGGCCCGGGATTACTGCATTTTGACCATTTTCCTCAACTGTGGCCTTCGTATCTCCGAGCTGGCCGGGCTGAACAAAACAGATGTTCGAGGCGACCAGCTCCGGGTGGTGGGCAAGGGCAACAAGGAGCGCATGGTCTACCTCAACGACGCCTGTCTGGCCGCCATCCAGGACTGGCTGGCAGTACGGGATGCCTCGGCCGGCGCCGACCCCTACGCCCTGTTCCTCTCCCGTTCCCGGAAGCGGATGACCACGGCGGGCATCCACTATATGGTGAAACAGCGGTTTTTGAAGGCTGGGCTGGACAGCACCTTATATTCCAGCCACAAGCTCCGCCACACGGCGGCCACGCTGATGCTGGAAAACGGCGTGGACGTGCGCACGCTCCAGGAGGTGCTGGGCCACGAACACCTGAACACCACCCAGATCTACACCCACGTGAACAACGAAAACCTGCGCTCCGCCGCCAAGGCCAACCCCTTGGCCAAGGTGAAGAAGAAAAAGAATTAAATGGCGTGGCCCGGTTGGGACCGGGCGGCCTCCCGCTTGGCTTGCAGCGCGTCGGTGACGTGCTGGGCGATGGCGGTGAGGAACGCCGTGTTGGTGATGCGGCAGCGCTTCACGTCCGCCGGATTGAAATACTCCTCCAGCGTCTCCAGGCGGCTTTTGGTGAACAGCCGCATGGTCATGGTGCGCAGGCACCGCTCGATCCGCTCCGGCCGCTCCACCTGGTTGAGCTTGGCGATGCCGCCGTAGAGTTCCGTGGTCATCTGGCGGCGCATGACCAGCTTGGGGTCCCGGATCAGCATGCGCACGCCGTCCAGGGCGTAGTAATAGCCCTTCTTATTCTCCGACACGCCGATGGCCCGGAGAATGTGACTGGTGAGCTGGTCGATCTCCTCATCGGAGGCCACCACCGGGATCGGCAGGACCAGATCCAGCGCGCGCTGGAGCAGCATCTCGTCCGCGCAGGGCGCCAGGATGCAGTGGTCCGCGCCGGCCAGCAGCGCGTGCTGGGACAGGTAGCTGCGGTAGCTGGTGATGTAAAGGAGCTTCGTCCTGCCCAGCGTCCGCTCCCGCAGCCGCCGCAGCAGCTCCAGCCCGTCGATCTGATCCAGCACGGCGCACACCAGGACCAGGTCCGGCTGGGTGGCGACCGTCTCCCGGAGACAGTCTAACCCGTCGTGGGTGGTGTGGATCACGGAGAAGACGCCGCTGCCTGCCAAAAGTTTCGCGATGCGCCGCTGCTCCTCCGGGATGGGATGCGCGATGATCACCTGATACTTGCCTTTTGTGCCGTCCATGGAACTGTCATCTCCTGCTCTTCTCTTTCGGCCGGGTCTCCCCTGGCCTTTCTGAGCATTATGTTAACACCATGGAACGGGAAAATCAAGCCTAAATTGTCATATTTTTTCAAAATTTTTTGCTATTCGACAGTTTTCGACAGGTTTTTTCTTCCGAATTTCAATCATCAGCAAAAAATGGACCGCCCCTCCGACGAATTTCGACGGAGGGGCGGCCGCTTGGGAGAAAAAAAGAAAAAGAGAGAAGAGAGAGGTGTCGGGGTGGTGTTCGCCCCTGACATGGTCTATCTTACCAGGTTTTCCCCCGATTTGATGGACAGATTTTCAACGACCCGTGAACAATTTGTAAATCTCCCTAAGCCTCATGCTCCCGGACCCAATGGGCTTTCAACTCCGGGTCTAGGTCGTTTCCGTCCAGGACAGCGTTGGCGTAAAAGGGGCCGTCCTGGTTCACCAGATTGATGGTGTGATCCCGCAGGGCGGCCAGGGTGTCGATATCCCCGCCGGTGCGGCGGACGATGTTCTGCGCCTGGAGCGGGAGACAGCCGAAGAGCCGGGCGGCCTCTTTATCGTTGGCCAGGAGTTCATCCAGTTTCATTTTCTACTCACCTCTCCCCTATCATTTCCCCCTTTCTCTGGCTTATGCCGAAAGGGTGGGGCCGGGCAAAATGTCGTACTCCCCTGCCAAGAGTGTCCAGTTTTGCGGGAAGGGACGCATCAGGTTCCAGTAGCCCGCGCCGTAGAGGCCGTATTCCGGGATGAGCGCCAACTTGGCCTGGATGCTCCGGGCGTCCTCGAACCAGACCTCGTGCTCCCTCCCCTGCCCGTCCGTGTAGCGAAACCAGGGGCTTTGGGCGGTCTGGTCGAACTGGATGGGGACGTTGTAGCGCAGGGCCAGTTGGACGGCGTACTGGTTGGAGATGGAGGTGGCCTTGCTCTCCCCCTGGACAAAGGGCAGGGGCCAGTCGTAGCCGTAGTTGGGCACCCCCAGCCAGAGCTTGGCCGCCGGGATCTCCGTGAGGGCGTACTCCACCACCCGGCGCACGTTGGGCAGCGGCGCCACCGCCATGGGCGGGCCGTAGGTGTACCCCCACTCGTAGGTCATGAGCAGCAGCTGGTCGGCGGCTTGGCCCAAGAGGCGGTAGTTGTGCCCCTCGTAGAGCAATCCCGGCTGGTTTGCGCTGGTCTTGGGCGCCAGGGCAACGATCACCGGGCGGCCGGAGCCGGCCAGCTCCCGGCGCAGCCGGGCGATGAAGTCGGCGTAGGGCTGGGCGTCCCGGGCCGGGACGTACTCAAAGTCCACGTCCAGCGCCACATAGCCCCGCTCCTGGAGTTCGTTGAGGATGTTTGCCACCAGCCGGTTCTGGACCGCCTGGTCGTTGAGCGCTACGCCGGACAGGGCGTTGGAAAACCCGCCGCCCACGGTCAGGGTGGACAGATGCATCACTGGGGCCACCTGCTGGCTCCCCGCCGCGGCGATGAGCGCCTGGTCGTCCAGCTCCACCAGCGCTCCCGTCTCGGTAAACCCGTATGTAAAAGGGGTCAGGGCGGTGAGGAAGGGCAGCGTCCGCTGGAGCAGCCCCTTGTCGATGAAGGGATAGGCGTAGCCGTTGACGGCGATGGCGCCTCGCTTTTCCCCCTGGTAGCGCAGCACCAGCGTCTGGCCGGGATAGATGGTGCTCTCCCCTCTCAGGTTGGGGTTGTTTTGCAGAAGGGTTCGCGTGGAGACGCCTGTTTCCCGGGCGACAGCGTCCAGGGTGTCTCCGGGCTGCACGGTGTAGACTTCCCTGGGAATACGGACCACGATGGTCTGCCCCACGGCCAGACGGGTGGGGTCTGGGAGCTGGTTGTCCGCCAGGAGCCGGGCAATGGAGACGCCGTATTCCTGGGCGATGGAAAAGAGGCTGTCCCCCGGGCGCGCCACATGGATCTCCATTTCGCCGCCCCCTAGATCAAAGTGATAAAGTCCCGGCTGGCGTAGCCCACCGCGCCGTCAAAGCGCACCAGATACCAGTTTTGCCACTGGTTCACCACGATCAGGCGCGCGCCGTCGTAGGCCTTGGCGATGACGGGGGCGGAGGTGTCCGGCCGGGAGCGGACGTTGAGATAGCCCCAGGACACGTCCACCACGGCGTTTTGCGGCGCGGTGGGGGTCAGGAAGGGGATGCCGAAGTATTCGGTGAGGGAGAGGACGATGTTCCGGGCGGCGGCGTCCAGGTTGCTCTTGATCCAGGCGGCGTCGTCGGC
>CANRLZ010000017.1 GCA_947631595.1 uncultured Oscillospiraceae bacterium
GCTATACCCTTTACCAGCCGTCCGCCTTTCCACACCTCCCTTATTTTGGGGGTTGACTTCTAATAGTTAATCTTTCGGTATTTGTTCTCGTGCAGTCGGTCGTCCCGGCACTTCTTTCCCTTGGGGGTGGTGTAGGTGATGTACTTCCGCGCGTCCTCCCACCGCACCTGGTAGCCCCGCCGCTCCATCTCCCGGAGGAATTCGGCCCTTGTTTTAGCCTTCCTCATACACAGGTCAATGGCGTTGATGAGCCGGAACTTCCAACTCTCGCCATGAACAGCGGAGCGGTATTCGCCCGGACGCATCTTCTTTTCCTGGGCGTACTTTTTGGGCGGCTCCAGCACCGTCAGACCGTGGGCGGCACAGATCTCGTCGCTGATTTGCCGTTGCCGCTGGAGGTCTGCGGCGTTCTGGTGGAGCTTGCGGCCGGTCGTCAGGCTCACGCTGTTGACGATGAGATGGCTGTGGAGATGGTCGGCGTCCACATGAGTGGCGACCACCACCTCGAAATCGGGGAACAGCTTTTTGGCCAGCTCCAGCCCGATGGCGTGAACTTCCTCCGGGGTCACGTCCTCCTCCGGGTGGAAGGACTGGACGAACTGGTAGAACATCCGACCATCGGTTTTGCTGTGCCGCCGCTTGGTGGTCATCATCTCGTCATAGGCGGACTGGGCCACGCAGTTCCAGCCGGTGACCAACTGCCGGTCGCCCCACAGGGTCTTGTCCTTTCGCTTAATGTAGTTCAGAACGCCGCGCATAGCCCCGCCGGACTGTGTGGCGTTTTTGATCGCGGTGAAGGTCGCCATCTACGTCACCGCCTTAGTGATCTGACCGACCTGCTCACAGAGTTTGGCGTAGCCCTCCGCCAAGTCGTCGCCCCGGAGGACTTTGAGCTTGTCCACGTTGGCCAGAGTGGTGAGTTGGTTCAGATTGCGGCCCTGGGCTTTTAGTTCAGCGAGGACAGCGTCCAGCCCTTCTACTCGGACGATCTGTTTGCCCAGGCCGCAGATGCAGAGGTACATGGTGAGGGTCATGTTGGCCTCCCGCGCCTTTTCCTGCAGGACCTCTTTTGTATGAGGTGTCATCCGCATCGTGACGATTTCTGTCTTGCGTTTTTCTCTCGGCATTTGGTTTTCCTCCTTCCTCCCCCCGCAGGGGGCTGGGGCACGGGGCAGCGCCCCGAAACGCGTCCGGCGTATAGCCGGAGGCTATGCTTGCCTTCGTCAGAAGAAACCCGCTCCATTCCGTTTCCGCCTTGCGGCGAAAACTCCATATCCGCGAGTTCCTTCTTCCTCTCCCCACAAAGCCTTACGGCTTTGCGGGGGCCCCGTTAGATTTTTTCAAAGAGGGCAACCGGGCAAGGCCTTTAAGACATTACCCCCTTACCCTCTTGCGGCAGCCGCGCGTACCAGCGGTCGCCCTGGCGAAAGGCCGTCACGCCCAGGTTCTGCTTGGCGAGTTTCAGCGTCCGCTCCGAGACGCCCAGGGCGGAGGAGCGGGACAGCAGCTCCTCGGAGGGGATCGGTCCGCCCTCCAGCGCGTCCCGCAGCAGTATCTCCGCCCGCCTTGTTTTGGAGACGCCGCCGTCCCTGCCGGACAGCAACTCATCCGCGCTGGTGTCGCAGAAGCCGTCCCAGCTGAAACCACAGTCGGGAGTGAGACGGAACAGGATGGAGGGGCCCTCCGGGGCGAGACTGCTCTTGTCGTGAACGACCACGCGCCGCTCCGGGTCGTCCCTGGAGCGGCCCACCAGCAGAACGCTCCGGGCCGCCGCCCGGAAGTCGATGGAGCCAAGCCCGCGGTACGCGGACTTGGCTCCCTGCATTTTGTTCATGTGCCCGATGAGGACGACGGCGCAGCCGGCGGCCTCCGCCATCTGTCCCAGCCGCTTGAAGATGGGCCGCACCTCGTTGGCCCGGTGCATATCCACCCCGTCGCCCAGGTACGCCTGGAGCGGGTCCAGGACGACGAGGCCGGTGCACGTTTCGCGGATGGCCCGCTCCAGCCGCTGGTCGCCCATGGTCAGCTCCTTTTCGCTCTCGTCGATGACCAGCACCCTGCCGCAGTCGGCGCCGAGCGCGGCGAGCCGGGGCTTGATGGTGTCGGCCAGCCCGTCCTCCGCCGTCTGGTAGATGACGTTCCCGGGCGGCAGGGGAGCGCCGCCGCCCGGCATGGGCCGCCCCGTGGTGAGCAGGGCGACCACCGCCAGGGCGAAGGTGGTCTTGCCCTCGCCGGGGTCCCCCTGGACCATGGTGATCTTCCCCCGGGGGAGGTAGGGATACCACAGCCAGCGGACCTCCTCCGCTTGAATGTCCCCCATGGAGATCAGTTTTAGTTCGTGCTTCATGTCTTGTCCCTCCAAATTTCAAGATGAGGTTTTACCCTCTCACTTGAACTTTCTCTCATTTGGTGTAAAATGAGAGTGTCGCAAGACAGAGGAAAAATAGTCGCGGGACAGGGGGACACGAGTATGCCCATGGGGATATTTCAAAACAACAACCTGCTCCACCTGACGGTGGACACCTGGCAGGACGAGGTGTTTTTCAACGGCATCTCCTATCCCGCCGGGTATTTTGCCACACAGGTGCTGAACGCGGAGCTTGAGGCCATGCACTCGCTCGTTGATAAGGCCGGGGCGATCTCCTATCTGACCGAGGCGTTTGGCAAGGCGGAGCGCGAAAATTTTAGCGCCCTGCTGCCCCAGGCCCGGAGCCAGATCGCCGCCCTGCTGGACGACCTCTGGCACTTTCCGCCCTACTCTCTCCTGGACAGGGGGGCGGAGGACGAGGTGCTCGGGACGATCTTCCACGAGAAGGCCCTGGACCAGCTGATGGACAGCGCGTCGGAGGCGCGGCGGTTTTTCTTCCGATACCTCACCGCCTGCTTCAGCATCCCGCTGGGCATTTTTCACTACGGCTGGGCCTGCGAGTACTTCGTCAGCCGCTACCTGACCAGACTAAAAAAACGGAAGGAGGACAGCTTTGCCGTGGCCGCCCACGACTGCTTCAACAGCCAGGATTTTTGGGCGGAGATGGCGGGTCTGCCTCTGGCGGATCTGGAGACCTTCACCGTCTCGCCCCGGCTGTTCTCCACCTATGTGTTCGCGCGGCATCCGAAGCGGGAGCGGGACATGGTGTTTGTGAGCCGCAGTCGCTTTGAGACCGCTGTCGAGTTTTATTGCTTTGACCTCCTCAACGGTCTCCACCACGGCCACGCGCCCAGCCGGTGCCTGAACTGCGGGAGGTTTTTCCTCACCGTTAACGGCCACAGACCGAAGTATTGCGACGGCAGAGACCCGGAGCGCCCGGAGTTGACTTGCCGGGAGAAAGGGGCCCTGCGCCACCTGAGTGAGAGCAACGAGGAGCACCCGATCTACCAGCTTTTCCGCACCAGGACCAACACCATCCGCAAGCACGAGCAGAGGGGGAAGATCTCCCACGAGGTGCGGGAGGCGGCGATCCTCCAGGCGGGAAAATACCGGGACCGGGCACTGCTGGACAAGCGGTACGCCCAGGAGCGATACGCGAAGGACATGGAGACGGACCACCTCTACGCGGTAGTCCGGAAGAGGCCGTAAGGAGGTGGCGGCGGATGTCCAGGAGCAACGAGGAACTGGCGGCGGCCCTTCAGCGGGGCGACCGGGATGCGTCCGCTGAACTTCTCGCCCAAAATCAGGGCTTATTGACCCGGTGGGCCGGGGCGATCCAGGCGCGATACGGCCTTTCCGATCTGCTGGACGACCTGGTGCAGGAGGGGAGCATCGCCCTACTGCAAGCGGCCGGCAGATTTGACGCCGGGCGGAATGTGAAGCTGATGAGCTTCGCGGGCCACGCCGTCCGACAGGCCATGGGGGACTGCGCGGCAAGCCTGGGGACCGTTGTATCCATGCCGGTTTCCCGGCTTCGGCAGATCCGGGCGGCGCGGAATTGGGCCGCACGGGCGCCCGCGGAGTGGAGCCGGGAACAGGCGGAAGCCCTGGCGGCGGAGAAGCTGGGCCTCTCTCCCTCTGTGGTCCGCGCGCTGTTGGCCCAGGGGGAGGCGTTGCTCACATACGCGCCGCTGGAGGAACAAAAAAAGACGCCCTCCGAGTACGGCGACCCGGAGAGCGTCTATGAAAAGCGGCTGTTGTCTGAGCATATCACCTGGCTGGTCGAGACTGTGCTGACGGTCAGGGAGCAGACCCTGGTGCGGCACTATTTCGGCCTTGGCGCGGATACGGCGGGCGGTATGACCCTGGAGGAACTGGCCCTCCGCCTGAACTACAACGGCCCCAGCGGAGCCCAAAAATCCCTGACCACCGCCCTCCGCAAACTGCGCCAACACTTCGACAGCGGGCAATGGAGCAACTGGCAAGAGGCGAAGAGGAAAATTAACCGGTTTAGATCAGATGTGATTGGCCTGAATTGTGGCAAGTAAAATAAAAAAAGTAGGCAACACGGTCAAAATATGGTATAATGCTGGTAACTAAGTAGGAGAGCACTCTTTTGCCAGACAGTGTAACTGGGTGTACTGGATGTACTACGTCACCGGCGGGATGCCAGAGCCGGTACTGATGTGGATCCAGGAGCAGGACGTGGAGGCCATGCAGGAAGCCCTCTCCAACATCATCGGGGCCTATGAGCAGGACTTTGCCAAACACCCGGATGTGAAGAAGTTCCCAAAGATCTCGATGATCTGGAAGCCCATCCCCTCCCAACTGGCCAGGGAGAACAAGAAGTTCATCTACTCTACAAGGTCGTGAAGGAGGACGCCCTGGCGCGGGAGTACGAGGATGCCCTGCAGTGGCTGGTAGACGCCCGGCTGGTGCACAAGGTCTACTGTGCGGACGTGGGTCTGCTCCAGCGGCTGGCCCAGCTCTCTCCTACCGACTTTGGCGAGGGCAACCGGCTCTTCACGGAGTTCAAGGGGGCCCTGACGGAAAACTATGTGCTTCAAATACTGGTCACCCAGTTTGAGGCGCCGCCCCGGTACTGGAGCCAGAACAACCCGCCCTATGAGGCGGATTTCCCCGTCCAGCGGGAGAACGACATCTTCCCGGTGGAGGTCAAGCCCCAGGCCAACACCGCCGGCAAGAGCCTGCGGAAGTTCAATGAGCTATTCCCACAGGAAGTCAAACTCCGCATCCGCTTCTCCTTGGACAATCTGAAACTGGATGGGGATGTGCTGAATATTCCCCTGTTCATGGCGGATCAGACGGAGAGGCTGATTGGGGTAGTATTGGACAGCCTTGATGTTGCAAGGACATAAAGAAAGAGGGAGAAGAAATGCCTGATAGGAAAATAATTGATGCAATGTGGGACGATTCCCCGGTCGATGTTACCACAGAAGTAAATTTCATCTGGTCTATCGCAAACAAGCTGCGTGGACCGTATCAGAGCGATAAATATAAGGATGTTATCATCCCTATGACGATTATCCGTCGTTTCGAGTGCGCGCTTGCTCCCACAAAAAAGGCTGTTGTGGAGCAGTATGAAAAAGACCCGACCTTTCCCACTAAGGCAATGTACCGCATATCCGGCTTCCAGTTTTATAACACCAGCCGGTATGACCTTGCGGAACTAGTGAATGACCCAGATCACCTCGCCGCCAACTTTAAGAGCTACATTCAGGGTTTCTCTCCAAACGTACAGGAAATTATTTTGTCCAATGAGCGCGGCCTGGACTTTTATAAGCAGATTGACAAGATGGACAAGAATAATCGACTACTCTCCGTGGTCAAGGCATTCTCCGAGTTGGATCTCGATCCGCACACCATTGATAACGTGAAGATGGGATATATCTTCGAGGAACTGATTCGTAAATTTTCTGAAAACGCGGAGGCTGGTGACCACTATACTGGGCGGGATATTATCAAGCTCATGGTCAATATTTTGTTGGCCGAGGGCTGTGACGATATCTTTGATGATGGCAAGGTTATTACTATACTCGATCAAGCGTGCGGCACGGGCGGTATGCTCTCCACAGGATATAACTTTATCAAGCGGTACAATCCCACCGCAGACGTGCGGCTGTTTGGTCAGGAGATCAACCCGGAGTCCTATGCCATGTGCCTTGCGGAAATGCTCATAAAAGGGCAGAATGCGGAGAACATTTGCTATCAGGACACCATGAAAGCAGATCGGTTTAGAAGCACAAAGATGCGTTTTGTTTTGGAAAATCCTCCTTTCGGCACAGCATGGGGCGGCAAGGACGCCGCCGAGGGTGTGGAGGAGGCGGTCAATGAGGAATACAAGAAAGGTTTCAACGGACGTTGGGGCGCTGGACTGCCCGGCTCCGGTGATATGCAGATGCTGTTTCTGCAGTCTGCCATTGACAAAATGGATGACGCTCTTGGCCGCTGCGCCATTATTGAAAACGGAAGCCCGCTCTTCACGGGCGGTACAGCGTCCGGCGAAAGCCAGATTCGCCGCTGGATGCTGGAGCAGGATCTGATCGAAGCCATCATTGCCCTGCCCACCGACCTTTTCTACAACACGGGTATTGCTACTTACATTTGGGTGCTGTCTAAGAACAAGCGGCAAGAGCGAAAAGGCAAGATACAGCTCATTGACGCCGGTCAGATTTATCACAAGCTGCGCAAGGCGCTTGGCAATAAGCGCAACGAAATTTCCCCGGAGGACCGCTCAACTATCACCAAGCTTTACGCCAACTTCGAGGAAACCGAGGTCTGCAAAATTTATAAAAACGAGGAGTTCATCTACCGTGAATACACGGTGATGCAGCCGCTTCAGCGGAGCTATGCCATCACGCAGGAGCGCATCGCCGCTATGCTCTCCAAGGGGAGCCTGTCCGCACTCTACGATGAGGCAAAGATCACCGAGCTTGAAAACGCAGAGGAACTGACCGGCAAGGATCAGAAAAAGCTGGAAAGTTACATAAACAACAAGCCCGTTTATGACGCCATCGTCGCCGCACTGGAGGCCGCCGTATCGGAGGAAATTTTCTACTCCCCCGCCGCCTTCATGCCGGTTTTGACAAAGACGCTGGCACATGCGACTGCCGACAAGAAATTATTGGAGAGAATCGCGGACGGCCTTTCTGTGATGGACAAGCAGGCGGAGATTCAGCGTGACCGCAAGGGCGAGGTCGTATACGACAAGGAGACGAAGGACACAGAGATCGTCAAATTCGAGGAGGACATCGACACATATATGGTGCGGGAAGTATTGCCGCATATACCCGACGCAAAAGCCTTTTTTGAGGAAAACCTCTCCGCCAAAAAGCCCGTGGTCAAGACCGGTGCGGAGATACCCTTCACTCGCTATTTCTACAAATATCAGCAGCCCACGCCGAGCGAGGAACTGGAAGCCCGGTTTATGGAACTGGAGCTTTCCGTTTCCGAGCGTGTGGCGAAGCTGTTTGAGTGAGGTGACGGACGATGCGGGAAATGAAATACAGCGGGATTGAATGGATTGGCTGTATTCCTAATAATTGGGGAATGTATCACCTAAAGTATCTTTGCAATTTTAAAACTGGCGGTACTCCTTCAGACAAAATGGGGATAGATTCAATTAACATTGGATATCCGTGGATAACACCACAGGACATTATAGATAGAATCTATATCGAAAATTTTACTCAATATATTTCTCAAGAAGCCATAAACCAGTTTGGATACAAATTATTTCCTCCAAAGTCTATCTTACTTGTATGCATAGCTTCTATTGGAAAGGTTGGCATTGTTAGAGAAAACTGTTATGCCAATCAGCAAATTACGGCATTGCTACCGTATGAATCAAGGGTTGTGCCGAAATTCATACTTTATTTTGTTAAAGCAGCATCTCAAAAGATAGCTTATGATGCATCAAGCAATGTCGTTCCGATAATAAATACTTCTTATCTAAAGCAATTCTATTGCGTAGTACCTTCTCTCTCCGAGCAGCGAAGAATTGCCTCTTTTCTTGATGCCAAATGCACGGAAATTGACGCGTTGACCGCCGACATTCAAGAGCAGATCGACACGCTGGAGCAGTATAAGCATTCCGTTATCACTGAGACAGTTACAAAGGGGCTGAACCCCGATGCGAAGATGAAGGACGGCGGTGAGGAATGGGTTGGGGCAATTCCTACATCGTGGGAAATAAAAAAAGGAAAATATTTGTTTGAACAACGTAATCTTCGGGGAAATTTAATAGAATTGCAGCTTTTGTCACCTACTCAAAAATATGGTGTTATTCCGCAATCCCTATATGAAGAGCTTTCAGGAATGAGTGCAGTCAAGCTCAACGAAAAGACAGATTTGATGCTCTTAAAGACGATTCATAAGGGTGACTATTGCATCAGTCTGCGTAGTTTTCAAGGTGGCTTTGAGTATTCAGAGTATGAGGGCGTGGTTTCTCCGGCTTATCAGGTATTTTATCCTACGGTAGAAATCGCTGACGGTTATTACAAGTATCTTTTCAAAGAGAGCGGCTTCATTGAAAAAATGAACTCTTATACCATGACCCTTAGAGATGGAAAGAATATTGCATTTGCGGATTTTGGAAATACATATATTCCATATCCGCCTATTCCTGAGCAACAAGTCATAGCCGATTTCCTCGACGCCAAATGCGCCAAGATTGACGAAATTATTTCCCAAAAGCGAGAGCAGCTTGCCATTATCGAAGAATACAAAAAATCGCTCATTTTCGAGTATGTAACAGGAAAGAAGGAGGTTAACGCATGGAAATAGATAGTCTTTCTTCGTATGTTAATGAAGTTTCTACCTTAAGAAAAAAGTACATCCATTCGGAAATGCCGACTTTTGGGGAATTGCTCTTCCGTGGACACGATAACGTGCAGCATACTCTCCTTCCTTCTCTCGCAAGAGAAAGGACAACGCCTTGCGATATAACAATTTTTAATGAGGAAAGAAACCTTATTGAATTGGCAAAATGCAAATACCCTGATATTTTTCGGGATGAGATGAAGCCAGTAGAATTGTTAGCGCTTCTTCGGCACTATGGTATACCGACCCGTTTGCTAGATGTGACTGAAAATGCGCTTGTTGCCTTGTACTTTGCTTGCTCTGGACAATCTGATGTAGATGGAGAAGTATTTGTTTTCTTTAATACAAATAGTCATGTGGATAATGCTCCTGAGATAAACGCTATTGCGGATACCTATAAACTTACAAGGGGAGCTATTTATCTGTTGGAGCATTTTTTCAAAGCCGCTATAAATCAGCCTTATTTCAATGAGCGCAGGCACGTTTATGATATTTCCGGAGACAAAATCGACCCTGCCGAACGGATAGAAGAATGTTGCGCTAACCCTTTATTTGTGCATGCGCCTGTCCATACCCTTAGACAACAACTACAACAAGGCAGATTTATTCTATTTCCAAATAGAATAGGCGATGGGCAAGGGGGGAAAGTGTTTGAACCTATTATCGATCCCATCCCCAAAAATCACGATTGTATTAAGCAACGATTTTCTATAAAGAAAGAAAATAAAAAGGACATTTTAGAAGACTTGAAGCTGTGTGGAATTTGCGAGGCGACCTTGTTTTTTGACAGTGTAGACAAAGTTTGTAACGGAGTTGTGGATAGAGTGAAAAGAATGTGCTATAACATTCATTAAACTTATCTGCAGTATCACAATCGGAAGACAAGTTCATTCGGACCTACTTGGTCAATGTGCGCAGACTCTGCCTGATTATCACAGAAGCCGCAAACCACTATTATAAAGAAAACCAACAAAAGTTTGATTTTTTTAACTACAAAATCCTTGATTGGGACAAATTAAGCGAACAGCATGGATGGGTGGGCGATTATGAATAACATTCTATCAGAAAAAGAATACCAGCGCTACATAATGGAGCGTCTATCCAAGGACAACGGCTACATAGTACGCAAAGCGGCAAATTTTGACCGCCATTTTGCGATGGATCGGGAGCTGTTGTTCCAATTCCTCTGGTCTACCCAGTCGGAGACGATGGACGCCCTGCGGAAAATATACAAGGACAAGCTGGAGGATACCATCGTCAGCTTTATCAACGCCGAAGTGACAAAGACACGAGGGAGCCTCTTAAACATTTTGCGGCACGGCATCGAGCTTTCAAATATTAAATTGGAACTGATGTACACAAAGCCCGCAACCGCATTCAACAAGGAATTGCTGGCGAAATATGAGAAAAACGTATTCTCTGCGATGGAGGAAGTATGGGCCAGCGACAGTGAGCGCATCGACCTTGTGATTTTCCTCAACGGTCTTGCCATTATGTCCTTTGAACTCAAGTGCAACGTTGCCGGACAGTCCTATCAGGACGCCATTTATCAGTACCGTACCCAGCGTAGCCCCAAAAGTCGGCTGTTCCTGTTTAAGGCTGGGTGCCTCGTAAATTTCGCAATGGATCTGGAGCAAGTCTACATGACCACAAGGTTGGCGGGCGACGCTACCTTTTTTCTTCCCTTCAACATGGGCCGTGGTGAGGGCGTAAACGCCGGGGCAGGCAACCCAATTTTTGAGGACAGATATAGCGTTTCCTATATGTGGGAGGACATCCTGAAAAAGGACACAGTTCTCGACCTTATTGGCAAGTTTACTTTTATCGAAACAAAGGAAGAAGAGGACGAGTTGACCGGCAAAATCAAGAAGTCTGAAAGTATTATCTTCCCACGCTACCATCAGCTCGATGTGATTCGCAAACTTTTGGCGGATGTGCGGGAAAACCGCACCACGCAGAATTATCTCATCCAGCACAGCGCCGGTTCCGGCAAAACAAACTCTATTGCGTGGCTGGCACACCGGCTGACCTCACTCCATGACGCCGAGGATAAAATCATCTTTGACAATGTGGTTATCGTCACGGACCGTGTGGTGGTAGACCGACAGCTCCAGAAGGCGATTTTAGGGCTGGAGCACAAGGCTGGACTTATTCGGGTCATGGACGACAAATGCAATTCCACCGATCTTGCCATTGCGCTGAACGGCAACACAAAGATCATCGCCACTACGATACAAAAGTTCCCTTATATTGTGGACAGCGTAAAGGGACTGAAAAATAAGCACTTTGCCGTCATCATCGATGAAGCCCACTCTTCCACGGCGGGCAAGGATATGGCTGCTATCACACAAACTCTCGGAGCCGGTGAGCAGAATTTTGGCGATGTGGAGGACATGATCACTGACGAAATCAGGCGCAACGGCAAACAGGCCAATGTATCTATCTTTGCCTTTACAGCCACGCCAAAGCCCACGACGGTCCAGCTTTTTGGGCGACTCAATACAAAGGGACAGCGAGAGGCGTTTCATGTGTATTCCATGAAGCAAGCCATCGAGGAGGGGTTTATTCTCGACGTACTCCAGAATTACACTACTTATCAGACCTTTTATCAAATCAACAAGGAAATCGAGGAAGATCCTCGCTGCAAGACAGCGGACGCCAAACGACAGATTGCCAGATTTGTAGAGTTACATGAGACGAACATATCCCAGCGGGTGGAGGTGATTGTAGAGCACTTCCGTGCATCTGTTATGCCTGGGCTTGGTGGCAAGGCAAAGGCGATGGTCATTACGGCCTCCCGTCAAGGGGCGGTCAAGTATCGGCAAGCTTTCGAGGACTATACGAAGAAAAAGGGATATACAGACATCAAAGCATTGGTTGCTTTTTCCGGCAAGGTGAAACTGCCCGATGATGATACGGAGTACACCGAGGCATCCATGAACGGTTTCCCGGAATACCGGCTCACAAAGGAATTTGATAAGGATGATTATCAAGTTCTGCTGGTGGCAAATAAGTATCAGACAGGGTTTGATCAGCCAAAGCTCTGCGCCATGTACGTGCTGAAAAAGCTGAATGGTGTGTCGGCCGTGCAGACTCTTTCCCGACTCAACCGCATTTGCCCGCCTTTTGAGAAGAAGACTTTTGTACTGGATTTTGTGAACAGCTACGAGGACATTACGAACGCTTTCGCACCATATTACACCACCACGCTGCTATCCAATTCTGTAACACCTACGGTGATTTATGACCTGGAAGCCAAAATCGACGCTTATACGGTTCTTGACCCAGAGGACGTGGAGCGAACAAATGACATTCTCTATAAAGAGAGGATAACCTCTGATGACAGGAAGAAGCTCAACCATTATTTTGAGCGTTCTAAAAACTTTATCGAGAAATATGACCTTATAAAGCAGCAGGAAATTGTTGTCCTTATGCGGCATTTTATTCGTTTTTATGAGTTTCTGCTTCAGGCATCCTGTTTTGAGGATGTGGAACTGCACAAAAAATATAATTTTATGACCTACTTGATGGCGTATATCAATATCAAGCATCCTGGCGGCGGGTATAACCTTGATGGGAAAATAAAGGCGACAAATTTTGTACAGAAAAAAGAGGACGAGCATACCAAATCCAATCTTGTGGCGCAGCCTGTTGTCAAGCTCCCAACGGCGGAGAGTTTTGGCTTGACGCCGGCAAAAGAGGAACGCTTGTCTGAAATTATTGCCGAAATCAATAGCCGCATGGGAAGGAGCTATGATAATGATGTGGCCGTGAAGGCCATGCTCCAGATCCGGGATATTTTGTTGAAGTCCGAGAGGTTGAAAACTAGTGCGAAGAACAATACCATCAAGGATTTTGAGTTTTCCTATTTTGATGACATCGATGATGCCTTGATTGAAGGCCTCTCCCAAAATCAGGACTTTTTCTCCCTGCTTTTGAGCAATGATGAAATCAAGAAGCAGATACTTGGCATCTTTACAGAGGAGATTTATAAGAGCTTGCGAAACGCATAGCAAAAGATAAAGCCAAAATGTTAAAACGGATTTTTGAGCCGTGATTCGTAGTTTCGTGGCTTTTCTCTTCGGCCATTTGTCGTTTGGAAAAGCTAAAACTTGTTATAAAAAGTCGCTTGAAAAAGTTTTTGCCTATTCTTAAATCTCCCTTGAAAAAACTGTTTGTTTCGTGTATGATAAAGCAAATGACAGGGGGAAGGGGATAAGATATGTTGAGGCGGAAGATCGAGCGGCGTTTGGCGGAGTGGAAGGGCGCGAAGAACCACAAGCCCTTGATCGTAAAGGGTTGCCGCCAGTGCGGAAAAACCTTTTCTGTTCTGGATTTCGCAAAGAAAAACTACAAAAATGTGGTGTACCTCAACTTTTTTGAGAACCCGGATTACGCATCTGTGTTTTCCGGCTCCCTGGAGATCGACAACATTGTGATGCTGTTGTCCGCTCTGCTGGGGGACCAGGCCGTGTTCGTCCCCGGCGAGACCGTCCTGATCCTGGACGAGATCCAGGACTGCCCCGAGGCCAGGACCGCTCTGAAATTTTTCCACAAGGATGGGCGGTATGATGTGATCGGCACCGGCTCTCTGCTGGGCGTCAAGGGGTACGGGAAGGAGCCAAAGTCGATCCCGGTGGGCTCGGAGACGGTGATCGAGATGTACCCGCTGGACTTTGAGGAGTTCCTGTGGGCCAACGGCGTGAAGGACTCGGTCGTGGATACGCTGAAAAAGAGCTTGGAGGAGGAGACGCCCGTCCCGGAGGCACTGCACAACCGCATGAGGCAGCTCCTCTTGCAATACACGGTGGTCGGCGGTATGCCGGACGTGGTCCAGACCTTTGTGGATACCAAGCGGATGGATGAGGTACTGCGGATCCAGAGGGACATTGTGCACTCCTACGAGGACGACATGGTGAAGTATGCCGAAAAAAGGGACAAATCCCGCATCAAGGAGTGCTTTCAGTCCATTCCCAAACAACTGAGCAAAGAGAACAAGAAGTTCCAATATTCTGTTGTCAAGAAGGGCTCTACCGCCTCCAAATACGCGGGGAGTCTGCAGTGGATCGAGGACGCCGGGATCGTCACACGGTGCTACAACCTCTCCATCACCGAGCTGCCCCTGGACGGCAACGCGGAAAAGGATGTATTCAAGGTCTATATGCAGGACTGCGGCCTGTTTGTCAGTATGCTGGAGGATGGCACCCAGTATGACATCCTCCAGGGGAACCTGTACGGCTACAAGGGCGCTATCTTCGAGAACCTGATTGCGGATATCTTTACCAAGATGGGCCGCAAGCTCTACTACTTCCACAAGGACAGCGGCTTGGAGGTGGATTTTGTGACCCGCTACCAGGGTGAGTGCACGCTGGTGGAGGTCAAGGCCGCCACCGGGAATGTCAAAAGCACGAAAACGATTTTGAACCATCCGGAAAAATACCATGTCAGCAGCGCGATCAAGCTGGGCGACTACAATGTGGGCAGGGCGGGGCAGATCCTGACCTTGCCGCTCTATATGGCGTTTTTGTTGCGGAAAGTCTGACACCGACAAAAGCTACCCGGGGGCCGCCTCACGCGGCCCCCGGGCTTTGTCAGCAGTTCTTTTTCGCTACCTCTTGTACGCTTCCCATCGCCGAAGCGCTGGAAGTGGACGATCTCCCGCTCCCGGAGGAAGCGGATGACGTCGGTGACGTCCGGGTCGTCGGCGGCCAGACGGAGGATGTTGTCGTAGGTCAGCCGCGCCTTCTGCTCGGCGGCCAGGTCCTCGGTGAGGTCGGCGATCACGTCGCCGGTGGACTGCATGGTGGACGCGCTCCAGGGGTAGCCGGAGGCGAACTGGGGGTAGACCCCGGCGGTGTGGTCCACGAAGTAGGAGGCGAAGGGCGTGCCCTCGATGTCGCTGACCTTCAGGTTCCGGGTGAGCTGGTGGATCACCGCGCCGACCATCTCCAGGTGCCCCAGCTCCTCGGTGCCGATGTCGGTCAAAATGGCCTTGAGTTCGGGGTAGGGCATGGCGAAGCGCTGGGACAGATAGCGCAGGGACGCGCCCAGCTCGCCGTCGGGGCCGCCGTACTGGCTGATGATGACCGAGGCCAGCCTGGGGTTGGGGTGCTGGATGTGCACCGGGTATTGCAGCTTCTTCTCGTAGTGGAACATTTACTTGTCCCCTCCTTCCCGCAAATTCCAGGGCCAGGGGTCGCAGACCCAGTCCCAGGTCTTGGACTGGGCGGTGGCGCTCTGGGTGAGCGGGCCGTACTTGGCCTCGTAGCGGGCGCGGCCCTCCTTCTCCAGCGCCGCGTACTGGCGATAGAGTTCCATGGCCTGGGCGTCGTCCTGGTGGGTGTCCAGGTAGAGGCCCAGCTCCACCAGCACGAACTCCAGCGCCTGGAGCTCGGCCAGAGGGGTCATGGGCACGTTGGCGGCCTTGACCTTCAGGTGGAAGGGCAGGTTGAGGCCGGGGAACAGGGTGCCGTTCTCCAGGGCCTCGCTGTGGTCGTATGGCTTCGCCCCCATCTGCTGGAAGGGGACGTTGGGCGTGGCCAGAGGGGCGCAGGCGGGCAAAACGCCGTTGGCGGCGCCGCAGGACGGCGTCTCCATGTCCGCCCCGGGCTTATCGGGCTTGGGAAACACAGGCATTCCTCCTTTGGTGGGCAGGGGTCCATGCCCCTGCCCTGTATTCTATGCCGCGGCCGGCCAGGAGGAAACCCGCCTTTGCAAGTCGGGGGAAAGGGTGGTATAATAACTTATTACAATGAGGCGCGATCAAGAGTGGTCTTGTTTTTCCCCCTTCGGCATACCCTTTTGCCGGAGGGGGGCGGAGCGATGACGGCGAGTACACGGTGGAAACTCCTGGCCCTGGCGTCCCTGGTGGCGCTGGGGGCGCTGGGCGCTTGGATCCTGTGGCGCGGGGAGAGCGTCCCCACCGCCGCCCCGGCGGGGGTCCGGGTGGTCATCGACCCCGGCCACGGGGGCGAGGACGGCGGCGCGGTGGCCGCCGACGGCACGGTGGAGAGCGCCATCAACCTGGCCATCGCCCGGCGGCTGGACGTGATTTTGACCTTCTGGGGGTGCGACACGAAACTCCTGCGGACGGAGGACATCTCTCTCCACGACCCGGAGGCCGCCACCATCCGCCAGAGGAAGGTCAGCGATATCCACAACCGGGTGCGCCTAGTGAACGAGGAGCCGGAACCCCGGCTCATCAGCATCCACCAGAATTTCTTTCCCCAGGCCCAGTACCACGGCGCCCAGGTCTTCTACGCCAACGGCCCCCTGGGCCAGCCCTGGGCGCGGCGCACCCAGGAGAATTTGCGCGCCTGCCTGGACCCGGAGAACGCCCGGGCGGAAAAGCCCATCGCCCACGACGTCTACCTGATGAACCACGTGACCTGCCCCGCCATTTTGGTGGAGTGCGGCTTTTTGTCCAACTCCGGGGAGCTGGAAAAGCTGAAAAGCCCCGGCTATCAGACCGCCCTGGCCGCCGTGGTGGCGGCGTCCTATCTACAATGTACCCAAGAGGAAGGAGAGACCGGCTATGGCTCCCAAGGCGAAACGAGTGTTTTACTGCACGGAATGCGGCAATGAGACCCCCAAGTGGCAGGGCCAGTGCCCCGCCTGCGGGGCGTGGAACACCATTGTGGAGCAGCCCCCGGAGGTGACCGCCCGGAAGTCGTCCAGCCCCCGCGGCGGCTTCGCCGGAGCCAGGAACCACCCTAAGCCCCTCGGGGAGGTGGAGACCGCCGACGAGCTGCGCTTCGCCACCGGCATGAGCGAGCTGGACCGGGTGCTGGGCGGCGGGGCGGTGAAGGGGTCGCTGGTGCTGGTGGGCGGCGCGCCGGGGATCGGCAAGTCCACCCTCATGCTCCAGATCTGCGACAGCCTGTGCCGCTTCGCCAAGGTGCTGTATGTATCCGGGGAGGAGTCCCAGCGGCAGATCAAACTCCGGGCGGAGCGGCTGAAGGTCCGGGGGGAGGGGCTGTACCTCCTGAGCGAGACCAATTTGGAGGACGTGCTGGAGGCGGTGAACGAGCTGCGGCCGGACATCCTCATCGTGGACTCCATCCAGACCATGTACAACGGCGACGCCACCGCCTCCCCCGGCAGCGTGGGGCAGGTGAAGGAGTGCACCATGGCCCTGATGCAGCTGGCCAAGGGCCGGGGGATCACCGTCTTCGTCATCGGCCACATCAACAAAGAGGGTTCCCTGGCGGGGCCTAAGGTGCTGGAGCACATGGTAGACTGCGTCCTCCTCTTTGAGGGGGAGGAGCACATGTCCCACCGCATCCTCCGGGCGGCCAAAAACCGCTTCGGCGCCACCAACGAGATCGGCGTGTTCGAGATGGGGGACGAGGGGCTTACCCAGGTGCCCAACCCCTCGGAGGCCCTGCTGTCCGGCCGACCCCAGGACACCCCCGGCACCTGCGTCACCTGCGTGATGGAGGGGGCGCGGCCGGTGCTGGCGGAGATCCAGGCCCTTGTGGTGCCCAGCGGCTACGGAAACGCCCGGCGCACCAGCAACGGCTTTGACTACAACCGGGCCGTGCTGCTGCTGGCGGTGCTGGAAAAGCGTGGCGGGCTGATGGTAAACGGCTGCGACGCCTACCTCAACGTCATCGGCGGACTGTGGGTGGGGGAACCCGCCGCCGACCTGGCCGCCATCGTGGCCCTGGCCTCCAGCTTCCGGGACAAGACCGTCCCCGGCGACCTGGCCGCCATCGGGGAGGTGGGCCTCACCGGGGAGCTGCGCAGCGTCAACTCCCTGTCCCAGCGGCTGGCGGAGGTGCGGCGGCTGGGCTTCACCCAATGCCTCATCCCCGCCCGGAACCACGGCAAGCTGATCCAGCCGGAGGGGTTACAGCTCATCCGGGTGCGCAACATCCGGGAGGCCCTGGCCGCCCTCCTGTGACCGGGGCACATAGTTGACGCACGGGTTCGCCCCGCTTGGCTCCCCGCTGGACATCGCCCGTTGGAGCTGGCAGTAGCCGTCTTTTTGATAGAGACAATCGCTGGTACAGCCGATCAAGCTCATGGTCGTCACCTTCACCACCTGGGGGACAGTATGGCCCTCAGGTGGTGAAATTATGTTTTGGGGCCGGGGGAAAATAATAGGTGTGCAAACGGGAAAAATGATGTATAATGGTTGTCAGGATATTTTACCAGATAAAGGAGACACCCCCATGAACGTGACAAGAGAGACCCTTGCCCCCGGCGTGGCTCTCACCGCCATCCAGACCGACAAGTTCAAAAGCGCCTCCCTCACCGTCACCTTCCTCACCCCCCTGCGGCGGGAGACCGCCTCCGCCAACGCCCTGGTGCCCTACGTGCTGCGCCGGGGCTGCCGCCGGTGGCCCACCATGGGCGAGGTGAGCGTCCGGCTGGAGGAGCTGTACGGCGGCGCGATGGAGCCGTTGGTGGGCAAGATCGGCGAGACCCAAAGCCTGGGGCTGGTGGGCAGTTTTCTGGACGACGCCTACACCCTGGAGGGGGAGGCGGTGCTGGAGCAGGCGTCCGAGCTGATGGCCGCGCTGCTGCTGGAGCCGGTGACCGAGGACGGCGTCTTCCGCCGGGAGTACGTGGACGGCGAGCGGGAAAACCTGGTGCAGAACATCCGCTCCCAGATGAACGATAAGCGCTCTTACGCCCTGCTGCGCCTCACCCAGGAGATGTGCCGGGGAGAGGCCTACGGGGTGGACCGCCTGGGCGACCAGGACTCCGCCGCCGCGCTGACCCCCCAGAGCGCCTGGGAGGCCTATGAGGCGCTGCTGGCCTCCGCCCAGGTGGAGCTGTACTACTGCGGCAGCGCCGACCCCCAGCGGGTGCGCGGGGCGCTGGGTACCCTGGTGGAGGGCTTGAGGGCCAAGCGCCGGGGCGCCCCGGAAAAGCTCACCTGCCAGGTGGCGCCCCACGCCGCCCAGGGCGGTCCCCGGGAGGTGGTGGAGCGCATGGAGGTGACCCAGGGCAAGCTTACCATGGGTTTTCGCACCGGGGGAGCCAGCGTGTGGGCGGAAACCTACCCGGCCCTGCTGGTGTTCAACGCCCTCTATGGCGGCACCGCAACGTCCAAGCTGTTTTTGAACGTCCGGGAGAAGCTGTCCCTGTGTTACTACGCAAGCTCCGCCGTGGAGGCGGCCAAGGGCATCCTGATGGTGTCCTCCGGGGTGGAGTTTGACAAGATGGCCCAGGCCCAGGAGGAGATTTTGGCCCAGTTGGAGGCCGTAAAGGCCGGGGGCTTTACCGACGCGGACCTGACCAGCGCCCGCCAGGCGGTGGTGAGCCGCTATCGCGGCACCCTGGACAGCCGGGCGCAGCTGGAGTACTACTGGCTCTCCGCCGCCGTCACCGGCCGGGACGAGACGCCGGAGGCGCTCATTGCGCGCCTGGAACAGGTGACCGCCCAGGATGTGGTGGCCGTCGCCCGCGGCCTGGAGCTGGACACCATCTACCGCCTCATGGGAAAGGAGGGCTGAGCGGTGGAGGAAAAACGCTACGACAAGCTGGGTATGCGCCTCTGGCGCGGCGAGCTGGAAAACGGCCTGCGGGTCTATGTGGACGTCCGTCCCGGCTACGGCAAGCAGTTCGCCTTTTTCGCCACCCGCTACGGCGGGTTGGATACGCGCTTCCAGACCCAGGCGGGCTGGCAGGACACCCCCGCCGGGGTGGCCCACTTCCTGGAGCACAAGCTCTTTGACACCAAGGACGGCAACGCCCTCCAGATCATGGCCGCCAACGGCGCCGACCCCAACGCCTTCACCAGCTTTGACATCACCGGGTACTTCTTCCAGTGTACCCAGGGCTTTGAGGAAAATCTGCGCACCCTCCTGGGCTTTGTGACCGAGCCTTATTTCACCCCGGAGAGCGTGGCCAAGGAGCAGGGCATCATCGGCCAGGAGATCGCCATGGGGGACGACGAGGCGGACACGGAGGTGTTCTACGACCTCCTGGGCTGTCTCTACGCCCACCACCCCATCCGCACCCACATCGCCGGCACCCAGGCGTCCATCGCCCAGATCACCCCCCAGACCCTCTACACCTGCCACGGCGCGTTCTACAACCCCGCCAACATGGTCCTCACCGTGGTGGGCGACGTGGACCCGGAGCGGGTGATGGCCATCGCCCGGGAGGTGGTCACCGCCCCCGGCACCGGCGACCCGGCGCGGGACTACGGCCCGGCGGAGCCTGTCCAGGCTGTGACCCACAGCTCCCGCCGGACCATGGCGGTGTCCGCGCCCCTGTTCCAGCTCGGTTTCAAGCTCCCGGCGCCCGGCAAAGGCCCGGACCGGCTGCGCGCCCGCCTCATCGGCAACCTGGCCGGCGAGCTGCTGGCGGGGGATTCCAGCCCCCTGTACGCCCAGCTCTACGAGGCGGGGCTGATCACCCGGAACTTCGCCTACGGCTACGAGGACTACCCCGGCTGCGCCTTCTTCGCCCTGGGCGGGGAGAGCCGCGACCCCCAGGCGGTGGAGGCCAAGGTGCTGGCCGAGTGCGCCCGCCTGGCCGCCGAGGGCTTCGACGCCGCCCGGTTCCAGCGGATCAAAAAAGCCGCCTACGGCGGCATGGTGGGGCAGCTCAACTCCTTTGAGGACACGGCGGTGGAGCTGGCCCAGGCCGACCTGAACGGGATAGAGTACCTGACCTTCCCGGAGGTCTTCCGCTCCATCACCGCCGACGAGGTGCGGGAGTTCATCCGCGCCTGGTTCACGGAGGCCCAGTCGGCCCTGGCCGTGATCGGACCCGGAGGGGGAGAGGGATGATCAACACCGTCACCTTCCCCGGCCTGGGCCTGGAATTTCAGCTTGACCGGGTGGCCCTGGTGGTGCTGGGCCACCCCATCTACTGGTACGGGATCATCATCGCCCTGGGGGTGGTGCTGGCGGTGGCGGTGTGCTGCCGCCTGGCGCCCCGGCTGGGCATCGTGCCCGACCATCTGCTGGACCTGGTGCTGGTGGCCGTGCCCCTGGGCGTTGTGGGGGCGCGGCTCTACTACATCCTGTTTTACCTGGATCTCTACCGCACCCCGGCGGGCGGGCTGGACTTTTTGGCCATGCTCCGGGTCTGGGACGGGGGCCTTGCCATCTATGGCGGGATCATCGTGAGCGCGCTCGCCACCGTGATCTTCTGCCGCGTCCGGCGGGTGAAGTTCGCCGCCTACGCCGACATCGGCGCCATCGGCCTGCTGATTGGCCAGGCGGTGGGCCGGTGGGGCAACTTCTTCAACGCCGAGGCCTACGGCGGCGAGACCGCCCTGCCCTGGCGCATGGGGGTCAACGGCGTGGAGGTCCACCCGACCTTTCTCTACGAGAGCCTGTGGAACCTCCTGGGTTTGGCGCTGCTGCTGGTCATCCTCTTCCGCTTCCGGAGATTTGACGGCCAGCTCTTTCTGACCTACGTGCTCTGGTACGGCCTGGGCCGGGCCTGGATCGAGGGTCTGCGCGCCGACAGCCTCTACCTCTTCGGCCTGCGGCTCTTCGGCGCGCCCATCCGGGTGTCCCAGCTGGTGGCGGCCCTGTCCGCCCTGGCCGCCCTGGGGTGTCTGATCTACCACCTGGGTGTGCGGCGACACACCCCGGAGGAGCTATATGTCAATCAAATGAGTGAGAAGGAGAGAGAAACCCATGACGACTCTGGACGGTAAGGCCCTGGCGGCCAAGCTCAAGGCCCAACTGGCCGAAAAGGTGAAGACCCTGCCCAGAAAACCGGGCCTGGCGGTGATTTTGGTGGGGGACGACCCCGCCAGCCGCACCTACGTCAACGGCAAGCGCCGGGACTGCGAGGCCTGCGGCTTCCTCAGCGAGGAGTACGCCCTGCCCGCCGCCACGACCCAGGCGGAACTTTTGGACCTCATCGCCGCGCTGAACGCCCGCCCGGACATCGACGGCATCCTGGTCCAGCTCCCCCTGCCCGGCGGCCTGAACGAGCTGGAGCTGCTGGAGGCCATCCACCCGGACAAGGACGTGGACTGTTTCCATCCCGTGAACGTGGGCAAGCTCTACACCGGCCAGAAGGGGGGCTTTGTGCCCTGCACCCCCGGCGGGGTGATGGAACTGCTCCACGAGTACGGCATCTCCCCGGCGGGGAAGCAGTGCGTGGTGCTGGGCCGGTCCAACATCGTGGGTAAGCCCATGGCCATGCTCCTCCTGGCGGAGAACGGCACGGTGACTATCTGCCACTCCAAGACCCCGAATCTGGCGGAAAAATGCGCCACGGCGGACATTTTGGTGTCCGCCGTGGGGAAGACCGGCCTGGTGACCGGGGATATGGTGAAGGAGGGCGCCGTGGTGGTGGACGTGGCCATGAACCGGGACGCCCAGGGCAAGCTCTGCGGGGACGTGGACGTGGCCTCTGTGGGCGACAAGGCGGCGTATCTCACCCCCGTGCCCGGCGGCGTGGGGCCTATGACCCGGGCCATGCTCATGGTGAACACCTACCGCGCCGCCCTGGCCCACCTGGGCCTGGAGGGCTGACTCAGCCCTCTTTCTGATCCTGGAGCACGCTGCGGTTGATGGCGCAGAGGATGGCCCGGAGGGAGGCCCGGTTGATGTTGTGGCTCTTGCCCACGCCGAACACGTCCCGGCCCTTGGGGTCTTTCAGGTGGATGTAGCACACCGCCTGGGTGTCCGAGCCGGAGGAGATGGCGTGCTCCTTGTAGTCCACGAACTGGTAGTTCTCGATGGCCCCCTCCGGCAGGTCGTGGAGGGCGTTGAAGAAGGCGTCGATGGGGCCGGTGCCGGTGCCGGTGACCCACATGACCTTGCCCTTGTAGCCCACCTCGCCGTCAAAGGTGACCCGGCTGGCGTCGCCGTGCTTGGTGTCCTCCAGAAAGCGGCTGCGCTCCAGCTGGTAGGTCTTGGGGACGGAGAGGTACTCCTTGTCGAAGAGGTCAAAGACCTGCTGGGGCTTGAGTTCGGTGCCCAGGCGATCGGTCTCCACCTGGACGATGTGTCCAAACTCCGGCTGCATGGCCTTGGGGATGTCGTAGCCGAAAGACTGCTGCATCACGTAGGCCGCGCCCCCCTTGCCCGACTGGGAGTTGATGCGGATGATGGGTTCGTACTGCCGCCCCAGGTCGGCGGGGTCGATGGGCAGATAGGGGATCTCCCAGTAGTCGCTGTGGCTCTCGTCCATGTACCGGGTGCCCTTGTTGATGGCGTCCTGGTGGGAGCCGGAGAAGGCGGTGAACACCAGCTTGCCCGCGTAGGGCTGGCGGTCGCCCACCGGCATTTTGGTACACCGCTCGTACATATCCTTGATCTTGTTGATGTCGTGGAAGTCCAGCTCCGGGTCCACCCCCTGGGTAAAGAGGTTCATCGCCAGGGTGACCATGTCCACGTTGCCGGTGCGCTCGCCGTTGCCGAAGAGGGTGGCCTCCACCCGCTCCGCCCCGGCCAGCAGGCCCATCTCGGCGGTGGCCACGCCCTCGCCCCGGTCGTTGTGGGGGTGGAGGGAGATGATGGCGCTGTCCCGGGAGGGGAGGATGCGCAGGAAGTACTCGATCTCGTCGGCGAAGTAGTTGGGCATACAGTTCTCCACCGTGGTGGGCAGGTTGAGGATGATCTTCCGCTCCGGCGTGGCGTGGACGGCCTGGATCACCGCCTCGCAGATCTCCGCCGCCGCCTCCATCTCGGTGCCCATGAAGGACTCCGGGGAGTACTCGTACCGCAGGTCCATCCCCTGGGCGATGGCGTCCTGGGAGAGGTCGTAGATGAGCTTGGCCGCGTCCACGGCGATCTTCTTCACCCCCTCCACGTCGGTGTGGAACACCACCTTGCGCTGGAGGGTGGAGGTGGAGTTGTAGAAGTGGAAGATCACGTGCTTGGCGCCCCGGATGGCGTCAAAGGTCTTTTTGATGAGGTGTTCCCGGGCCTGGACCAGAACCTGGATGGTCACGTCGTCGGGGATGTGCCCGCCGTCGATGAGTTCCCGGCAGATCTCGTACTCCGTCTCGCTGGCGGAGGGGAAGCCGATCTCGATCTCCTTCACCCCGATGTCCACCAGGGTGTGGAAATACTCCAGCTTCTCGGCCAGGTTCATGGGGTCCACCAGGGCCTGGTTGCCGTCCCGCAGGTCCACCGAGCACCAGATGGGCGCCTTGGTGAGGCGCTTGTCCGGCCAGGTGCGGTCGGGGAGGGAGATGGGGGCAAAGGGGATGTACTTCTCGTAGGACTGCTTCATGGGGAGAACCTCCTTTTTTGGCCGTGGGGAACAAAAACCCCCGACCAATCTCTTGGTCAGGGGCGTTAAGTCTAACGCGGTACCACCCTGCTTCCGCCCCCGGTCGCCCAGGGACGCTCATCGGCTTCCAACAAAGCCTTGGCCGGTAACGAGGCTGTCCGTCCTGCCCTAGTGGAGACCGTTCAGGCAGGCCGCTCAGGGACCAGTTATCCACCCGCCGCCCACGCCGATTTGCACCGACCATCGGCTCTCTGAAGAGGGAAGTGCGGGTCTTTTTTCCCGTCGTCGCGTTTGTATGAATTAGTTTACCTGACCCTTTCCGGTTTGTCAACCCTTTTTTGCAAGGAGGCTGTCATGAGAGTATTGGCCATCGACTACGGAGAGGCCCGGACGGGGGTGGCGATCTCCGATCCCACCGGGTTTTTGCCGGGGTTCACCACCGTCATCCACAGCCATGACCCCAGGGAAGTCGCCCGCCGCCTGGCCCAGCTCGCCAGGGAACACGGCGCGGAGCGATTGGTGATGGGCTACCCCCGGAACATGGACGGCACCGAGGGGCCGCGGGCGGAGCTGTACCGCGCCTTTGCCAAGGAGGTGGAGGCCCAGGCGGGGCAGGAGGTGGTGCTGTGGGACGAGCGGCGCACCACCGTGGACGCCCACCGCATCCTCACCGAGACGGGCAACCGGGGCAAAAAACGCAAGGAGAAGGTGGACGCGGTGGCGGCCACGCTGATTTTGGAGGGCTACCTGGCCTTCTTGCAGAACAACTCGTGAAGCCCCACCGCCAACAGATACACCCCGAAGCACTTGCGCAGCAGCTCCACATCCATCGCTGTGGCGCCCCAGGCGGCCAGGGCGGTTCCCGCCAGCCCCCAGAGGATGGCCGGCCGCGCCGCCTCGCCCTTGAGGTAGCCGTTTTTTCGGTGGTAGAAGAGGGCGGTGGCGGCGGTGGGGAGGAAGTAGAGCAGGTTGATGCCCTGGGCCTGGTCCTGGGGGACTCCGGCCAGGCTGGTCATATAGATGAGCAGCAGCGTCCCGCCCCCCACGCCGAAGCCGGAGAGGACGCCGGTGGCCAGACCCGCCAGGGCGGGGAGGAGCCAGCTCATGTGAGGGAACTCCACGCGCCGTAGAGCAAAAACAGGGCGAACACCCGGCGCAGCCAGTCCACATTCACCCCGCGAAAGAGCCTGCCCCCCAGAAAGCCCCCCGCCAGACCGCCCGCCAGGTAGGGCAGGGCCACGGCCAGGTCCAGACTCCCCCGGAAGAAGTAGATGGCCGAGGACAGGGCGCACAGGGGCAGGATGATGAGGACGGAGTTGGCGAAAGCCTCCCGCTGGGACAGCCCGCCCGGCCCGGCCAGCAGGGGCACCAGCACCATCCCGCCGCCCCCGCCGAAAAACCCGTTGGCAAGCCCCGCCAGCGCCCCCGCCGCGCCGCACCAAACCCGCTGTTTTTTCTCCAAAACAAAACCCCTCCCCGGCACACCAGCTCTGGTGCTAGTATGCCGGGGAGGGGGCTTTTTCATGCCTCAGGCGGACGGGGGAGGGGCGATGAGGTCCAGGACCACCTGCCCCCCCAGCATCAGCCCGGCGCAGCCGGGCACCCAGGCCACGCTGCCGGGGATGGCCCGGCGGCCGGGGGGCGGCGCCTCGGTGGCCGCCTGGACAGACCGGGGCAGTTCGGGGGAGTAGACCACCTTATGGTGGCGGATGCCCCGGCTGCGCAGCTCCTTGCGGATGATCCGCGCCAGGTGGCACCCCTGGGTCTTGGAGATATCCGCCACCTGAAACTGGCTGGCGTCCACCTTGTTCCCCGTGCCCAGAGCGGAGATGATGGGGATGCCCCGGCTCAGGGCGGTCTGGATGAGGTCCAGCTTACAGCTCACCAGGTCGATACAGTCCACGATGTAGTCGTAGCGGCGGCAGAAGAACTCCTCCCTGGTCTCGGCGGTGTAGCGCCAGACCATGGGGTGGACGACGCAGTCCGGGGAGATGGCCGCCACCCTCTGCGCGGCGGCCTGGGCCTTGGGCATCCCCAGGGTGTCCGCGGTGGCCAGGAGCTGCCGGTTGAGGTTGCTCAACCCCACCTCGTCCTGATCCACCAGCGTCAGCTCCCCCACCCCCGACCGGGCCAGGGCCTCCACGGCGTAGCCGCCCACGCCGCCCAGACCCAGCACGGCCACATGGGCGCGGCGAAGCCGCTCCATGGCCGCGTCGCCCAGCACCAGGGCGGTGCGGGAAAACCGCTCGTCCATGCCGAAAACCTCCTTCCGAACCTCTGTCCATGGCGCGGGGTATACAAAGCGGGCGGGGAGAACTCCCCGCCCGCTGACGGTCAAATGCCCGGTTTAGTTGGCGGGGCTGGCCTCCGCGGCGTCGGCGGCCTCGGAAGGCTCCGCGGCGTCGGGAGCCTCGGAAGGCTCGGCGGCGTCGGGAGCCTGGGCGTCCTCAGTCTCGTACCAGTGGTTCTCCACCGCCTCCATGCTGGCGTCCACCTCGTCCAGGTAGGCGTCCTCGTCCGCGGTGAGCAGGCCGCTCTTGGCGGAGGCGATCCACTGGACGTCCTCGGCGGACTCCAGGTACATGATGTGGTAGCCGTAGTCGGTCTTGATAACGCCGGTGTCACCGGCGGAGCGGCCGGGGGTGAAGATCCAGTCCAGGAACTCCTGCACGTAGCTGCTGGAGGGGGTCACGTCCTCGTAGAGGCCGCCGGCGGCCACCAGGGAGCCGTCCTCGTTGCGGGTGTCCTGGGAGTACTGCTCGGCCAGCTCGCCGAAGCGCTCGGCGGTGCGGTCACCGGCGCTGAACTCCTCCAGGATGCGGGCGGCCTCCGCCTCGGCGACGGCGGTCTCCTCGGCGGTGAAGGGCACGGTGCTCTCGTCCACATCGGCGGTCTCCGGGTCGTCCTCGTGGGAGGTGGAGATCAGGATGTGGCGCACGTCGGCGGAGCTGGGGGCCTCGTTCTTGCTCCGGCCGTGGTACTGGACCACGTAGCAGCCCACGCCCTCGGACTCAAACCACTCCAGATCGCCTTCGGCGCGGGCGGAGTCGGAGACCCAGTCGGCGAAGGGCTGCATGCTCACCTCGGACCAGGGGGCGTTGCTCTTCTCGGTGACGTCGCCGCCAAACTGCTCCGCGGCGGCGGAGAAGGTGGTGGGGAGACCGCTCTGGAGCGCGGCCAGCATGGCCTTGGAGTTGGTCTCCGCGGCGGTCGCGGCGGCGGCGTTTTCCTCGTCGGTGGCCTCCACGGGGTTGCCGTCGGCGTCGGTGGACTCAGGGGCGGAGGAGTCAAAGTAGGCGAAGGTGTAGTCGTAGCTGTCCAGCTCGTTGGTGTGCTCGTCGTAGTAGGCCTGGAGTTCCTCGTCGGTGTAGTCGTCCATGGCGGCGACCTTGGAGGAGTAGTAGTCCTGGGCCAGGAGGTAGCGCTCCAGGTTCTGGAAGTAGACCTTCTCGGTCATGCTCCGGCCGAACATGGCCTTGAGGTAGACGCTCCGGGTGCCGTAGCCGGACTGGGTCACGGCGCTGTCCAGGCTGGCGGGGGCGGAGTCCAGGGCGGCCTGGGCGTCCTCGGAGAGGGTGTAGCCCTCCGCCTGGGCGGCGCTGGTGAAGGCCGCGGTGTACTTGGCGTCGGCCATGGACTGCTGCATGAAGTAGTCGTAGTAGCTCATGGTCTGGTCGGCGTCCATATACTGGGTCTTCAGGCTGGTGGAGGTGTCAAAGCTGGGGGTGTACTCCATGCCGTACTGCTGATAAAGGGCGGCCTCCTGGTTGCGGTAGGTGTTTATGGCCTGATAGTAAAAGTAGTTCATGTCCGCCCGGGTGAAGGACACGGTGGAGCCGGTCTCCCCGGTGGGGGCGAACTTGACGGCGGTGGTGTGCCGGTCCAGCCAGCCCGAATTCCAGATCAGCAGCGCCGCCACCAGCACCACCATCACGATCCCGCCCACCAGGGCCAGGATGTTGTTGCGGTGCCGGGCCTGCTGCTTTTTCAGCTCCTGCTTCTCGCGCTCGGTCAGGCCGATCTCGGCCTTGAGGGCGCGGCGCTCAGACTTTTTCTTTGCTCCGCTCATTTCGATCATTCCGTCCTCTCATGTGGATTCAGTGCGTGGGGATAATGCGTGGGGATAATATGCAACAATGTATTATACCCCAAGCCGCCCGGAGACGCAAGAGCCTTTTTTACAATTTTCCGCCCCCGGAGAAAACGCCCCCGGAGAAAACGCCCCCGCCGCCCGGACGCGTAAAAACGGCCCAGTCCGTCTCCGGACTGGGCCGCACCCGCTTTAGCCGTGTGGGGCCTATTAAAACCTGCACGAATGAGCAGGTGGGTCGC
>CANRLZ010000018.1 GCA_947631595.1 uncultured Oscillospiraceae bacterium
TTTGGGGGTTGACTTCTAATAGTTAATCTTTCTCCACTTGATTCCCGTCCTTGTGGGGCTTTCCGGCCAACCCCTTGATTTTGCTGAATTTGGTATCATGGTGTTGAGAAAGATGCGATATCTACGGGTTTTCTACACTAGGGAACTCACTCTTGTATATAGTGTGTGCGAGTGGTTTCTGAAACCGAGGGGGACTAAAGTTACTTTCGGGCTTTGAAGGGATTTTTGCCCCAAGGAACTCGGACTAAGGAAGGGGCTTCGGCAGCGTATATCCCGAATCAGCTTCAGCTCGGCCGCTGTATGCTCGCTGAGGTGGTGATGGGGTCGCCAGAGCTGGCAGACCAGGGATGCCTCGGCCCCGCCCCAGCGCCGACGCCAAAACAAAAGTAGATGTAAGAGCGGCTGTATCTTCGGCTGGCCCGGCTGACGCCGTGTTTTCCACGCATTTCATTAAGGAATTGCCAGTACGCCATGTCCTGTGTTATGCTTTTGCTCATGAAAGATGTGGCACCATCCTTCTACCTTGTTCTGTTCACAGTGTTCAATAAGTATCGTGATCCTACGATAGGAACAAATTGATTTCACAAAAGTCGTTTGACTTTTTGTAATAATCTGCTATAATGTTGTTATAATTATTGTGAGGTGATGCCCGTGTACCGAACGGCTTTGGAACAACTGAAGAAGTGGAAGGCAAAAAAGCGGCGCAAGCCCCTTATCATTCGGGGCGCACGACAGGTTGGCAAGACCTGGCTCATGAAGGAGTTTGGCGCGAGCGAATATGCGTCGGTGGTCTACATCAACTTTGACAACAACGAGCGGATGAAGACCTTGTTTGAGGGCGGACTGGAAGTGGAGCGGCTGGTCACCGGCCTGGAGCTCTACGCCGGGCATAAGATCGCCCCGGACAACACCCTGCTCATTTTTGACGAGGTGCAGGAGGCCCCCAAGGCGCTGTCCAGCCTGAAGTATTTTAACGAGGACGCCCCGCAGTACCAGATCGTTTGCGCCGGGAGCCTTTTGGGGGTAGCCCTCCACCAGGGGACGTCCTTCCCGGTAGGCAAGGTGGAATTCCTCGACCTCTATCCTCTTTCCTTTTTTGAGTTTATGATGGCTATGGGCAAGGAACAGTATGTGGAGTTGCTGCGCAAAGGCGACTTCGACATGGCCACCGCCTTCAAACAAGACTATGTGGATCTGTTGAAGCACTACTACTATGTGGGCGGTATGCCCGAGGTGGTCCAGGCCTTTGCGGACAATCGGGATTTTAACGAGGCACGGGAGATCCAGCACCGCATTCTGGCGGCCTATGAGCAAGACTTCTCCAAGCACGCTCCCAACGAGGTAGTGCCCCGCATCCGGATGCTCTGGAACAGTATCCCCGCCCAACTTACCAAGGAAAACAAGAAGTTCATCTATGGCCTTGTCAAGGAGGGTGCCCGGGCTAAGGAATATGAGTTGGCCATGCTCTGGCTCACGGACTGCGGCCTGGTCCACAAGGTTCACCGGGTCTCAACTCCCAGTCTTCCGCTGAAGGCCTACGAGGATTTGAAAGCATTCAAGCTGTTCCTGGTGGATGTGGGGCTTCTCTCCTGCATGGTGGGCCTCCGGCAGGATGTGCTGCTAGACGGTAACGAACTGTTCAAGGAGTTCAAGGGAGCCTTGACCGAGCAATATGTTTTGCAACAGCTCAAAACGGCAAAAGGGCTCAATGTCTACTACTGGACCGCTGACCGGGGAACGGCGGAAGTGGACTTTGTCATCGACACCGGCAGCGACGTGATCCCCATAGAGGTCAAGGCAGAACAAAACCTCCAGGCCAAGAGCCTGAAGGTCTACCGGGAGAAATTTCAACCTAAACTCGCCATTCGCACTTCCATGGCGGATCATAAAAGAGAGGATCGGTTGCTGAACTTGCCGCTGTGGGCAGTAGAAAAGATAGCGGAGGGAAGCATATGAAGCTGGGATCTGTCCAAGTGATTGGCAGCTTAAGCGGCAATCATATTTAACATCCACGCACTCCTCTTTAGTGAAAATCAAATCGGAACAGTAGGTACTGTTTTGATTAGGAATGGCCTCAATAGATTGCATGAAAAAAGCGATTTGATGTAATCTCAGCATGGGGCAGTTATCTTATTGTCCGTCCCAAGCTACTTCGTAGCAATACAGCACTTTGCGGTGATATGTTTCAAAGGAGGCTTGTCCACTGGATCTCCAGAGCGGGGTTCCCTTTGCTTGGCACCTTTCCTGGAGCCTTGGCCACAGGGGGGAAGCCGACAAGGCCATACGATCCCGCATTCTACTCTCCAAGTCTCCTTTTGGGGTAACACTTCTTCACGATATGGGCCACCAGGCGGAGGTTGTGCTCCACCAGGACGTTCCGGGCCTCCAGATCCCCCTGCTGGGCCAGGGCCAGGTAGTGTCGCTCCTCCTCCGCCTTCAGCGGCTTTGGAAAGGAGCCGGTGCCCCCCGACAGCCGCAGGGTCAGGAAAAGACTGTTGAGCATCAGCACGAGCCAGGCCGACAGCATACCCTCCACCTCCGAGCACCACCCTATGCGCCCCACGGTTGTCCCTATGCTACTGGGGAAAAGGGCCAAAACGAGGGATTTTCCCCTTGCTTTTTTTGGTGAGGTTGTGGTAAACTGTGGTTAGGCGGGATGCCGCCAATTTGAGCCATGAGGTGAGGACGCTATGGGCCATCGTATCATTACGGTCAGCCGACAATTCGGCAGCGGCGGTCGCGAGGTAGGCAAGCGGCTGGCCGATGTTTTGGGCATCGCCTACTACGACCGGGAGATCATCACCGCCGTGGCCCAGCGCAGCGGCCTGGCCGAGGAGTACATCGCCAGCATCTCCGAGCGGGGGATCAGCGCCTACTACCCCATCACCTTCGGCCACACCCTCTCCTACCCCGGCAGCATCATCGACCCCCAGGTGGAGGTCATCAGCGAGCAGAACAAGCTCCTCAAGTCCCTGGCCGAGAAAAGCGACTGCCTCATCGTGGGCCGCTGCGCGGACGTGGTGCTGCGGGATTACGACCCCTTCAACCTCTTTGTCTACGCCGACCAGGCCAGCAAGATCGCCCGGTGCCAATCCCGGCAGGCGGCCGGGGAGCAGCTCTCGGTGAACGAGCTGAAGAAGCGGATGAACAAGGTGGACAAGGAGCGCGCCCGCTACCGCGCCCTGGTCACCGACTCCCGCTGGGACGACCCCGCCGCCTACCACCTGTGCGTCAACACCACCGGCTGGAATATGCACGCCCTGGTGGATGTCCTGGCGCCGCTGGTGAAGGGCTGGTTTGAGCAGCGGGAAAAATAAAATCGGAAAAACAGGAGAAAATGCTTGACAATCGGCGGCGGGTCTGTTATCATATCATTTGTTCACCGGCCCGCCGCCGGATCTGGGGGTATAGCTCAGCTGGGAGAGCGCTTGAATGGCATTCAAGAGGTCAGCGGTTCGATCCCGCTTATCTCCACCAAATAAAAACGACAGCCTTTTGGCTGTCGTTTTTATTTGCTAGATATTACAGATACATCGAACCGCTGACCTCTTGCTTTATGATCTGTCAGCGGTTCCGCCAACGGCGTCAGCCGTTGGCGGTTCGATCCCGCTTATCTCCACCAAATGAAAACGACAGCCTTTTGGCTGTCGTTTTTATTTGCTAGATATTACAGATACATCGAACCGCTGACCTCTTGCTTTTTAATCCGTCAGCGGTTCCGCCAACGGCGTCAGCCGTTGGCGGTTCGATTCCGCTTATCTCCACCAAAAAGGGACAGTCACCCGCAAGGGTGGCTGTCTCTTTTTCTGGTGGAGCCGGGAGAGAACCGCTGACCTCTTGCTTTCTGTCCCCCCTTTCGCCGTCCATCGCCCGTGTACGGCCTGGGTATTGCCATTCTCGCCCCGGCCCGGTATCCTAATAAAAGGGGGCGGGGTGAAAAATTTTCCCCCGCTGAAACGTGTTATGGGTGAAGGGAGGCGAGGGCATGACCCAGGATGAGCTTGTGTGGCTGGTGGAGACTTACTCCTCCACCCTGCTGCGGGTCGCCCTCACCCGGCTGCCCACCGCCGCCGACGCGGAGGACGTGGTGCAGGAGGTCTTTCTCAAGGTGCTGGACCGGGCACCCCGTTTCCGGGACGGGGAACACGCCAAGGCGTGGCTCATCCGGGCCACGTTGAACCAGGCCAGCGACCTGCGCCGGAGGCGACGTGACGACGCCCCTCTGGAGGAGACCGCCCTCTCCGTCCCCGGCCCCAGCGAGGAGCGGCCCGACCTCCTTTCCGCCCTGCGGAGCCTGCCCCCGGCGTACAGCTCCGTGATCCACCTCTACTACTATGAGGGCTATTCCATCAAGGAGATCGCCAAACTGCTGGCCCTCCCCGCCGCCACGGTAGGCACCCGGCTGGCCCGGGGCCGGCGGCGGCTGGGGGAGCTGCTGAAGGAGGAAATTCTATGACCGCAAAAGACTACCGGGACGCGGTGGACGCCGTGTCCTTCCGCCCCGACTTCGTCCCCCACGTCCTCTCCCTGCTGGAGGCCCACCGAAAGGAGCCTGTTTCCATGAAAAAGCCCGCTCTGAAAACCGTTTTGGTGGCCGCCGCCCTGATCGCCGCCCTGGCGGTCACCGCCTCCGCCGCCGTCTACTTCCTCTCCCCCGGCCAGGTGGCTCGGGAGGTGGGGATGGACGCCCTCGCCCAGGTCTTTGAGGGGGAGGACGCCGTCCGCGTCAACCAGACCGAGACGGTGGGCGACTACCAGGTCACCCTGCTGGGCATGGCCCCTGGGGTCGCTCTGTCCCAGCTGGACGACGGCGTCAACGCCCAGAAGACCTACGCCGTCCTGGCCTACACCCGCACCGACGGCACGCCCATCGCCGAAAGCGGGTCCGACCTCACCGTCACCCCCCTGGTGGAGGGGTACGCCCCCTGGCAGGTGAACGCCTGGAGCCTGAACAGCTTCCTCGCCTCCTTCACCCAGGGCGGGACGCTCTACTGCCTGCTGGAGTGCGATACGGTGGAGCCCTTCGCCGACCACACCGTCTACCTGGCGGTCTACCCCGGCACCCACAGCGTCCCCAACACCCAGATCTTCTCCTTCTCCGCCGACGGCGCCATCGCCTACCAGCCCGGCCAGGAGGGGGTCCTCTTCCCCCTGCCCCTGGACCCGGCCAAGGCCGACCCCGCCGCCGTGGCAGCCCTGACCCAGGAGGACGCCCCGCCGGCGTCCTCCGCCCCGGAGGCCGACCCCGCCGACGTCCAGGCGGACGTCCAGCTCCTCCCCCGCTGACCCCTCTCCGCCCGCCCCGCGAAAAGGCCCCAGGCCGCAGCGGGGCGGGCGCTTGCGTTTTGGGACAGTTCGCAATATAATAGAGGCAGATCGGGCGGGGGTTTGCCGCCCGGGAAATGGAAAGGAGCGGACGTAGCGATGAAAAAAAAGTTTCTGCTGTTGTCTCTGATGCTGGCCGGGGCGTTATTTGCCCTGCCCATGACCGCCCAGGCGGCGGCGGACGGCCCAGCCCTGGCCGCGGACGGCGCCTCCTTCACCTATCAGGGCCAGACGGTGGCCCTGGGGCCTCACGCCCTCTATGTGGACGGGCGCTTGACCGACGCGCAGGCGGCCCAGTTCCCCTACGTCTACAACTCCTTCAACGGCGCGGCGGCCCACCTCACCGACGGCACCGAGGCCGACCCCATGGAGGTCTACCTGGCGCCCTACGTCTACTGGCTCCACGACCCCGACGCCCCGGAGGCCCAGGACATGACGGGGGACTACCAGATGGAGATCGCGTGCGAAAACCTCCACATCACCGGCCTGACCGATGACCCCCGGAACGTGGTGGTGGCCGCCAACTTCGGCCACGACGTAGGCTTTATGGGGTCCAACTACACCATGTTCCACATCACCGGGGACGGCCTGACCCTGAAAAACCTCACCTTCGGCGACTACTGCAACGTGGATCTGGTCTACCCGGCGGACCCCTCCCTGAACCGGCCCATGCGGGCACCGGGGAACGTGACCCAGGGGCAGATCGGCGTCTACGACGGGGACAAGCTGCTGGCGGAGAACGTGCGCTTCATCAGCCGGCTGAACATGATGCCCTTCAACAACAGCCGGCGGGCGCTCTATGTGAACTGCCACATGGAGTCCACCGACGACTCCCTCAACGGCTCGGCCCAGGCGGTGTACCTCAACTGCGAGTTTGAGTTCTACTCCACCAAGCCCTGGTACACCGCGGAAGGGCCTGTCCTGCTGAACTGCGAGATGAAGATCCTCTCCCCCAGCCCGGTCACCCAGTACCTGGTGAAGGCCGCCGGGCCGGTCACCGTCATCGACAGCTCCTTCTCCGCCGACGGCGCCGCCCAGATCGGCTGGAGCGACGTGTTTGACGACACCTACCAGAGCTACTACGCCAACGTGGACTGCGACGGCAGCCCCGTCACCTTCAGCGCCGGGCCGCGCGCCGACGCGGGCGTGGACCTGACCGGCACGGCGGCGCTGCGGGCGTTCAAGCTGGAGGACGGGACGTACAACGTCTACAACCTCCTCCGCGGCGACGACGGCTGGGACCCCCTCGGCCAGGCGGCTGCCGTCAAGGCCGCCGGGGCTGACCGCCTGCCCACCGGCATGAGGGCCTACCTGGTCACCCAGGACGACACCGCCCCCGCCGCCGCCACCATCGAGTCGGGCAGCGCGGAGGGCGCTGTGAAACTGGGCTGCGCCCTCACCGGCCCCCAGAGCGTGAACTACAACGCCAACGCCAACGTGACCTGGTCTGTCCCGGCGGAGAGCGAGAAGTACGTCAAACTCACCCCCAACGCCGACGGGACCTGCACCGTGGAGGGGGTCAACACCACCGAGGAGACCGCCCTGGTGATCGTCACCGCCAAGGACAGCTCCGGGCTGTCCGCCCGGGTCGCCCTCACCGTCCGGCCCAGCGTCCTCCCCGCCCCGGTGTTCACCCAGCAGCCGGTGGTGGCGCAAACCGGCGGCGTGGCCACCGTCACCTACGCCTACGACCCCGCCTCCCTGGGCGGCCGGCCGGACAACTCCCGGCTGACCTGGTACGTCTGCGACGACGCCAAGGGCGCCGACCCCGTGGCGGTGGCCGTGGGGCGCGGGGATACGCCCCTGACCTCCATCCCCCTCACCCAGGCCATGGTGGGCAAGTACCTCCTGGTCTCCGTGGAACCCAAACACCGCCGCTCCGACTACGGCGGCGCCGTCACCGCCATCTCCGCCGCCCCGGTGCGCGCCGACGGCGTTCCCGCCTTTGACGGGACGCTGAAGGTGGACCTGGCCACCTTCCCGGTGGAGACGCAGAGCAAGCTCCTCCCCGGCTTCTGGACGGTGGACAGCGTGAAGCCCGCGGACGCCGACCCGGAGACCGGCTCCTACCCCGGCGGCTGGACCGCCGCCTGTGACGGCGCCTCCAAATGGGACTACGGCACGGGGGTGAAAAACGGCACCGCCGGGATCACCGGCCTCTTCAACACCGACCGGGGCGCCCGGCTGATGTATTCCCCCGTGGCCGATCAGGACAGGGAGATGGACCTCACCGTCACCCTGGCCCCAGGCAAGACCGCCGGGCAGGGCTTCGGCTCCACCAACCAGTACATGGACTTCATGGTGAAGTACGACCCCGCCAATCACACCGGCTACGGCCTGCGCATCGCCCGTGTCTCCAGTACCGAGTGCGCCTTCCTCCTGGTGGCCCACACCGCCGACGGCAACACCCAGGCGCTCACCCAGGGCAAGACGTCCAGCCTGTTCCTCACCGAGACCACCGTCCACGTCTGGACCCGGAACGAGCGGGTCTACGCCGCCGTGTCCTCCACCGCCACGCCCGAGACCCTCTCCCTCTCCGCCTACGTCAAGGGGCTGGACAAGGTCACCCGCGGCGGCGTGGAGCTGAACCACACCGGCACCGCCGGGGACAACGCCGTCTACCTCACCTCCATCTCCGTCCAGTGGCCGGAGCGGAAACCCCTCCCCTTCTCCGACCTGGACCCCGCCGCGTACTACTTTGACGCCGTCCTCTGGGCCGCGGACAGGGGCTACCTCACCGGCGCCGACGGGGCCATCCAGCCGGACAAGGCCGTCACCATGGGCGAGGCGGCCGCCGCCCTGGGCGCCACCAACGCCACCCCCGCCCAGCCCTGCACCCGCGCCGACGCCCTCACCCTCCTGTGGCGCGCCCAGGGGGCGGCCGCTCCCAGCGCCGACGCCCAAACCCCCTTTGCCGACGTGGCCGCCGGCGCGCCCTACGCCCAGGCCGTCTTGTGGGCCTATGAGAACGGGATCACCAACGGCACCACCCCCACCACCTTTGAGCCAGGCCGGGTGTGTACCCGAGGCGAGCTGGCCACCCTCCTCTACCGCGCCCTGGGGGATGGCTGAGCGATCGGCCGGAACGCCGGAACAGCACACAAAAAGAGCCGTGGATCTGATGATCCACGGCTCTTTTTTGTGGGATCGGAACGTCAGTTCAGGTACTTTTTCAAAATGCTGTCGAAGCGGTCGAAGTCGATGGGCTTGGCCAGGTGCTCGTTCATCCCCGCGTCCTTGGCGGCCTGGACGTCCTCCAAAAAGGCGTTGGCGGTCATAGCGATGATGGGCACCGCCGCGGTGTCGGCACGGCCCAGGGCCCGGATGGCCCGTGTGGCCTCGTAGCCCGACATGACGGGCATCTGGATGTCCATGAAGATGATGCGGTAATAGCCCTCCGGGCTGGCGGCCACCTTCTCCACGGCCTCCTTGCCGTCCTCCGCCTCCTCCACCTGGAGTCCGGCCATCTCCATGATCTCCCGTGCGATCTCCCGGTTCAGGTCGTTGTCCTCCACCAGCAGGACCCGCACGCCGGAGTAGTCGCTCTCCTGGATGGCCTGGAGGGGTTCGTGGGGCGCTTTTTCCACCGCCTGCTGTTCCTCCTTGCCCTTGAGCGCGTTGAACTGGCGGATCAGGCCGGACTTGAACACCGGCTTGGACAAGAAGGCGTTCACCCCGGCGGCCCGAGCCTCCGCCTCGATGTCCGACCAGTCGTAGGCGGAGAGGATGATGACGGGCAGGTCGTCCCCCGCCACCTCCCGGATGGCCCTGGCGGTCTCGATGCCGTCCATCTCCGGCATACGCCAGTCCAGAATGGCGGCGTAGAACTCCTGGGGCGTCCCCACCGTCTGCTTCATCGCCGCCACGGCCTCCATCCCGCTGGAACAGCCGGTACTCTTCATGCCGATCTGCTCCAGCAGTTCGCACACCGATTCGCAGGCCGCGTCGTCGTCGTCCACCACCAGCACCGGGAGGTCGGCCAGGCCGGACACGTCCAGCTCCTGGCTGTCCTGGAGCTTGAGGAAGATGGTCACGGTGAAGGTGGTGCCCTTCCCCTCCTCGCTCTCCACCTGGATGGTGCCGTCCATCTGCTGGACGATGTTCTGGGTGATGGGCATGCCCAGGCCGGTGCCCTGGATCTTGCTGACCCGCAGGTCCTCCGCCCGGCTGAAGGGTTCAAAGATCTTGGCCACGTACTCCTTGGACATACCCAGGCCGGTGTCCCGGAAGACGAACTCGTAGCGGGCGGCCTTGGGGGTGCGGATGGGCAGCTCCCGCACGTTCACGCTGATGGTGCCCCCGTCGGGGGTGTATTTCACCGCGTTGTCCAGGATGTTCACAAAGGCCTGCTGGATCCGCAGCCTGTCCCCCAGCACGTCCTCGTGCTGGATGTCCTGGATGCGGACCTCCAGCCTGTGGTTGTGCTGCTTCACCTGGGGCTGGACCATCACCAGAAGGTCGTTCAAAAACTCGGAGAGGTTGAAGGGTTCCTCGGTGAGGGTGATGGCCCCCGCCTCGATCTTGCTCATGTCCAAAACCTCGTTGATGAGGCCCAGCAGATACCGGCTGGAGGAGGAGATCTTGCCCAGGGCGTCCCGCACCCGCTCCTGGTCGTCCAGGTGGGCGGCGGCGATGGCGGTCATGCCGATGATGGCGTTCATGGGGGTGCGGATGTCGTGGGACATCTTGGAGAGGAAGTCGGACTTGGTGGCGCTGGCCTTGTTGGCCGCCTCCAGGGCGGTCTCCAGCAGCTGGCGCTGGTCGGCCTCCGCCCGCACCGCCTCGTCGATACAGCGGGTGCCGAAGACCATGCCCCGCCCGTCGCCCACCTGGCTCAGCTCCACCACATGGATCTCAAAGTTCCCCTGGCCCCACTGGTTCTCCTTGACCCGGTAGCGCAGGGAGAAGTCCCCGGTGGTCTGGAGCCGCCGGAGCATCGCGGCGGGGTCGCACAGGGCCAGGACCTTGTCCTGGTCCTCAGGCTGGACGAAGTTCTCCACATACTGCCGCAGGGCCTCGCTGTACACGTTGGCGCCAGGGGGCACCACCCGCCCCGCCCCCTTGGCCTGGGCGGCGTCCTCGTTGACCCACAGCTCCTTGCAGGTGTCCGTGCCCAGGTCGGTGTAGTAGATGGCGTCGTAATCCCGGCTCAGGGCGGCCAGGACCTGCAACTGGTTGCGCTCGTACTCCTTGTGCTGGGCCAGGACCGCCCGCTGCCGCTCCCGGATGCGGCGGATGACCAGGAAGGCCCCGATGACGACCGCCAGCACGATGACGGCCACCAGCAGAACGCCCCGCATCATGTAGAGGTTGTCGGACAGGGTGGTGTTGTAGGGGAGGTTCATGTTGTCGTTGATGGTGGTGCTGATAAAGTCGTCATACAGCAGCCCAACGGCCTTGTTCACCGCCGAGAACTCCACCGGGTCCATGTCGTCGGCGCAGATCAGGCCGCCGTCGGTGGTCGCCCGGTAGTTCTCCCACTGGATCATGGCGGAAAAGCGGGGGTTCTTGGACTGGTAGTTGTACTCCACGTTGTTCACCATGGCGCCGTCCGCCTCGCCCTTCGAAACGGCCAGGAAGCACTCCTTGCAACTGTTGTAAAAGCGGACTTGGGCGTGCATATTCTGGGTGACGTAGTCCCCCAGATAGAACCGCCCCCTGGTCAGGGCGATCACCGGGTCCTCCAGCGCGCCAAAGGCGCAGTCGCTCTTGGTGACCAGAACGTAGTCGTAGGGGTAGAAGGGGTCTGTGGACTGGAGGTCGGTGCGCTCCCGGTTCAGGGCGAAGGACTCGCCGAAGAAGAAGTCCAGCTCCCCGCTGCGCAGAAGCTCCCGCCAGTCCTGATCCCGGGTGAGGGGGTACAGGACCAGGTTGATCCCCGAGTTCTCCCGGACGTAGTCCATCAGGTCCTTGTAGATGCCGCCCACCGTCCCGTCGCTCCTGGTGTAGGACAGAGGCCGGGTGTCGGCGTAGAGGCCCACCCGCACCTCCTTGTCCGACTCCACAAAGTCCCGCTCCTCCTTGGTGAAGGCCAGCATCCCGCCGCTGCCCTCCAGCAGGCACTGGCGGAAGGTACTGCTCACCAGGTCAGGGTCCTCCTTCAGGAGCTGCTGGGTGCCCCGGTTCAGCTCGTCCAGGAGGTCCTGGTTGGTCCCCTTCTTGACGGAGAAGTAGAAGGGCTTGGCGTCCATCAGGGACACCAGGGCGGTATTGCTCAGGTCGTTGTAGGCGGTGAGGACGATCATGTCCACGCTGCCCCGCTCCAGAGCGCGGGCTTTCTCGTTGTTGCTCTCTATGTACACCGGCTGGTAGGTGAAGCCCCGGTCCCGGGCGAACTCCTCCAGCATCTGCTCGTTGGTGGAGCCTTGGGTCACCGCGATGCGGGCGCCGTCAAAGGCGGAGAAGTCCTCGTAGTCGTACTCGCTGTCCAGCCGGGCGAAGAGGCCGGGGGCGCTGTACCCCGCCACCAGGGTGGAGAAGTCCATGGTGGCGGTGCGGTCCTGGGTGTAGGTGGTGGGGAACAGCAGGTCCAGCTCCCCGTTTTCCAACTGCTCCAGCGCCTGGGTCCAGGTGGTGTCCACGTACTCGAACTGCCAGTTGTTGATGCGCTCCAGCTTGGTCAGGTAGGGCAGATAGCGGCCCGCGGGCTGGCCCTGGTCGTCCAGGTAGATCAGGTCGTTGATGCCGCAGGGGATGCGCACCGTCCGCTCCACGGCGCTGGGCGCCCCCAGGGCGGTGGGCGCGGCCACGGCCAGGGAGAAGAGAACGGTGAAAAAGAGCGCGACGACGCGCCCCAGCCTCTTGTGTTTTCTCATGGAGATCGCCCCTCTCACGGTGCGTTTTTTAGATAAAATGATTATACCTTTTTTCGCCTCTTTTTGTCAATCCCCCGCCCCGGGGCGTGAAAAACGGGAGGCCCAGGGCCGGGTCTCCCGTCTGCTGTCGAATTTTGCGCCGGGGTCAGGCGTCCTCCTTCCGGGCGGGGACCATCTGAGGCCGGTGTGCCCGGCGGGGGGCGTAGGTCAGGTGCTCGGCGAGCAGGCACACCACCACGGCCATGAGGAGGTCCCAGGCGGAGTGCTGCTTGAGGAAGACGGTGGACACGCTGATGAGCGCGGCGGTGGCGCAGAAGGCGAAGCGCCAGCCGGGGGTGCTCAGCTTCCGGCTGCGCCAGGCGGCGGAGGCCACCGCCCAGGAGCCGATGACGTGGAGGGACGGACAGACGTTGGTGCTGGTGTCGTAGGCGTAAAAGCCCGCCACGGCGCGGGTCAGAACGTTGTCCCGGGGGAAGGCCGAAGGGCGGAGCTGCTGGCAGCTGGGAAAGAGGATGTAGATCATCAGGGAGACGGTGTAGGAGAGGATGATGAACTTCATCAGCCCGCGGAACGCCTCCGCGTCCCGGAAGAAGGTGTAGACCACCATCCCGGTCAAAAACACGAACCACAGGAGGTAGGGGATCAAAAAGGCCTCGCAGAAGGGGATCTTGTCGTCCAGGGCGCAGTGGATGACGTGGTAGGTCCGCCCCACCCAGAGCCGCTCCAGGGTCCAGAAGACAAGGCCGAAGGCCGGCCAGTAGAGCAGATACCAGGCGTGGCTGTACTCTGCCAAAAACCGCCGCAGGCCTCCGGCCTCCGCGCTCTCCCGCGCTTCCAGCTTACGCATCGTTCGCTCCCTCCTCTCTATGCTCCACCATGCGGTGGGCAAGCTCGCAGATCTGTTCCGCGGACCGGGCGCTGACGCCCTGCCGCTGGCGCTGTGCCATCTCCCGCCGCCCCGCCGGGTCGGTCAACTTTTCCAGCAGCGCCTCCTGCTCCTGCTGGGAGGCGGGCCACAGGGCGCTCATGCCCCGGCCGGCGTAGTACGCGGCGTTCTTCGTCTCACAGCCGGGGATGGGCGCCAGGTGTACCAGGGGCACCCCGGCCACCGCCGCCTCGGTGGAGGACAGACCGCCGGGCTTGGTGAAGTAGACGTCGCAGGCGCGGAGCCACAGGTCCATGTGCTTCGTGCTGCCCATCAGGATCAACTCCGCGCCGTACTGCCGCTCCAGCTCCCGGCGCAGGGATCCGTTGCTGCCGCAGACCACCGCCAGGCGAGCGGAGGCGTGCCGGCGCAACTGGGCGACGGTCTCCCGCAGGCGTCCGGCGCCCATGCTGCCGCCGGAGAGGAGGTAGTACGTCCCGGACTCCTCCAGGCCCAGCTCCCGCCGGGCTTGGGCCTGGGTCATTTCCCGGGAAAAGCCCCGGCGCACCGGGATGCCCAGGGGGTACAGCTTCTCGCCGGGGACGCCCAGGGCGGTGTACTCCCCGGCCAGGTCCTGGGAGGGGATCACATAGCCGTCGCAGTCCGTCTCCTCCGTAAAAGGGATGCAGGTGTAGTCGGTGGCCACGAAGAGGGTCAACGGCCGGGGCAGGCCGTGGCGCTTCATCTGGGTGGCGATCTCCGCGGGGTAGAGGTGGGGGCAGAAAATCGCCTGCACCGGATGCTCCTCCAGGTACGCCGCCAGGGCCAGGGCGGCCCGGTGGTTCAGGTAGTAGACCGGGGAGCGCAGGCCGGAGCGGCGGTACAGCTCCCCCATGCGGTACACCAGGCCAAAGCCGCCGGGGGCCTTCTGGGCCAGGGTGACGTAGGTCTGGTCGATGTGGCGCATCCGGCGCTGGGAGGTGAGGGAGTAGGGGTTCATCACCGTGGCGCGGTCGCCCCGGCGCTCCAGCTCCTCCCGGAGGGCTTCCGCCGCGGCGTTGTGCCCGCCGCCGGTGCCGCAGGTCAAGATCAGCGCGTCCACAGCAGCTTCACCTCCAGTCTCTTTCGCTCCTCCCCGCTCTGGTGGAGCCGCAGCAGGACGATGCCCGCCATCAGACAGAAGCCGGGCAAAACCGCCCACAGCCGCCCCACCGCCAGCAGCGCGGCGGCGGCCAGATAGGCGACCACGGTGCGGTAAAAGTCGGGGCTGACGCGTATGATCAGGGAGAAAAACAGGAAACACACCGCCAGGGCCAGACCCGCCTCCAGGTGGGGGAAAAGCCCCAGGAGGCAGCCGAAGGTGACGGCGATGCCCTTCCCGCCGCGAAAGCGGAAGAAGATGGGGAAGGCGTGGCCCAGCACCGGGGCGGCCAGGATGAGGGCGGCCCACACCGGGCCGGTCTTCAGGCCGCTGTGGGCCCAGCACCAGATGGGGGCGAAGCCCTTGGCCAGGTCGCCCAGCAGCACGAACACGCCGCACCAGAACCCGCCGTAGGTGAAGGCGTTGGAGGCGCCGGGGTTGCCGTCCGGGCTGGGGTCCACAAGCCCAGGGCGGTCAAAGACCCGCTCGGCGATCCGGGCGAAGAGCACGCTCCCGCAGAGGTAGCCCGCCAGGAGGAAGCACAGCGCACGTGCCATCTACGCCACCTCCCTCTCGCCGCCGCGGGTGGGGAAGCGCCGCAGGATGCGCCGGATCATCCACAGCCCCGCCGCGGCCAGGACAAACTCCGCCACCGCCTGGGCGTAGGTGATCCCGGCGGCGTGGAAGACCGTGCCCAGGATCACGATGCCGGGGATCTCCAGGACGATCTTCCGCAGCAGGGCGAACACCAGGGCCTGGGCGCCCATGCCCACGCTCTGGAACACGCCCACGGCCAGGAAATCCAGCACCACGAAGGGCATGGCGGCGGCAAAGCCGCGGAGGAACATGGCCCCGTAGCGCAGCACCTCCGGGTTCTTGTGGAACCAGGTGAGGAAGAGCCGCGGCCAGAGCCAGCTCACCGCCGCCACCGCCACCATCAGCGGCACCATGATCCGGCACAGCAGGGAGATGGTCTCCCGGAAGCGCTTTTTGTTGCCGTTGGCGTAGGAGTAGCCCACCAGGGGCATGACCCCCTGGGACGCGCCCAGGGCCACCTGCACCGGCACCATCTGGATCTTCTGGGCGATACCCAGGGCGGCCATGGCGGCCTCCCCGTAGCCCTTGACGAAGTGGTTGAGCACCGTCATGCCGGTGACGTTCAAAAGGTTCTGGATGGCGGCGGGAACGCCCACGGTGAAAACGCCCTGGGCGATGTGCCGCCGGGGGCGGAAGTACCTGGGGTGGAGGCGGATGTTGGTCTTCTCCCGGCGCACCCGGAGGAGGACGAAGAAGTAGCCGCAGGCCACGCAGTTGGAGAGGAAGGTGGCGCACCCCGCCCCCGCCGCGCCCATGTCCAGCCCCCAGGGCATGATGAACACCGGGTCCAGCAGGATGTTCAGCACACACCCGCTCATGGTGCCCAGGCTGGCGTGGAGCGCCGCCCCTTCGGAGCGGACTAAGTACCCCAGGACCACGTTCAAGATGGTGGGCGCCGCCCCCAGGCAGATCGCCCAGCGCAGGTAGGCGCCGGTGGCCTCCCGAGCGGCGGGGGTGGCGCCCAGCAGCTCCAGGAGCGGCCCCAGGAAGAGGAAGCTGAGCAGGGAGAGGAGCAGGCCGCTGAGCAGCGCGCCGTAGAAGCCGAAGGAGGCGCTCTGCCGGGCGACCTCCGGCTCGCCCCGGCCCAGGGCGCGGCTCATCATACTGGAGCCGCCCACGCCGAAGAGGTTGTTCACCGCGTTCAGCGCCAACAGCGCGGGGCCGGCCACCGAGACGGCGGCGCTTTGGATCTCGCTGTTGAGCGCGCCCACGAAAAAGGTGTCCGCCATGGAGTAGATCACCGTCACCAGAGAGCCGATGACGGTGGGGACGATGAGCTGGGCGCAGGCCCGGGGGATGGGCGTGCGCTCGAAGAGTTCCGCGTTGGTGACTGCCACGGCCCGGGTCTGCCTCCTCTCCGCTCCGGCGGGTCATTCCGCCCCGCCGACAATATCCAACCTATTATAGCGCGGGCGGGGAGAAAATGCAAATCCCCGCCGTCACGAAAAATCTTTCCTTTCCCGCAGATTTTTGTAGCTTTTTTCGCCGGTATTTGTTATACTGAAAATAATAATACGTCTGAGGAGGCGAACACGGTGAGAAAGACCAAGATCATCTGTACCATCGGCCCGGCCTGCGAAAACGAGGAGACGCTGGAGAAAATGTGCCTGGCCGGCATGAACGTGGCGCGGCTCAACTTCTCCCACGGCACCCACCCCGAGCAGCTGGCCAAGATGGAGCTTGTCAAGCGCGTCCGGGACAAGCTGGGCCTGCCCATCGCCATCTTGCTGGACACCAAAGGCCCGGAGTACCGCATCCGCACCTTTGAGACGGGCAAGATCGTCCTCAACGAGGGCGACCCCTTCACCTTCACCACCCAGCAGGTGGTGGGCAACCAGGGCCGGGTGTCGGTGAGCTACCCGGGGCTGGTGAACGACCTCTCGGTGGGGGATAGGATCTTGCTCAACAACGGCCTTGTGGTGTTCGAGGTGCTGGAACTCACCGACACAGAGGCGCGGTGCAAGGTGCTGGTGGGCGGCGAGCTGTCCAACAACAAGTCTATGAGCTTCCCCAATAAGGTGATGAATCAGGTATACCTCAGCGAACAGGACAAGTCGGACATCCTCCTGGGCCTGTCCAACGACATCGACTACATCGCCTGCTCCTTCGTCTCCCGGGCGCAGGATATCCTGGACATCAAGGACTTCATCGCCCAGCACACCGACAAGCGCGTCGGCATCATCGCCAAGATCGAAAACCAGGCCGGCATCGACAACATCGAGGAGATCTGCGAGGTGTGCGACGGGATCATGGTGGCCCGGGGCGACCTGGGGGTGGAGGTGCCCTTTGAGCGCCTGCCCGCCATCCAGAAGTCCCTCATCTCCACCTGCCGGGTGAAGGGCAAGCTCAGCGTCACCGCCACGGAGATGCTGGAGTCCATGATCACCTCCATCCGCCCCACCCGGGCGGAGATCTCCGACGTGGCCAACGCCGTCTACGACGGCACCGGGGCGGTGATGCTCTCCGGGGAGACCGCCGCGGGCAAGCACCCGGTAGAGGCGGTGGCCACCATGTCCAAGATCGTGGAGGCAACGGAGAACTCCATCCACTACGACAAGCGCTTCTGGAACGCCGAGTTCCCCTTCTCCAACACCGTGGACGCCATCTCCCACGCCACCTGCGCCATGGCCATCAACATCAAGGCCAAGGCCATCGTGGCCTGCTCCCTGTCCGGCATGACGGTGCGGATGATCTCCCGCTTCCGCCCACCCATGGACATCCTGGGCCTGACCACCAACGAACGGGCCTGGCGGCAGCTGGCCCTCAACTGGGGCGTACAGCCCGCCATGTGTGAGGAGGTGCCCAGCACCGACATCCTGTTCTACACCGCCAAAAAGGTGGTCAAGGAACACTTCCGCCTGGGCAAGGGGGACGAGGTCATCATCACCGGCGGCATCACCAACGGCGTCTCCGGCAACACCAACCTCATCAAGGTGGAGACGATATAGGAAAAGGCGCGAAAAAAGGATGGTATGGCATGGGCCATACCATCCTTTTTTCCTAGTCGGGTCAGCCGTTTAGAAAAAGCTGTCCTCCAAAAAGTCCAGATACCACTTGCCGCCGATCTGGACGGCGGACAGGGTGAGGTCCTGGCTGTCGTTGTCCACAGTCCCGTTCAGGGTGAGGTGCAGCTCCACATCCGCGCCGCTCTGGACGCGCGTTTTGAAGCCGTAGCTCTCCAGGTACCCGTTGTACCGCTCCACCCTATCTTCTGTCCACTTCTCCACGCCGCGGGTCCTGATCTTGAGGGTGTATTCGCCGTACTCGTCCTCGATCCCGTCCGCGTTGTCCTCCAACTCATCCTCCACATCGTCGATGAGTTCAGACCGACTGGTGTACATATCCTCCACGACCTTCTGGACGTACTCCTTGGGCATCAGGCCGACAACGGCCCCGGCGTCCTGGTCCACCAGGGCGGCCTTGACGTACCTCACCGCCACGTCCTCCGGGCCGCGGCCGCCGAAAAGGGCGAAGAACAGCCAGGCCAGCAGGGCCAGGACCACCACCGCGCCCACCACCGCGCCCAGGCCGATGAGCCTGTTGCGCCGGTTGGCCTTTGTGTTTTTAACAGGGGCTTGACCACCGGGCGTCTCCCCGGCGGTCATGGGCGCGCCGCAGCTGCCGCAGAAGGCCGCGCCCTCCGGGTTTTCCTTGCCACAGTTCCCGCAGAACATGGTGTCTCCCCCCTCTCCTGAAAAAAGCTCTAGTCCAGCTTCGCGCCGCAGAAGGTGCAGAAGCGGTTCTCCGCGCCTACCTCCTTGCCGCAGCTGGGGCAGAGGCGCTGGGGCGCGGCGGACTCCTCCACGGGAGCCGCCTCCGGGGCGGCGGCGCCGCAGGCGGGACAGAACAGGGCGTCCTGGGGAAGCTCCGCGCCGCAGGCGGGGCACTTACCCGCGCTCTTGATGCGCTCCACCTCCGCCTGGAGGTTTTCCATCTCCTCGGTCAGAGCGCGGATGGCCTCCATCGGCCCGGCCACGTCCTCCGGGGCGGGCCGGCCGCCCTTCTCGTAGCAGAGCCGACCAAACTGGGCGAACAGCTCCTTGCGCTCCTTCTCCTTGGCGGAGATGGCGGCGTTGAGTTTCGTGACCTGGGTGAAATTTTTGGTGGAGCGGGCGACTCCCTGCCCCGCGTCGGTGATGCGCTTGCCAAGTTCCTCAAAAAACGCCATGATGACCTCCTCCTTGACTTGCGATCTTATTCATCTGTTCGCCATTTTAGCACACCGCCGGGGAAATTGCAAGGAGGGCAAAAAGAGAGACGGCGCGGCGGCCGTCTCTCTTTTTACGCTTTTCGGTTTTCCGCGGCTTAGTTGCTGGCGGTGTCCAGATCCTGGTCGCCGCCCCAGATCATGTTCCGGCGCAGCTCCTCGCCCACCACTTCCATCTGGTGCTTGGCCAGCTGGGCGCGCTTGGAGTTGAAGAAGGTGCGGCCCATACTCTTGTTCTCGGCGATCCAGCGGCCGGCGAAGGTGCCGTCCTGGATGTCGGACAGCACCGCCTTCATCCGGGCCTTGGTCTCCTCGTAGGGGAGGACGCGGGGGCCGGAGACGTACTCGCCGAACTCGGCGGTGTCGGAGATGGAGTAGTTCATGGCGGCCACGCCGCCCTTGTTGATGAGGTCGATGATGAGCTTCATCTCGTGGATGCATTCGAAGTAGGCGTTCTCCGGCTCGTACCCGGCCTCCACCAGGGTCTCAAAGCCGCACTTCATCAGCTCCACCACGCCGCCGCAGAGGACAGCCTGCTCGCCGAAGAGGTCGGTCTCCGTCTCGTCGTGGAAGGTGGTCTCCATCACGCCGGCCCGGGCGCCGCCGATGCCGGCGATGTAGGCCAGGGCGATCTGGTAGGCCTTGCCGGTGGCGTCCTGCTCCACCGCCACCAGGCAGGGCACGCCCTTCCCGGCCACGTAGGTGGAGCGGACGGTGTGGCCCGGGCCTTTGGGGGCGGCCATGAACACGTCCACGCCCTTGGGGGGGACGATCTGCTGGTAGCGGATGTTGAAGCCGTGGGCGAAGGCCAGGGCCTTGCCCTCGGTCATGTAGGGGGCGATGGACTTCTTGTAGACGTCGGCCTGAACCTCGTCGTTGATGAGGATCATCACGATGTCGCCCCACTTGGCCGCGTCCTCCACCGTCTTCACGGCCAGACCGGCCTTCTCCGCGTTGGCCCAGTTCTTGGAGCCTTCCCGCAGACCCACGCACACGTCGCAGCCGCTGTCCTTCAGGTTGAGGGCGTGGGCGTGGCCCTGGGAGCCGTAGCCGATGATGGCGATCTTCTTGCCGTTGAGGTAAGAGAGGTCGCAGTCCTTCTGATAGTACATCTTTGCCATAGTTGATCCGCTCCTTACATAGAATGATTATTCGATGGGACTGATGCCCAGGTAAAACACAGTCTTCCGCCCGCGCCGGGCGGCGGCCCGAGGGCCGCTGGAACAGGGTCTCTTACAGGACGCTCTTGCCCAGGTTGAACTCCGTTTTCTCCTTACTTTCATCTTCGATGGTGTACGCGCCCCGCGACCCCAACGGGCCTGCGGCCCGCCGGGAACCCCTCTATTATAATGCTCGGGGTCGGCGGAGCCGCCCCTGCGCAAATCGCCCTCCGGGCGATTTTACGCCGCACTCGCGGCGGCGGCCCGAGGGCCGCTGGAACAGGGCCTCTTACAGGACGCTCTTGCCCAGGTTGAACTCGGTCTTTTCCTTGCTTTCATCTTCGATGGTGTACGCACCCCGTTCCAGGGCCACCATGCCGGTGCGCACCAGCTCCAGGATGCCGAAGGTCTCCAGGAGCGCCTGCATGGCGGCGGCCTTGGTCTCGTCGCCGATGAGGGCGATGGTCAAGGACTTGACGGACACGTCGATGATGGAGGCCCGGAAGATGTTGGCCACCTGGATGATCTCGTTGCGCACGTCCGCGCTCTCGGCGCGTACCTTGAACATCACCAGCTCCCGGCGGATGGAGTGCTCCGGCACCAGCTCCTGCACCGAGTAGACGCAGAACTGCTTTCCGAGCTGGTTGATGATCTGCCGGGTGGAGGCGTCGTCCCCCATGACCTCGATGGTGATGCGGGAGAGGTCGGGGTCGTCGGTGGTGCCCACGGCCAGGGACTCGATGTTGTAGCCCTTCCGGGAGAAGAGCCGGGAGACCTGGGACAGCACGCCGGAGGTGTTGGAGACCAGGACGGAAAGGGTCCTGCGCTTGACCATATCGCTCATCGTCTCTCCCTCCTTAATCCAACAGGAAATTGGTGATGGGCGCGCCGCCGGGCACCATGGGGTGGACCATGGCGTCCTTGTGGATGGCGCACTCGATGACCCAGGGCTGGCGGCTCTCCACCGCCTTGCGGAAGGTCAGCTCAAACTCGTCCATCTGGCTGCACCGGGCGCCCTGGATGCCGTAGGCCTGGGCCAGCTTCACGAAGTCGGGACCCCGCTCCAGGTCGGTCTGGGAGTACCGCTCGCCGTAGATGAGGTGCTGCCACTGGCGGACCATGCCCAGGGTGTGGTTGTTGAAAATCACCACGATGACGGGGATGTTGTAGTGCTCCAGGGTGGCAAGCTCGTTGCAGTTCATGCGGAAGCCGCCGTCGCCCACGCAGGCCACCACCACCTCCCCGGGGTTGCCCAGCTGGGCGCCCATGGCCGCGCCCACGCCGAAGCCCATGGTGCCGAAGCCGCCGGAGGTGATGAGCTGGCCGGGGCGGGAGAAGTGGTAGTACTGGGCCGACCACATCTGGTGCTGGCCCACGTCGGTGGCGATGATGGCGGAGGAGTTGGTGACCTGCTGGATGACCTCCAAAACCTCGTGGGGGTGGAGGATGTCGTCCTTTTTCAGAGGGACCTCCTTGTGGGAGAACACCCACTGCCGCCAGTCCTCGTAGTTGTGCTGGGCCATGCCCTGGTTCAGCAGGGCCAGAACCTCCTTGGCGTCGCCGATGATGTGGTGGGCGGTCTTGACGTTCTTGTCCACCTCCGCCCGGTCGATGTCGATGTGCACCACCTTGGCCTTGGAGGCGAAGGTGGCCGGGTCGGTGGCCACGCGGTCGCTGAACCGGCAGCCCACGGCGATGAGCAGGTCGCACTCGTCCACGGCGTAGTTGGAGGCGTGGGAGCCGTGCATCCCGATCATGCCGGTGAACAGCCGGTGGTCGCCGGGGAGGGCGCCGCCGCCCATGATGGTGGAGGCCACCGGGGCGTCCAGCAGCTCCACAAACTTGCGGAACTCCGGCACCGCGCCCCTGGAGCGGATCACGCCGCCGCCCACCAGAACCAGTGGCCGCTGGGCCGCGTCGATCATGTCCAGGAGCTTTTCAATGTCCTCCCGGTCCGGCTCCGGGTCCTTCAGGTCGTGGCTGGCGCGGCTCAGGAGCTTGGCCAGCCGCCCGTGCTGGGGGTGCTGCTCCAGGGGGAGGGGTTCAAAGTCGCACTCGTCGGAGGTGACGTTCTTCACGATGTCGATGAGCACCGGGCCGGGGCGGCCGCTGCGGGCGATGGCGAAGGCCTCCCGCATCACGTCCGCCAGCTCGGTCACGTCCCGCACCAGGTAGTTGCACTTGGTAATGGGCATGGTGATGCCGGTGATGTCCACCTCCTGGAAGGAGTCCTTGCCCACCAGGGACTCGCTGACGTTGCAGGTGATGAACACCACGGGCGAGGAGTCGTAGTAGGCGGTGGCGATGCCGGTGGTGAGGTTGGTGGCCCCGGGGCCGGAGGTGGCGAAGCACACGCCCACCTTCCCGGTGGAGCGGGCGTAGCCGTCGGCGGCGTGGGACGCGCCCTGCTCGTGGGAGGTGAGGATGTGGGTGATCTTCTTTCCGTAGCCGGAGAGTTCAAACTCGTCGTAGACGTTCAGAATGGTGCCGCCGGGGTAGCCAAAGACGGTATCCACCCCCTGCTCCAGCAGGCACTCCATGACAATTCGGGCGCCCCGCATCTTCATGGCCCCATCTCCTTCCTTCCCGCCCGCCCGTTTTTGGCGCGAAAAGCCACCGGGCGGGAATAGTTTGTCCATTATTCTATTCCCTTCTTTTTTGTTTGTCAAACCCAAAATGGGCCGGAGTTGGCTCAAAGGCCTCCTTGTTGTCAATGCCTCTAAATTTTCCCGGCCGGGCAGACTTTTTTTCGGTAAAACGCTGGACAAACCCACGGGAGGCGTATATAATGAGGGGTGGCGTTTTGCACCCTAGTTTCCAAACATCTTCATAGAGAGGTGAAAGCGAATGGTACATCGGTTTTTCGGCGGCGTCCACCCCGCGGGGCACAAGGAAGCCACCGAGGGCGTCGCCATCACCCCGCTGACCCTGCCTGTTCCCCAGGTGGTCCTGCCCATGTCCCAGCACGTGGGCGCCCCCTGCAAACCCACCGTCCAGGTGGGGGACGAGGTCAAGGTCGGCCAGGTCGTGGGCGAGCCCACCGGGCTGGGCGCGCCCATCCACGCCAGCGTGTCCGGCAAGGTGGTGGCCGTAGCGCTCCGGCCCCACACCTCGGGCAGTCCCGTTCTCTCCGTCGTCATTGAAAACGACGGCCTGAACACCCCCGCCGACCCCATCCCCGTCCCCGCCCCCGTGGAGCAGCTCACCACCGAGCAGGTGATCGAGCTGGTCCGGGCCGCCGGGATCACCGGCATGGGCGGCGCCGGCTTCCCCACCCACGTGAAGCTCTCCTCCGGCCTTGGGAAGGTGGACACCATCATCCTCAACGGCGCGGAGTGCGAGCCGTACATCACCGCCGACCACCGCCTCATGCTGGAGCGGCCGGAGAAGGTCGTCCAGGGCGGGCGCATCCTCATGCGCGCCCTGGGCCTCTCCAAGCTCATCATCGGCGTGGAGGCCAACAAGATGGACGCGGTGGAGGCCCTGAAGGCCAAGGCCCCGGCGGACGTGGAGGTCCGCGCCCTCCGGGTGCGCTACCCCCAGGGTTCGGAAAAACAGCTGATCCAGAACATCACCGGCCGTCAGGTGCCCCCCGGCGGCCTGCCCGCCCACGTGGGCTGCGCGGTGTTCAACGTGGCCACCGCCGCGGCGGTGTACGACGCCTGCTATGAGGGCAAGCCGGTCACCCACCGCGTCGTCACCGTCACCGGCAAGGGGGTCAACACCCCGGTGAACGTGGAGGTGCCCCTGGGCATCCCCCTCCAGACCCTGGTGGACGCCGCCGGCGGCCTGAAGGGCACGCCGGGGCGCATCCTCTCCGGCGGCCCCATGATGGGCGTGGCCCAGTTCGACCTCACCCCCGCGGTCATCAAGGGCACCAACGCCCTGTTGGTCCTCCGGGGCCGGGAGTTCACCCCCACCCCCAAGGGGACGCTCACCTGCATCCACTGCGGCCGGTGCGTGTCCGCCTGCCCCATGAAGCTGACGCCCCTGTTCTTCAACCAGCGCTTCACCGCCGGGCGGTATGAGGAGCTGGAGGGGCTGCGCATCCTGGACTGCATCGAGTGCGGCTCCTGCGCCTACTCGTGCCCGGCCCACATCCCCCTGGTCCAGTCCATCCGGGCGGGCAAGATGGAGGTTCGCCGCCTCCAGGCCGAGGCCAAGGCACAGGCGGAGGCCGCCCGTGCCGAGGCGGAGGAAAAGAAGGAGGTGAGCGCCAAATGAACGAGACGGAAAACAAGGTCCTGACCAACCGCCTGTCCGTGGGGTCCTCCCCCCACATCGGCTCGGTGGACTCGGTGCCCGGTATCATGCTGGACGTCATCATCGCCCTGATCCCCTCCCTGGCCGCCGCCATCTGGTTCTTCGGCCCCCGCGCCCTCACCCTGGTGCTGGTCACCGTGGCCTCCACCGTGGGCTTTGAGGCGCTCTACCGCAAGTGCATGAAGCAGCCCATGACCGCCGGCGACCTCTCGGCGGTGGTGACGGGTATGCTCCTGGCTATGTGCCTGCCCGCCAACACCCCCTACTGGGTGGCGGCCATCGGCGGCGCCTTCGCCATTATTGTTGTCAAGCAGCTCTTCGGCGGCCTGGGAAAGAACTTCCTCAACCCCGCCCTGGCCGGGCGTGTGTTCCTGTTCTCCTCCTTCCCCGCCTTCATCAGCGTCTACACCCAGCCGGGCAAGGCGTACTGGCCCAGCGTCTGGCACGCCGCCATGGACGCCCAGAGCGCCGCCACCCCCATGGGTTCCCTCCACGCCGGGCGTCTGCCGGATGGCCTGTCCCTCCAGCAGCTCCTGGTGGGCGAGCAGGCCGGGTGCCTGGGCGAGGTGGCCGCCCTCATGCTCATCGCCGGGGGGATCTACCTGGTTCTGCGGAAGGTCATCTCCCCCCGCATCCCCCTCTTTTACATCGGCACGGTGGCGGTGCTCACCTTCCTCTTCCCCCTGGGCGGCGTGGCCCGGACGGACTGGATGCTCTACAACCTCCTGTCCGGCGGTCTGCTCCTGGGCGCCATCTTCATGGCCACCGACTATGTGACCAGCCCCGTCACCCCCACAGGCCGGACGGTCTACGCCATCGGCTGCGGCGCGCTGACGGTGTTCCTGCGCTACTTCGGCATCTACCCCGAGGCGGTGTCCTTCTCCATCCTGGTGATGAACATCCTGGTCTGGGCGCTGGATAAGGCGTTCATGCCCCACCGCTTCGGCACCCCCTGGTTCCAGAAAAAGGCAAAGGAGGCGAAGAAGTGATGGAGACTTCTGTCCAGAATAAAAAGTCCCCGGCGGCCTACTATGGCCGCATCGTGGGCACCCTCTTCGCCATCACCCTGGTGGTCGCCGTGCTGCTGGCCCTGGTGAACCTGGTCACGAAGGACACCATCGCCCAGCACGCCGCCGAGAAAAAGGCCGAGGCCATCGCCGAGGTCATGCCCGGCTCCGACGGCTACGACACCCTGGAGGTTCCCGACGGCATGAAGGAGGTCACCGAGATCCTCCAGGCCAAGCGCGGCGAGGAGACCGTCGGCTTCTGCGTCCAGACCAGCACCACCGGCAACGACGGCGAGATCCAGCTCATGGTGGGCATCGACCCCGCCGGCGCGGTGACCAAGGTCTCCATCCTGTCCCAGTCGGAGACCATGTACACCAACAAGCACGGCGAGCTCATCGCCCAGTTTGCCGGGATGTCCGACTCCGTGGCCCTGACTGTGGACGGCGGCGAGGTCAACGCCATCTCCGGCGCGACCATTACCTCCCGGGCGGTGACCAAGGGCGTCAACTGCGCCCTCCAGGCCGTCCAGGACTATCTGAAGGAGGCGTCCTGACATGGCTAAGACAAATGTAGAGACCAAGCCGACGGAGACCGCCTCCAAGTCCGGCAAGATCAAGGAGATCTTCCTCAACGGCCTCATCTTCCAGAACCCCATCCTGGTTCTCTTCCTGGGCATGTGCGCCACCCTGGCGGTGACCACCTCCCTGGTCAACGGCGTGGGCATGGGCCTGAGCACCACGGCGGTGCTCATCTGCTCCAACGTGGTCATCTCCCTGCTGCGGAAGATCATCCCCAAGGAGGTCCGCATCGCGTGCTACGTGGTGGTCATCGCCGCCTTCGTCACCATCGTGGACCTGATGCTCCAGGCGTACATCCCCTTCCTCTCCGAGTCCCTGGGCCTGTTCATCCAGCTCATCGTGGTCAACTGCATCATCCTGGGCCGGGCGGAGGCCTTCGCCAGCAAGAACGGCCCCCTCTACGCCGCGGTGGACGGCCTGTCCATGGGCCTGGGCTTCACCCTGGCCCTGTGCGCCATGGGCTTCATCCGTGAGCTGCTGGGCGGCGGGGCCATCCTGGGCCACCAGGTACTGCCCGCCGGCGCCGCCATGCTGGCCGCCCCCGCCGGAGGCTTCCTGGTGCTGGGGTCGCTGGTCGCCCTGACCCAGTACATCAAGGCCAAGGCTGCGGATAAGAAGAAAGGAGGCGATCAGGCGTGAGTCTGTTTGAACTCTTCTCCCTGGCCCTCACCGCCATCCTGGCGGAGAACTTCGTGTTGGTGAAGTTTCTGGGCATCTGCCCCTTCCTGGGCGTGTCCAAGAAGACGGACACCGCCCTGGGTATGGGTATGGCCGTGGTCTTCGTCATGGGCCTGAGTTCCATGGTCACCTGGCTGGTGAACGAATTTTTCCTCATCCCCCAGAACTTGCAGTATATGCAGACGGTGGTGTTCATCCTGGTCATCGCCGCCCTGGTGCAGTTCGTGGAGCTGTTTTTAAAGCGGTTCGTCCCCGCGCTCTACACCGCCCTGGGCATCTACCTGCCCCTCATCACCACCAACTGCGCCGTGCTGGGCGCCGCCCTCATCAACGTCCAGAACGAGTACAGCTTCATCAAGTCCATCGCCTTCGGCGTGTTCTCCGGCCTGGGCTTCACCCTGGCCATCGTCCTCTTCGCCAGCGTCCGGGAGCGGCTGGAGTTCGCCAAGTTCCCCAAGGCCTTTGAGGGCTTCCCCCAGGCCCTGGTCACCGCCGGACTCATCGCCATGGCCTTTATGGGCTTCTCCGGGCTGTCCATCGGCTGACATCGCATTGAAGGAAAGGTTGTGAACCTATCATGGAAATTATCTCTGCCTTAGCTGTGTTGGCCGGTCTGGGCGTCATCTTCGGCATCGTGCTGGCCGTGGCCGGCAAGGTCTTCGCCGTGGAGGAGGACCCCCGGCTGGAGCCGCTCACCGAGGCGCTCCCCGGCGCCAACTGCGGCGGCTGCGGCTTCTCCGGCTGCGCGGCCTACGCCCAGGCGGTGCTGAAGGGCAAGGCCGCCCCCGGCGGCTGCCCCGTGGGCGGCGCCGAGGTGGCCGAGGCCATGGGCAAAATTTTGGGCGTGTCCGTGGAGCAGCCCGAGCGCTGCGTGGCCCTGGTGAAATGCTCCGGCTTCTTTGATGTGGCCCAAAAGAAATACCAGTACGACGGAATCTCCGACTGCAAGGCCGCCGCGCGGCTGCCCGGCGGCGGCCCCAACGAGTGCCCCTACGGCTGTCTGGGCTTCGGCTCCTGCGTGAAGGCCTGCCCCTTCGGGGCCATGAGCGTGAAAAACGGCGTGGCCAACGTGGATCACGAGATCTGCGTGGGCTGTATGAAGTGCGCCGAGGCCTGCCCCAAGGACCTGATCGTGAAGGTCCCCTACTCCGCCGACGTCACCGTGGCCTGCCACTCCCAGGAGAAGGGCGCCGCCCTGCGGAAGTACTGCGACATCGGCTGTCTGGGCTGCAAGATCTGCGAGAAGACCTGCCAGCACGACGCCATCCACGTCATCGACAACCTGGCGCGCATCGACTACTCCAAGTGTATCTCCTGCGGCCAGTGCGCCCCCAAGTGCCCCCGGCACCTCATCCGGGACGCCCGCCTCAACCGGGAGAACGAGACCCAGCCCATCCCCACCCCCGTCAGCAAGTACGCCGACGACGATTGAT
>CANRLZ010000019.1 GCA_947631595.1 uncultured Oscillospiraceae bacterium
ACCTGAGAGTGTTACTCCGTCGGTCGGGCAAGGCCCTGTTTTCCGCAGACTTCCCATCGCACGATATGCACTTTTTCTTCCCGTTCCAGGAACTATGGACTGTATTTTACCACATTTTGTCCCTTTGCGCAAGGAAATTCCTTTAGGAGAATGCCCCAAATCCCCCTGTATTTTCATTCATTTCTTATGCAATATTTCCCAAAAACAGAACCGCCGCGCCTGGACAGGCGGGCGGTTTTTCGGTATACTGGACGGGAAATACATCAAAAGGAGGGTCCGCCGTGGAATATACGACCCGCTGCCCCTCGCCCCTGGGCGCTATCCTTCTGGCCTCCGACGGGGAGGCCCTCACCGGGCTGTGGTTCCAGGGGCAGCGGCACATCCCCCCTGCCCAGGCCCAGGCCGCCGTGCGGGAAGATCTGCCGGTCTTCCGCCAGACGCGGGCTTGGCTGGAGGCGTATTTTGCCGGAAAGGTCCCGGACTTTACCCCCCTGCTCCGGCCCGTAGGCACGGACTTTCAGCAGGCGGTCTGGGCCATCCTCGCGGCCATCCCCTACGGCGCGACCCGCACCTACGGGGAGATCGCCAGGGAGCTTGCCGCGCAGAGGGGTCTGGCCCGTATGTCCGCCCAGGCGGTGGGCGGCGCGGTGGGGCGCAACCCCATCTCCATCCTCATCCCCTGCCACCGGGTACTGGGCCGGAACGGCCAACTCACCGGCTACGCCGGAGGGCTGGAGCGCAAGCGCGCCCTGCTCCGGCTGGAGGGGATGCGGGAGAGCTGAGGACGCGGGAAAACAGCGCGAACGTCAAGACCGGCGCACCCTCCCCGCGATGGCGGAGACGCCCAGCATCGCGCAGAGGAGCAGGATGGAGATGTAGTTGGAAAAATACCGCCCCGAGGCCTCCCAAAACATCAGGAACATCCACAGGCCCAAAAAGGCGATGGGCGGGACGAACGGCGCCTGGCTCCCGCCTGCCAGGTCCCATCTTTTGCCCCGGCGGTAGTCCAAAAGGCCGCATACCCCGCCGGCGAGCATCAGCAGATAGACGAGGTAAAAGATCCCCTGGCACAGGGCGCGGTAGCTTCCGTAGTTGGGACCGGCGTACAGGATATAGTCGTGGAGCGCCGTGTGGTTGACCGGCCCGTCGTCCAGGAAGTCGGACAGAGCGTAGGTCCCATCCCCCAGGTCGGCCACGGTCTTCTTTTGCAGCAGCTCCAGGTATCCGGGCAGTCCCATCTGGGAGAGCCTCTCTTTGATCTCCCGCCGGATGGCGGCGTCTCGTTCCTCCGGGTCGGAAAAGGAGCGGGTGAAGGTGTAGTCCTCCGGGTTGTAGCCGCCGTTCCCCTTCAGCCCCATCATCACCCAATGGGTCAGAGGGGTATTTTGCCGCTTGGCCTGCTCCCGGTCCAACAGGCCGGGGTACACCGCGCTGTTGACCAGGGCGAAAACGGCGGCGATCACGACGATGTGGATCCCCGCCATGGCCAGAAAATGCCGGAGGTCGTCCTTCAAAAGCATGGTGATCCCCACGGCGATCACAAGGATCGCCACTGTGAATTTGATCTCCATCCCAATGGCCGCCACGAGGGCCATCCCCGCGTAAAAGCCCACGCGTCTTTTCCACGTCACGGCCTCCCGGGCGTACAGATACAGCAGATAGACCAGGGGCGGCGCCGCCATGGACATGACGTCGGAATAAAATGCCGCCGCCGCGAAATACAGCGGGAAACACAGCGCCAGGAGGGCCATGGCGGTGACGGCGCACTCCACGCCCAGCAGCTTTTGGCAGATCTTCACCAGGGAGAACATCATCAAGCTCACCGAGCAGGCGCCCAGGATCGTCCCCAGGAGGAAGTAGTCCGTGATCCCCAGGGCCTTCCCCGCGGAAAAGAACACCTTGAGGAAGGTCAAAAGGCCCAGGTTGTTGGGAAAGTAATAGAAATAGTCCTGGTAGTCGGCGATCGCCCCCGTCTCCGTCCAGCGGATGGCGCCGGTGTACACCGCGTCCATGTCGAAGGTGGGCACGAACCGCAGGCGCACCCCAAAGACCAGTTGCAGGACGAACATCAAGAGGAGAAACCCGGCCAGGATCAGGGGGAAATACTGCTCCAGCGGCCCCTTGCGCGCGGAGGCCAGAAGATAGGTCGCGGCAAGGGTGGCCGCTCCCAAAAGGAGGACGACGACCAGCAGGACCGTTTCGCCGCGCGCATACGCCTCATTGTGGAAGATCACTTCAAAGGTCACATAGGCGACGCAGAGCAGCGCGAGGAGCTTTCCCAGCAAAAGCGCCGTCCATCGCACGCGCGTGGCCGTCCCCACCTTTGTCGGGTCGGCCCTCCCGGCGTCAGCCACTTTGTCCTTCGCCTGACGGGACGACACGGGCACGTCTCCCCGGTTTGGGAGGCGTGCCCGTCTGGCTTTTCCGCGGCTCATTTGCCCAGGGCCTCAACGGCCTGGGGGAGGGCGTCGGGGTCGCCCACGGCCAGGAGGACGGTGTTGCCCACGCGGTCCACCACGGCGGACTCCAGGCTGGGGATCGCGCCGGGGCAGTAGGTCGTGCAGACCTCGATCTGGTCGGCCACGCGGGCCTCCAGGGCGGTTTCCGCGTCCTGGGCGGCCTGCTCGTCGGCGAGGACCAGCACGGCCACCTCGTCGGCGCTCACCGAGGAGTCCAGGGCCAGGGCGGCGGCGCAGTCCTCCACCGTGGAGGCGTCGATGCCGTAGAGCACGAGGAGGACGTCCTTGTCCACCCGCTCCATCTGCCCGCTGAACACCCCGGCGTCCAGCAGAGTCTGCACGTCCTGGACGGTGTACGCGCCGGCGCGCTTGCCGCCGCAGGCGCCGAGCAGGAGCACGGACGCCAGCAGCAGGGCAAGTACCTTACCTGTCGTCTTTTTCATCGTTTACCCTCCTTCCGCCGCGTCCCGGCTGGCAAAATAGCGGTCCTTGTCCATGATGTGGCAGCGCAGATAGTCCGCCCAGATGGTGTAGCCGTCCCTGGTGAAGTGGCAGCCGTCCACCGTGAGGTCGCCGCTGAGCTGACCGTCCGATCCGCGGTAGCGCTGGGCGGTGTCCAGCAAAACCACGCGCTTCTCCGCGGCCTTGCGGACGATCACGTCGTTGAAGGCGTTGACGTTGTCGTTGTTCTCATAGTACGCCAGGTTCTGCCGCGCCTTGGCGTCGTTCAGGGGCGGGAGGGTCTGGAGGTAGATCACCGCCTCCGGCTGGGCGGCGATCACCTTGTCCAAAAACGCGTCCATGCCCTCCTCGTAGTCGCTCACCGGATAGCCCAGCTCGTTGACGCCGATCATGATGTATACCTTGTCGTAGTTCCCCTGCTTCAGGGCGTCGATCATGGTCATGGAGACGCCGTCGACCTTGAAAGTGTACTTGGAGTTGTCCGCCTCGAAGACGGTCATGCCCCGCGCCCAGTAGAATGTCCCGTTTTTCAGGCCGCCCCAGAGCTGCAAGCCCTCGGTGCGGGAGTCGCCCAGGAAGACCGCCGAGCTGAAGACGGAGTCGTCCGGCGCGGGGTCGCTCTCCTCCAGGGCGGTGCCGAACTGGTAGAGGCCGTCCGCGGAGGCGGAGGTGGGCACCGTTCCGGCGCCGCCCACGGAGGGGGTATCGGCGGACGCGGTGGGGGCGGCGTCCGCCGCCGCGGACGGGGACGCGGAGGTCTCCGACGCGTCAGCGGACGGGTTCACGGACGGCTCGGCGGACGCGGCCGCGGACGGAGCCGCCGACGCGCCGGGCGATGTGGAGGCCGCCGGCATGGAGGCCGGCGCCATGGCGGGGAGCGTCGCGGGAGCGCTCTGGCCGGCCGGGGCGGCGCTGGTCACCTCGGCGCTCTCCCGCGCGGCGTTCCGGGCGGCGATCTTGTCCCGCAGGCCGATACACAGGGCGATGAGGATCACGTCAAAAATCACCACGGCGATCAGTCCCAGGAGCCACCGCCGATCCTCCCGATCCCGCCGGGGCGGCTTTTTCCGCACCTCCGGTCTATCTTTCACACTCTGCGCCAAACGTATCCCTCCTGTGGGCGGAGCGCCGGGTCTCCCCCGCCCATTCGACTTTTTTCTATCTGTAAATAGGCTACCCTACCGCCACCCATCTGTCAAGAGACAGATTACAAAAATCGGGGCAAAATAGACCGGGCGCGCCCTGGTATTTTTTCCCTGCCGCCTCATAGAGTGTACTACTTTTGGACTTGGGGGAGGATGCTATGAAGGTATTTGTGATCCGGAGCCGGGCGCTGGCGGCGGCGATGTGCGCCCTGGCGGCCATGGGGATGTTCTGGGCGGTGAACCACCCGGCGGTGGTGGGGGCTTCCGCGTCCACCAGGCAGCTGCCCATCTACTGCGTCCAGCGGGATCAGAAGATGGCCGCCCTCTCCTTCGACGCCGCCTGGGGCAATGAGGACACCCAGACGCTCATCGACATCCTGGGGCGGTACAACGTGAAGGCCACCTTCTTCGTGGTGGGCGACTGGGCGGAGAAGTACCCGGAGTCGGTGAAGGCGCTCCACGACGCGGGGCACGAGGTCATGAGCCACTCCAACCACCACGACCACTTCAACGCCCTGTCCTCGGAGGAGATCGTGGCGGATATCAACGCCTGCAACGACAAGATCGAGGCCATCACCGGGATCCGGCCCACCCTCTTCCGCCCGCCCTACGGGGAGTACGACGACCACGTCATCACCGCCGTGCGCTCCATGGGCATCGAGCCGATCCAATGGGATGTGGAACGGTCCCAAACAGCTTCAAACCCCCGCCCCGGCGTGAAAGATCAAGGGGCCGCCGCGGGATATCACAGCGCCGGGAGCCTGTGAAAAAAAGATTGTAATTTATGTAAAGCGATGGTAGAATAGACATATCCTCAGAAGAAACGGCACCGACCACAAACTCTTTCGGAGGAGGGATGCGCGGTTTTGAAGAAAACAGTTCCTATCCCCGGCCTTTCCGCGCAAATCAAAAAATGTAGGAGGAACGGACAATGAAAAAGTATCTGGCTGAACTGATCGGCACCTGCGTCCTGGTCTTCATGGGTTGCGGCACCGCCATGCTGGTGGGCTGCGACGCCGCCGCCGGCGGCGGCTACACCCTCACCGCCCTCGCCTTCGGTCTGGTCATCGTGGGCATGGCCTACTGCGTGGGCAACATCTCCGGCTGCCACATCAACCCGGCGGTCAGCCTGGGCGTTCTGGTGTCCGGCGGCATGAGCGTGACCGACTTCGTGGGCTATGTGATCTCCCAGTGCGTCGGCGCTCTGGCCGGCGCGGGTCTGCTGGCGGCGGTCTTCACCCTGGGCGGCGTGGAGGACAAGACCGGCGGCTTCGGCTCCAACGGCCTGGCCGGGGTGAACGGCAGCGTCGCGGCCGGTCTGCTGGTGGAGGTCATCCTCACCTTTATCTTCGTGCTCACCATCCTGGGCGTCACCGACAGCAAGGCCAAGCACGGCTCCTTCGGCGGCCTGGTCATCGGCCTCACCCTCACCCTGGTACACATCCTGGGCATCGGCCTCACCGGCACCTCTGTGAACCCCGCCCGCAGCTTTGGCCCCGCGGTGGTGGCCGCCATCAACGGCAACGCCACCCCTCTGGCCCAGCTCTGGGTCTTCATCGTCGCCCCCCTGGTGGGCGGCGCTCTGGCCGCGGTGGTGTACAACGCCCTGCGCAAGGGCAAGTAAGATGCCGGATCTCCGCGCCCGCCGCCATCGCGGCGGGCGCTTTTTTTGCGAAAATCTGGTTGCAACCCCCTCCGGGAAGGACTATAATCAAACCACAGACCCACTCCGCTGTGGGAAATCACGAGACACAGGAGGCAGCCTATGGATAGCATCTTCACCGCCCTGGAGCAGCGCAGCTCCACACGGGCCTACACCGACGAGCCGCTGACGCAGGCCGAGCTGGAGACCCTGCTGAAGGCCGGGCTTCAGGCGCCCACCGCCACCAACAGGCAGGAGATCCACATCACCGTGGTGGACGGTGCCGATCCCCTGCTGGCCCAGATCGAGGCGGAGAAAAACGCCCTGGGCGGCGCGGGAGACCGCCCGGACAACTTCTACTATGACGCCCCGGTGGTGCTTTTCCTCAGCGGCGACGCCGCCTTCTCCTGGTCCGCCGTGGACGCCGGGATCGCCGTGGAGAACATCGCCCTGGCCGCCCAGGGGCTGGGCCTGGGCAGCGTCATCATCGGGTGCGTGAAAAAGGCGCTCACCGGCCCCCGCGCCGCCGCGTTCGGCAAGGCGCTGGACTTCCCCGAGGGCTACGCCTTCGAGATCGCCATCGCCGTGGGGCACAAGGCGACGGAGAAGGCGCCCCACGCGTACAGCATGGATAAGAACGTCTCCCGGATCTGAGCGGTTTTTGACGCGGCGCTCCCCCTGCCCTTTCGGGCGGGGGGAGTTTTTCGCGCCTTCCAGGCATGTCTCCCTTTCACGGGCATATACCTTCCAGAGGAAGATACCGCGGGAAGGGAGGGGTTGCCCATGCGCGTCATCCACACACACCCGGCGCTGGAGGATCGGGCGGGGGTGCTGGCGGCGCTGTACCGGGCGTGTCTGCTGGCCCTGAGGGGCGGTTTGGAGAGGGGGTGAGCCGCCGCGGACGCCATCTACGCACGCCAGTCCATGGACAAAAAGGACAGCCTCTCCATCCAGGGGCAGATCGACCTGTGCCGCAGGGAGGCCGGGAGCGAAGTCACGGTCTACCGGGACAAGGGGTTTTCCGGGAAGAACACCAACCGGCCCGGGTTTCAGAAGATGATGGCCGACGTGGAGCGCGGGGCGGTCCGGCGGGTCATCGTCTACCGCCTGGACCGGTTTTCCCGGTCGTTGGCCGACTTCTCCCGGCTCTGGGAGATCCTGTGCCGCCACGGGGTCGAGTTCGTCTCGGTGAGCGAGAAATTCGACACCTCCGCCCCCATGGGCCGGGCGATGCTCAGCATCATCATGGTCTTCGCCCAGCTGGAGCGGGAGACCACCGCCCAGCGGGTACGGGACAACTACTACCAGCGCGCCAAACTGGGCGCCTGGCCCGGCGGCCCGGCCCCTTACGGCTTCGCGCCGGCCAAACTCCCCGGCCCGGACGGAAAGCCCGTCCCGGCGCTGCGCCCCGGCGGGCAGATGGAGACGGTGGTGGACATCTTCCGCCGGTACGCCCAGCCGGGGGAGTCTCTGGGCACCGTGGCGCGGTGGCTCAACGGTCAGGGCGTGTCCGCGCCCCGACGGGCGACCTGGGACAACGTGGCGCTGTCCCGGCTGCTCCACAGCCCGCTCTATGTGCGCGCGGACGAGGATGTGTACCTCTACTACCAGGGGAAGGGGGTGCAGGTCGCAAACCCCTTGGAGGACTTCGACGGCAGCCGGGCGGGGATGCTGGTGGGCCGCCGGGATCGGGGCGGCGGGGAGTACCGGGACCCGGCCGGGCAGCGCTTCTCCCTGGCTGTCCACAGCGGGGTCATCCCCTCCGGGCTATGGCTCCAATGCCAGTACAAGCTGGACGCAAACCGGCAGCTCAAGGGCGCGGGGCGGGGAAAGCACACCTGGCTGTCCGGACTGCTCAAGTGCGGCAAGTGCGGGTACAGCGTGAAGGTGAACCGGGCGGGGGAGAAATTCTACCTGGTTTGCAGCGGGCGGTCCAACCTGGGGGTGTGCGACGAGGCCATCCGGGTGGACCTGCGGGCGCTGGAGGACGCTGTGGCCGGGGAGTTGGAGCGGCTGCTCGCGGAGTGCCCGGACGTCCCGAACCGGGCGGACGCTCCCGACCGCGCCCGGAAATTGCAGACCATCGACCGGAAGATCGACCGGCTCATGGACGCTCTGGCGGAGAGCGACACGGTGAGCGTGCCCTACATCCACCGCGCCGTGCGGCGGCTGGAGGAGGAGCGGCAGGCGCTCCTCCGCGCCCCGGAGCAAAGGGCGCCTCTCCCCTGCCGCCTGGAGTTCGGGGCGCTGGGGCTGGAGGAGAAAAAGGTGGTGGCCGCGCAGTTCATCCAGACCATCCGCCTCCGGGGCGACCAGGCGGAGGTGGTGTGGCGGGTTTAGGCGCGGCGGGGGCTTGAAGCTGTTTGGGACGGGGATAGTCTGGACTGGAAGGACCTCTCCGCCGGGGAGATCACCCGGCGGGTGACGGGGAAGGTCCAGGCGGGGTCTATCTGCCTCTTCCACAACGCCGCCAAGCACACCCCGGAGGCGCTGCCCGGCGTCATTGAAGCTCTGATCGGCCAGGGGTACACCCTGGTGCCCGTCTCCCAGCTCATTTTGACGGGGGAGTACACCATCGACCACACCGGGCGGCAATGCCCGGCCTAGGGCGCGAAAAAGCGGCCGGCAGCGTGTGCTGTCGGCCGCTTCGGGAAGCGGGTGGGGCACTTACCCCTCCAGGGCCTGGAAGCGCTGGAGGATGACGGCGACCTCGGCGCGGGTGGCAAAGCCCTGGGGGTTTAAAGCCCCGGCGTCGGTGCCCTGGATAAGGCCGTTTTCAACGGCCCAGCTCATCCCGTCCACCGCCCAGGAGGAGACGTTGGCGGCGTCGGGGAAGGCCTGAAGGGTCTCCCCCGCCGCGGCGTCCGCCGCCCCCTGCTGGGTGTGATAGCGGTAGAGGATGGCGGCCAGCTGCTCCCGGGTGACGGGGTCGTTGGGACCCATGTGGCCGCTGTGGGTCAGGTCGCGGTCGCCGTAGCTGTTGAGGATCCCCTTTTCATAGGCCCAGCGGATGGGGACGACGTACCAGAGGGTGTAGGGTTCGTCGGGCACGTCTTCAAATTGGTGGGGCTTCAAGGCGTACATGGGGCTGCCCGCCAGACGCCACACCAGAGTGGTAGCCATGGCCCGGGTGGTGGGCGTGTCGGGGCTGAAGTGGGTGTCGTCGGTGCCCAGCATGATCCCCTGGTCGGCCAGGGCCTCCGCCGCCGCCTGCGCCCAGTGGCCGGCGGGCAGGTCGGCGAAGCGGGCGGTGGGGACGCCGTCCTCGGGGAGGGCGGGAGCGCCGCCGGTGGTGGTCAGGGCGATGTCGCTGAAGGTCACGTCCATCTTCCGGGAGGCGAAGAGGCAGAGGTAGAAATACTGGCTGTCGTTGGCGGTCAGGGGGAAGTCAAAGCCGCCGGACTGGGCCTCCTCGTCGCCGATGGAACAGGTGAAGCCGTCGGAGTTGCTGGTGATGCTCACCCGGTAGGACTGGCCCTCCGCCGGGGCGGCGGCCAGGGGGTCTTTGAGGCCCAGCACGCCGCTGCGGCGGTAGAAGCAGTTGGAGTGGCCGTCGGCAAAGGTGCCAGCCGCCACATAGTCGCCCAGGATGCTGGAGTCGCTGACATCCAGGTACATATCATCCCGTGCCATCAGGCCAAAGGCGGACTGCTTGGGGTTGCTGTCGGTGTTCACGCCGTTGAGGGTGACGGTGGCGGAGAAAGTGAACTGAGTGCCCACCGGCAGGCGCAGATAGTACAGGGCCAGGCCCTCGGTGGAGGAGGCGATCTTCCCCTTGAGGGCCACCGACACCCGCAGGGCGTCCCCCTCCTGGGTGAAGTGGAAGTTGCCCTCATCCCCGGCGGTGGGCGTGCCGCCCAGGTCGCCGAAGGCGGTGGGGTAGAAAGTCAGCTGGGCGGGGGCTTCGCCAGGGTCGGCGGCGGCGTTGGGCACGGTGGCCGGTTGGCCCAGCGCGCCGGTCCCGTCCACGGGGCGGACGTACTCTTTGACCACGTAGTCCGGGTTGGAGACCAGGTCGGTGGCCTTGGCGGGTTCCCCGGCGGAGAGGTCCACGTGCTTGCCCAGCTCCGTGCCGCCGCCCTGAAGGGCCTTGGCCAGCTGGTAGGCCACCACCTTGGCGCCGTAGATGTTCAGGTGGGTGTTGTCCACCGAGGTCTCGGAGTTGCTGGTCCAGGCGTGGAGGTACAGGGTCTCGGCGGGGGTCAGGGCCTCATAGAGTTCCCGGGTCAGGGCGGTCAGGTCCACCACGGCGCAGTTCTTCGCCGCCCCCAGGGCACGGATGGCGGCGGGGTAGTCCCCGCCGGGGAAGTCGCCGCTGTCGGTGGTGATGTGGAGCTGGCTGTCGGTGAAGGTGTCCTCCGTCCGCCGGACGATGGGGGTGCAGAGGATGACCTCCACCCCCTTGGCCTGGGCGGGTTCCACATAGTTGGCCCACAGGCACTGGGCCAGGGAACCCTCGCTCTGCCAGTCCCCGTTGGCGTTGGTGTACCGCTCCGCGTCCGCCTTCTCGTCGTTGTGGCCGAAGCCGATGATCAGCGCGTCCCCGGCGGCCATGCCGTCCAGCAGGGTCTGGTAGTTCTCCTCGGCCAGAAAGCTCTTGGAGCTGCGGCCGGACATGGCCAGGTTCGTCACCTGGTAGCTGCCGTCCAGGTAGTTGCCCACCTGGGTGCCGTAGCCGTAGCGGGGGTAGTAGTAAAAGGCGTCGGCGTCGCCAAAGTCGCATACGGTGGAGTCGCCCACGATCCATAGGGTGTGGCCGCCCTCCGCCGCCAGGGCGGGGACGCCCAGGAGGACGAGTCCCAGCAGGAGCGCCGCCGCGCACAGGGCGGAGAGAAGTCTCTGCGTTGTTTTTTTCATGTCCGATACCTCCTGTTTGGAGAAGTTGTCCCTATTATAACGCCTGGGGCGGCGATTTTCAACCCGGGAATGCCGCCCTCCTTCCCTCCGCCGGAAAGACCCCACTTTTCTCCAAATCGTTCCCTTTCTACTTTTTACAAAAAAGGGCTGTTCATTTTGGGAAAAGTCTGCTATACTATACAAAGAGCCTTGTATTTCCACACACGAAAGGAGTCCTCGCCGTGAGCCTGCATATTGAAAATGAAGCCGCCCGGTGTCTGAACTGCAAGGTGCCCCAGTGCCAAAAGGGCTGCCCCATCCACACCCCCATCCCCCAGATCATCGGCCTTTTTAAAGAGCAGAAGATCATGGAGGCGGGCAAGCTCCTCTACGAGAACAACCCCCTGAGCTACATCTGCGCCACCGTCTGCGACCACGGCTCCCAGTGCTACGGCCACTGCGTCCTGGGCAAAAAGGGCACGCCGGTGCAGTTTTTCGAGATCGAGAAGTTCATCTCCGACACCTATCTCGCCCGGATGACCTATGACCGCAAGCCCTCCACCGGCAAGAGTGTGGGCGTCATCGGCTGCGGCCCCGCCGGGATGACGGCGGCCATCGTCCTGGCCCGGAACGGCTACGACGTGACCATCTTCGAGAGCAAGGACATGATCGGCGGCATGACCCAGTACGGCATCCCGGAGTTCCGCCTGGGCCACCCGGTCTTTGTGCGCTACAAGAAGCTCCTCCTCAGCCTGGGCATCCGCGTCCGGCCCAACACCACCATCGGCGGCGCGCTGAAGATCGAGGATCTGTTCCGGGACGGCTACGCCGCCATCTTCGTGGGCACCGGCGCCTGGCGGCCCCGGACGCTGAACATCCAGGGGGAGAGCCTGGCCCACGTCCACTACGGCATCTCCTATCTGGAAAACCCCTCCCACCACGATCTGGGCGCCCACGTGGTCATCATCGGCATGGGCAACGTGGCCATGGACGTGGCCCGTACCGCCTTCCGGGGCGGGGCGCAGACGGTGACGCTGGTGTCCAACAGCCTCCACGCCACCGCCAGCGAGCACGAGATGGACTACACCCGCCTGGACGGCGCGGAGTTCGTCTACGGCAAGTCGGTCACCCGCATCACCGAGGAGGGGCCGCTCTTCCGCTCGGTGATCTTCAATGACGAGGGCGAGGCCGTGGGCTTTGAGGACGACGAGACGCTGATGCCCGCCACCTCGGTGGTCATCGCCGTGAGCCAGATGCCCAAGGACAAGCTCATCCAGTCCACCTACCACCTGGAGGGCAACGACAAGGGCCTGCTGGTGGTGGACGACAACTACATGACCACCCGGGAGGGCGTCTTCGCCGCCGGCGACGTGGTCACCGGCCCCAAAACGGTGGTCCACGCCGTGGACGGCGCCAAGAAGGCCGCCGAGGCCATCATGCGCTACATCGAGCAAAACGGCTGAGTTGGCCGCGACGGCCCGACTTCACATAAAAACCCCCTTGCGAGAGTTCGCAAGGGGGTTTTCATGTCTCGTGGAAAAAGCGCACCCGGCGGAAGAGGCCGCTCCCCCCCGCCCTGTTTTGGGTGTTCCGGGCGAAGAGGGACGGCCGGGCGGCCGACCAGGCGGACTTTTCGGCGGGAAAGACGCCGGGCAGGGGCCGCTCCGCGCCGTCCGGGGCGACCCAGGCGTAGCGCACCCCCGCCGGGTCCATGTGGAGGCGCAGGGTGGCCGTGTCTTGAGGCCAGGGGGCGGAGAAGGTCAGCGTCTCCTCCGCCCTCCCCTCCGGCGTCTGCTCCGTCACCTGGCCGCGGTAAAGGCGCAGCTCCGTCCCGGACCCGCTGTGGTGGAGGGCTAGGGCGCTGTACCGATGGCCCAGAAGGGCCACGCCCGCCTCGTCGTCCGCCTCTTTGGGTTCCAGGGACAGGGTGACCTCCATGGTGTAGCGCCAGTCCTGGGCCAGTTGGGACAGGACGTTGGGCAGATACCACAGCAAACTCTCCCCCCGGACGCAGGGGAGAATGGCAAGGTGCAGACCTTTACAGACCTGATACCACTCCGGCCTGGGGTTCGCCTGAAATTGCCACGGGAAGCCCAGTTCGGGGCCGGGGAAGCCGTCGTCGGCGGCGGGGGCAAAGTCCCCTCCGGGGGCGTTTTTTAGTGGCAAGGGAAATGCCTTTACAGGCCGTCCCACCCCCTCCGGGTCGGGCCGCTCCCCCAGGACGGGCCAGCCGTCTTTCCAGGTCATGGGCTGGAGGTGGAGCACCCGGCCATAGACCCCCCGGTCCTGGAAGTGGTAGAAGAAGTCCCTGCCGTCGGGGGTGTCCACCCAGGCGCCCTGGTGGGGGCCGTTCACGTCTGTTCTCCCCTGGGCCAGGACGACCCTGTCCTCGTAAGGGCCAAAAATGGAGCGGCTGCGCAGCACGGTCTGCCAGCCGGTGGCCACACCCCCGGCGGGGGCGAAGATGTAGTACCAGCCCGCCCGGCGGTAGAGCTTCGGCCCCTCCAGGGTGGGGTGCCTGTGGGGGTCGTTGTACACCGTCCTCCCCCCGTCCAGCAGCCGGGAGGCGTCGGGGGCCATCCGGCACAGGTCCAGGCGGTGCTGGATCCCGCAGCGGCTCCGGGCGAAGGCGTGGATCAAATAGGCCGAGCCGTCCTCGTCCCAGAAGGGGCAGGGGTCGATCCACCCCCGCCCCGCCCAGAGACAGCGCAGGGGACTCCACGGCCCGGCGGGGTCCTGGGCGGTGGTGACGAAGATCCCCTCGTCGGGCAGGGGGAGGAAGACGTAGAAAAGGCCGTCGTGATAGCGGATGGCGGGTGCCCAGACCCCCGACCCGTGGGCGGGCAGGGCGTAGCGGTCAAAGGGCAGAGAGGTCACGCACCAGGCGATCTGCCGCCAGTGGAGCATATCTCGCGAGTGGTACAGCGGCACGCCGGGGAGGTAGGTGAAGGAGGAGGCCACCAGGTAGTAGTCCTCCCCCACCCGGATCACGTCCGGGTCGCTCAGGTCCATGCGCAATATGGGGTTTTCATACTCCGCCGACCCCGGCGGGGCGCAGTCAAAAAGGCCCACAGACTCCCCTCCTCACAGCTCCACCGCCCGGCCCAGGGAGAAAAACCACAGCACCCGCCGGGCGACCGGGCGCTCCAGGAGGGTGGAGAGGGCTTCGGCGTAAGTCTCCAACTGGGGACGGTATTCCTCCGAACGGGCGGCCACGGTGGCCTCTGTCACCCGGTCGCTCTTGAAGTCCACCACCACAAGGCCCTGGGGGGTGTCGAAGAAACAGTCCACCACCCCCTGGAGCAGCACCGTCTCCCCCGGCGCAAGCTGGGGCCAGTAGCGCTCCGCGGGCGCCAGCAGGGAGAACTTGAACTCCCGGCGCAGGCCCTCCCCCGCCCCGAGCACCTCACGGCCCAGGGGGGAGCGGAAGAAGGTCAGAAACACCTCCGGGTCCACCGCCCGGCGCTGCTGGGGAGTGAGGAAGCCCTGGGTCTGGAGGCGGTCAAGCTCCGCCTCCAGCGCCTCCCGGCTGCCGGCTTTGCCGTAATCCAGATACTGCATCACCAGATGGTGGGCGGTGCCGCGCTCGCCGGGGGTGAGGCCCTTTTCCAGGGCGAAGTCCGGGCGGTCGAAGATGGGCGCGCGGGCGGCGGGCGGCGGCGCGCCCTCCTCCACCTCCCCGTCCAGGTTCCGGCCCTTGAGCTGGGTGGCGGTGAGCTTGGAGGGCAGCGCGGCGGCGGCCATCCAGGGGTAGCGCCAGGTGTAGTCCGGCGTCTGGACCGGCTCCGGCTGGGGCAGGTCGGCCACCGTGCCGGATGCCGCGGGGCGATGGGCGTCCTCCCCCCCGTCGTGGAACTGGATGACCCAGGGGGCGCCGAACTCCACTCCCGCCGGGGGCACGTGTACCGGGACGCGGCCGCAGCGGATGGCCGCCGCCTCCGGCCGGGAGAGGGCGGCGCAGAGGATCCAGTGGCCGGGGGTGGCCATGTGGGCCAGCGCCTGGGGCTGGACGGGCAGGGTGGCCTGCTCCAGGAGGCGCTCTGTCTCCCGCTCGGCGTTCCGCAGGGCGCAGGTGAGGATGAGCTTCTCCCGAGCGCGGGTCAGGGCCACGTAGACAAGGCGCAGCTCCTCGCTGAGCATCTCCTCCTCCAGCTTCTCCGCCACCGCCCAGCGGCAGAGGGTGGGGTAGCGGATGAGGCGCTGGGTGTCCATCCCCTGTGGCCCCAGGCCCAGGTCCCGGTGGAAGAGCATGGGCTTGCGGGCGTCCTCGTGGTTGAACTGCTTGCCGAGGCCGGCCACCACCACCACCGGGAATTCAAGCCCCTTGGAGCGGTGGATGGACAGGATGCGCACCCCGCCGCCGCTCTCCCCGGAGGGGGCGCTGAACACCTCGCCCCGCTCCCGGCGGCGGCGCAGGTGGTTCAAAAAGCCGAACAGCCCCTTGTGCCCGGAGGCGTCGAACTGCCGGGCGTAGTTGTAGAGCGCCAGCAGGTGTTCCCGCCGGGTCTGGCCGTCGGACATGGAGGCGTAGAGCGCCAACAGGCCGGTGCGGGAGTAGACCTCCCAGATGAGTTCGTAGCTCCGAGCGTCCGGCGCCAGCTCCCGGAGGGTCTGGAGGGTGTCCAGCACCTCCCGGCAGTCCGCGCCGCCGTCCCGGACCAGGGCGTCATAGAAGCTCTCCTTCTCCCCCTTCTCCTGGCCCAGCTGGGCCAGGAGGTCGGGGGTAAAGCCGTAGAGGGGCGAGCGCAGGACGGCGATGAGCGGCACGTCCTGACGGGGATTGTCCAGAATTTCCAGGTAGGACAGCGCCACCGCCACCTCCGGGGTCTCGAAGATGTCCTCGCCGCCCTCGCTGGCCCAGGGGATGCCCTGTTCCCGAAGGGCTTGGACGTACCGGCCCAGGGCCGGCCCCGGCGAGCGCAGAAGGATGACCATGTCCCCCGGCTCCACCGGCCGGGGGGGCTTGTCGCCGTCGGGGATGAGGAAGCCCTGGTCCAGCAGCGCCCGGAGGCGGCGCGCCACGAAGCGGGGTTCCATCATGGCGCGCTGGGCGTCCTCCTCGGCGTCGGCGGAGTCCAACAGGTGCAGCTCCACGGCGCAGTCATCCCGCTCCAGGTCGGGGGCGCCGCCCTGGCGCAGCGCCTCGTCCGGGCCGTAGTCCAGCTCGCCCAGCTCCCGGCTCATGAGGGCCTCAAAGAGGTAGTTCACGCAGTCGATGACCTCACGCCGGCTGCGGAAGTTCTCCCCCAGGATGATCCGCCGCCCCTGCCCCGGCGCGGCGGCCTCGGCGGGGGGATAAGCGCGGTATTTGTCCAGAAAGATGGTGGGGTCGGCCAGGCGGAAACGGTAGATGGACTGCTTCACGTCCCCCACCATGAAGAGGTTGCCCCGCGCCTGGGTCAGGGCGTGGAAGATGGCGTTTTGCACCTGGTTGGTGTCCTGGTACTCGTCCACCATCACCTCCTCAAAGCGCTGGGCGCAGGCCTGGGCGGCCTGGGGGTAGTCGGTGAGCAGGCGCAGCGCCTTGTGCTCCAGGTCGTTGAAGTCCAGCACCGCCCGGCGGGTCTTCGCCGCCTCGTACTCCGCGGACAGCTCGCCCACCAGCTCCAGCAGCGCCTGGGCCGCCGGGGCCACCGCCTCCATCTGGGCCAGGAGCTGGGCGCTGTGGTAGGTCAGGGGTTCCAGGGCCTTGGCGAGCTGGGCCTTGGCCTGCTCCCGCAGGGCCTTCACCCGGTCGGCCAGGGCGGGGTCGGGGCACTTGGCGCTGGAACCCAGGCGGGGAAACTCCGGCACAACGGCCTCCTCCCACCCCTTGGCCGCGGCCAGACGGCCCAGGCCGGCCACCGTGACCTCCAGGCTGGGGCAGTAGGCCGGAACGCCGTCGCGGCACTGGGCCAGCACGGCGTCCAGCTGGCCGTGCCAATAGGCCGCCAGGTCCCGGACGCGCGAGAGCAGGTATCCCCCCCAGATAGTCTGGGCGGCGTCGGTAACGCCGGTGAGGTCGAAGGCGGCGGACTGCGCCTCCAGCCACCGGGCGGGGTCCGGGTGGCTCTGGAGCTTGTTGTAGATGGTCAGGGCCATCTCCCCCAGGGCGCGGTCGTCCCGGCCGGCGGAGAAGACGTCCAGCAACAGGGCCAGGGCGTCGTCCGGCGCTTCGTATCGGCGCTCCAGAAGCGCCTCCATGCTCTCCTGGAGCAACAGCTGGGCCTCCCGCTCGTCCATGAGGCGGTAGTCGCTCTCCAGGTCCAGGAGGTAGCCCCACTGGCGAAGCAGGTCGCCGCAGAAGGCGTGGACGGTGGAGATGTGCGCCTGGTACACCAGGGTCAGCTGTCGGCGCAGGTGGCGGTCTCCCGGCGCCTTGCCCAGGGCTTCGGAGAGTTCCTCCGCGATCCGCCCGCGCAGCTCGGCGGCGGCGGCGTTGGTGAAGGTGATGACCAGGAAGCGGTCTACGTCCGCGCCCCGGCGCACCCGGTCCATCAGCCGCTCCACCAGCACGCGGGTCTTGCCCGAACCGGCGGCGGCGGAGACCAGCAGCGGCCCGCCGGTGTTCTCTACCGCCTGGCGCTGGGCGGCGGTGAGATCAAATCCCACGGTCCTCACCTCCCTCCAAAGCGTCCCAGAAGGTCTGGGCGTCCATCTTGGCGCGGCTGCGGCGGCAGTCGCCGCCCACGCCCTCTTCAAACTGGCAGGCGGAGTGGTAGGGGCACCACAGGCAGGCGTTCTCCTCCTCGCCGCGCCAATAGGGGTCGGCGGCCACGGTGCCGGCTTTCAACTCCAGGGCCACCTGGTTCAAAATGCGGTCCACGTGGGCGGCCAGCTTGCCCAGCTGTTCCAGGCTGGCCAGGCTGTCCGAGCGGATGGCGCCGTCCTTCAAGATGCGGATGGGCAGGAAGCGGCTGCGCCCGTCCGGGGCCTCCATGGCGTCCAGCACCGCCGGGTCGCCCAGCAGAAGGCCCTTCCGGGTCAGCGCCTTGTCCACCTGGGCCTGGCGCTCGTCCTCGCTCATGTCCCAGCGCCCGGAGACCACCGCCTCACGGGCGGGGATGTACAAAACACCGGCCGGGACCACCTCTTTGCCGAAGTACTCCCGCCCCACGCCCTCCAAGGTGAAGAGGTAGAGGAGCATTTGGAGGCCGATGCCGTTGAAAATATCTGTAAAGTCAAAAGCCTTGCGTCCTGTCTTGTAGTCCACCACCCGGAGGTAGAGCTTTCCCTCGTGTTCCCAGCCGTCCACCCGGTCTACAAAGCCGCTGAGGCTGACGGTGAAACCGTCCAGATCCAGCTCCACGGGTGGCAAGTCTTTCCCCTTGCCAAAGCCAAGCTCAAAGGCCATGGGGGTGAAGTCGCTCCGGCGCAGCTCGTCGGTGACGTTTTCCACCACCCGCTCCACCGTGGACCCCAGCCGCCGGAAGAGATAGGCAAAGCGGGGGCTTTTATCCTCCAGGCCGCCCAGGGTCTCCGTGAGGTAGCGCTCCATGGCCGCCTGGGTGAGCCTGCGGGTCTCCCCGGAGGTCATGGACTTGTCCCAGGCGCGCAGTACCTCCTCCAGCACGGCGTGGACAAAGGTGCCGTACTGGGGGGCGTCAAAGCCGGACCCCTGGCGGGGCTGGGCCTTCAGGCCGTAGCGCATGAAGTAGGAGAAGTGGCAGGAGCGGTAGAGGTCCAGGCGGGAGGCGGACATGGGCGCCCGGTGGCCGTAGAGGGCGGTCACCCCCGCCGGGGAGAGGCTGCCCCGGTCGCGGTCCATGGCGGACTCCAGCCGGGCCACCCGCGGGGCAAGCTCCGGGATCTGGGCCAGGGCGACGCGCACCTCCGGGTGGGTGACCGCCAGCTCCATGGCGGGCGCGGGGGCGGCCAGACGGGGGTCGTGGGCGGGGTCGACGCGGGTCAGGCCCACTCCGGGAAAGAGGTTCTGTACCCGGTGGATGAGGAAGGAGGGGCGGCACTCCTCCCCGCCCTGCTGGACGGGATAGGTGAGATAGAGCCGCCGGGTGGGCAGGGTGGCCGCCTCGTAGGCCACCGTCATCTCCCGGTGGAGCTTGTCCGCCCCCAGAGGGGCCAGGGTGAGACCCAGCTGGGCCAGGGCCTGGCGGTCGTCGTCGGTCAAAAGGCCCTTGGCGCTCTCGCAGGCGGGAACGTGCCTGTCGTCGCAGCCCAGGAAGAACACGGCCTTGTAACCCTCGTACCCCAGGCGGGTGCAGCTCCCGGCGGTCACCCGGTCCAGGGCCACGGGGATGGAACCCACCTGGTACTGGGACAGCACCAGGACGAAGAGCTGGGCGAACTCGTCCAGGTCCATCTCCACCTCGGCGAGCAGCCGCCCGCACTCCTCCAGGGCGCCCACCAGGACGTCCCAGAGCTGGGTGTACTCGTCGGCCAGGTTCAGCTCCCCCCGCTCCCCCAGGGCGGCCACCCGGCGCTCCAGCGTCCGGGGCAGGTCGATCTCCTCCAGGAAGTCGTAGAGGGCGATGGCCCGATCCCGGCCGGTCTTCCCCGGAGTCCGGCGCAGCCGCTCCAGAGGGGCGATGACCCGGCGGCGCAGCTCGTCCAGGGCCGCCACCGCCGCCTCGTCCTCCGGCTCGAAGGTCGCGCCGTAGCCGCCGGGATGCATGTGCCAGGGCTGCCGGGCGGTCCAGCGGCCCCCCTTGATGTCCCAGGTGAGGACGTAGTTCTCCAGCCGGTCGCGCTCCTCGTCGGTGAGGTTGGCAAGGCCGGTCTTCAGGTAGCGGAACAGATCCTCGTAGCGGTAGCCGCCCTGGATGGCGTCCAGGGCGCCGGTGATCAGCGCCAGGATGGGCTTTTCCAAAATGTCCTGGGTGCGCGCCAAAAAGACGGGGATGCCGAAGCGGTCAAAGACGCTGTGGGCCAGCTCCTCGTAGCCGTCGAAGTTCCGGGCGGTGATGGCGATCTCCCGGAAGCGCAGGCCCTCCTCCCGGCACAGGCGCAGGATCTCCGCGGCGGCCCACTCCATCTCCTGCCGGGGGTCTTTGGCCGCCAGGCAGACCACCGGGGCCGGGCCGGCCCACTCCGCGGGCTTTGTGGGCGCGAAGAGTTCTCGCTCCAGGTGAACAAGGGCGGGGTCTTTGTCCCGGCCGTCGCTCTCCAAGGTCTCCGCCGTCACCCTCTGGCCAACATCCCGCGCCAGGTCGATAAGGCGGGCGGCGGTCCTCCGGGCGGGGGAGAAGATGCCCATCCCCTCCTCGTCCTCGGCCAGGTGGTCGCAGGTGAGGGCGAAGGTGACGCTGTGCGCCCGCTCCAGGAGGGGGCGCAGCACCTGGCTCTGCTGGGGGGTGAACTCGGTGAAGCCGTCCAGGTAGAAGTCCCAGCCGGCGCCCCAGTCACAGTCCCCCAGGGTCTTGGCCAGGCGGGTCAGCCGGTCCCGGGGGTCTGCCCCCACCTTCTCGCACAGGGCGTCGTAGGCGCCGAGGATCAGCCCCAGGTCCTGGAGCTTCTCCCCCGCGGCGCCGCCCAGCTCGCCCCCGGCCTTGGCCAGCGACCGCGGCGGGACGGCGTAGCTCTTGCACTCGTCCAGGGTCTCCAGCAGACCGGACAGAAAGGCGGGCTTTCGGGAGGGGTGTCGGTAGACGGTGAGGCCCTGGCGGGTGGACTGAACCGCCAGGTACATGAGCAGCACCCGCCCCCCCTGGTCCAGCACCGGGGCGGCCGCTCCGCCCCGGGCGGAGAAGACGCGGTTTGCCAAGCGGGTGAAGGTGAGCGCCTCCCCGTTCAGAGAGAGCAAATTCCCACCGGCGGCGCACAGTCTGCGCTCCGCCCGGTGGGAATACTGCTCCGGAACGAGGAGAATCTGGCGGCGCTCGCCGGCGCGCGCCGCCATGAGGGCGAAGACGCGGTCGGATTTCCCCGCGCCCCGCCGGCCGATCAGAAACTGTACCACCCCGTCCTCACCTCAATTTCTCTCGTAGATAGTCCGCCGCCCGATCCACCTGGGCGTCCAAGTCCGGCTCCACGATGTCCGGCGTCAGGCCCACCCCGATGAGGGAGGCGCCGCCGCCGGTAGTGTACAGCCCGGAGGACAGGTTCAGGACGCTGCCGTCCACCAGGCGGTACGCCTGCTGGTAGTAGCCCTTGCCCACCGTGGCCTCCCCCACCAGGGTCGCCCCAACGCTCTCCTTGAGCTGGGCGGCGAAGAGTTCGGCGGCGGAGTAGCTCTCGCCGTTGATGAGCACCGCCATGGGGAGGTCGACGCAGCCCGCATCGGAGTAGGTGACCTGGGCGGCGCCGGTCTTGGTGCGCTGGGCGAAGATCGGCCCCTCCGGCAGGAGGTAGTCCAGCATCTCCGTCACCTGGGAGACGTACCCGCCGGGGTTGGAGCGCACGTCGAAGATGATCGCCCGGGCGCCCTGGGCGGTCAGGTCCTCCACCCCCTCCCGCAGGGCGGCCGCGCTGTTGTGGTAGAAGTTTGCCAGGCGCAGATAGCCCACGTCCCCCTCCAGCATGGCCCAGGCGGCGGGGTCGGTTTCGATGGCCCCGGTGGTGGCGGTCACCTGGCGGCTGGCGCCGTCGGCGGAAAGAACTGTAAGGGTAACGGCCTTGCCGTCTTCCGCGCCGATGGAGGCCACCAGCTCGGTCAAATTCTCCGGGGTGATGGCCTGGCCGTCAATGGCGGTGATGGTCTCCCCCACCAGGATGCCCGCCTGCTCCGCGGGGCCGCCGGGGGCGAGGCTCACCACCTCCAGGCCGGTCTCCGTCTCGTTGGCGGTGTAGGTCAGGCCCACGCCCACGTAGGCGTTGGCGCGGTCATGCTGCACCATCTCGTACTCCTCCGGGGTGAGGTAGAGCGTCCAGCGGTCGCCCAGGGCGTCCACCATGCCCTGGATGGCGCCGTCGGAGACCGCCTGGGCGTCGTATTCCCCGGGGAATTTACTGCCGATGAGGTCCAGACTTTGTAGGACAGCAAGGCCGCCCGGCCCCAGACGGAGCCAGGCGGTCAGAGCCAGCGCCCCCAGGGTCAGCGCCAATGTGGCGACCAGGGTGAGCGCGGCGGTCACGATCAGGGCACGGGGGGTAAAGCGCTTATTTTTCATAGATATCGACTCACTTAATAGGAGTAACCGGTGTGGTTGATCCACTTCACGTTGGGGTAGTACTTCAGCGCGTCGGTACGGGTGCCGTTCACACGGACCTCAAAGTGGAGGTGGGGGCCGGTGGAGCGGCCGGTGGTGCCCACGTAGCCGATGACCTGCCCCTGCTTCACCGTCTGTCCCTCCGAGACCGCCCGGCGGGACATGTGGGCGTAGAGGGTGGAGATGCCGTCGCCCCGGCTGATGACTACGTAGTTGCCGTAGGACCAGTGGGAGGTGGAGGTGAGGACGATGCCGCCGTGGGCGGCGTAGATGGGCGTGCCGCTGGGGGCGCTGATGTCGGTGCCGGAGTGGTTGGCGTGCTTGCCGGTAAAGGGGTCGCTCCGGGGGCCGAAGAAGGAGGTGATGGTGACCCGGTTGGAGGGCAAAGGCCAGTAGTAACCGCTGCCGGGGTCGATCTGGTAGGAGCTGGTGTTGCCGGCCTTGCGGGCGGCCTCGATGGCCGCTTGCAGCTCCTTCTCCTTCTTGGCGATCTGGCTGTCCATGTCCTTGGCGGATGCCTCCAGGTCGTCGATGGCCTTTTGGGTCAGCGCCTGGTCGGCGCTGATCTGGTCAATGAGCTTCTGAACCTCCGCCTTCTGGCTCTCCAGCTCCTTTTTGGCGGCGGCCTGGGTGGCCCGGAGGTCCTCCGTCTCCGCCTTGGCGTCCTCCAGCTCGGCCTTGGCCTGCTGAAGGGCGGCGCGGGTGGCCTTGAGCTGATCCACGATCTTCTGGTTGTAGGCGGTGATGTCGTTTACCATCTCCACCCGGTCCAGGAGGTCGGAAAAGCTCTCGGCGGAGAGGATGATGGACCAGTAGGAGACCGTCCCCTGCTCCTCCATGGCCCGGACTTGCTTGAGGAAGAGTTCAAACTGGGCCTGTTCCTTGGCCTCGTTCTCCGCCACCTCACGCTCTTTTTCCGCGATGAGCGCGGCGTACTGGGCGATCTGGGCGTCCAAGTTCTCGATCTCGTCCTCCAGCACGGAGATCCGCTGGTCCAGGACGCCCTTGCGGGCGACGGCGTCGCTCTTCTCCGCGCCCAGCTTGCTCAGTTCGCCCTGGAGTTCGGACTTCTGGCTGGCAATCTCCTTGTTCTTCTGCTTCAGCGCGTCGATCTCCTTCTGGATCTGGCTGGAGTTGGCGGCCCCGGCGGTGGAGAGATTGGTCACCACCATGAACACCATGGGCAGGAGCATCAGGATGGCCAGGATGCAGGCGATGAGGGCGGTAAGGCGCTCCCGGCGGGTCTTCCGTTTTTTGTTGTGCATGGAAAACGCCCCCCTTTACACCTTCAGGAACCGGCGGATGGCCAGGAGCGAACCCAGCACGCCGATGAGCAGCCCGCCGCCGCAGAAGGCGGTGAGCACGCCGGGCCAGAGGACCTTGAAGTCCATCACCACCAGGAAATTCAGCTGCCCCGCCTTGGCCACAGACTGGGCGATCACGTTGTAGACCAACCACTGCAACCCGAAGGCCAGACCCGCGCTGAAGAGGCCCAGCATCAAGCCCTCCGCCACGAAGGGCCAGCAGATGAAGCCGTTGGTGGCGCCGCACATGCGCATGATGGCGATCTCATCCCGGCGGTAGAAGGTGGCCAGGCGCAGGGTGTTGGCGATGATGAAGAGGCTCACCACCGCCAGAATGGCCACCAGGATCAGGGCCACGGCGGCGGCGACGTTGCGCACGGCGATCATGCCCTCCGCGCCCTCTACAAAGCTGGAGGTGCCGTCGATCCCCCGCACCTGCTCCACCGCGCTCACCGTCGCCTGGAGCTGCTCCAGGTCGGTGACGTAGACGCGGTAGCGGTGGCGGAAGGTGTCCTCCGGCAGGAGGCCGAAAAGGCCGTCCTCATCGTCGGGGTGCTCGGCCCGGAAATTCTCCAGGACGTCCCTGCGGTCCACAAAGATGACCTGGCGCACGTTGGGGACATTCATCAGCGTCGGCTCCAGGCCGATGGCCTGGGCGTCGGTAAGGGTCTCGTCCACGTAGGCGGAGAACTCGTTGCTGCGCTCCATCTCCCGGAAGTTGGCGTCCAGGTCCACCGCCACCAGGGTGAAGGTGCCCATGATGAGCAGACAGGCCACGGTCATGCACACCGCGGCAAAGGACATGAGGCCATGGCGGAAGATGCTCACAAAGCCCTCCCGCAGGAAATAGCCCAAATTCCAGCCCCGGCTGGGGCGTTTGCTCCTGGCCCGGTTGGGGCCTACCATCTTGCCCGGGTCCACGGTGGGGCCGGAGCTGCGTCTCTTATCCCTCATCGGCTTCGCCCTCATCGGCCTGATCCTCGGCCCCATTCTCTTCCACGCCCTCGGCCGCGGCGCCGTCCTCGAAATCGTCGGCCTCGTCCGCGTCGTCCTCGGGTTCGTCCACGCCCAGCTCGCCGCGGTCAAAGTCCTCGTCGGTCTCCTCCTCGGGGGCGGTGTGGTAGTACCCGCCCATCTCATCCCGGAGGATGCGCCCGTCCTCGATGGCGATGACCCGCTTGCCCAGGCGGTCCACCAGGCTCTTCTCGTGGGTGACCACCAGGACCGTGGTGTCCAGGTCGTTGATCTGGGCCAGCAGCTCCATGATCTCCACGCTCAGGCTGGGGTCCACGTTGGCGGTAGGCTCGTCGGCGATGATCATCTCCGGGTTGTTCACCAGGGCCCGGGCGATGGCCAGGCGCTGCTGCTCCCCGCCGGAGAGCTGGGAGGGAAATTCCTTCTCCCGGCCGGACAGGCCCACCAGGTCCAGCACGTAGGGGATGCGCTTGCGCATGGCGTGGGGAGAGGAGCCGACGACGCGCATGACAAAAGCCAGGTTCTCCCAGGCTGTCTTGTTGCGCATCAGCCGGAAGTCCTGGAACACCACCCCCAGGGTGCGCCGGAGATAGGGCACCTGGGAGCGCTTGATGTTGTTGAGGTTGTGGCCGTTGACCATGATCCGCCCGCCGGTGGGGGCGATCTCCGCGGTCATCAGCCGGGTGACGGTGGATTTGCCCGAGCCGGACGGCCCCACCAGGAAGACAAATTCCCCGTCGTTGATCTGGAAGGAGACGCCCTTCAGCGCCTCCGCGCCGTTTTCATAGACTTTGGTCACATCGATGAAGCGAACCATGGGTACCTCCCGTCAGTTGTCGATCCCCCGGGAGACCAGGTACTTCTTCACCATCAGCGCCACCTTGAAGGTGATGGCGTCGTCAAATTCCCGCAGATCCAGCCCGGTGAGCTTCTTGATCTTCTCCAACCGGTACACCAGGGTGTTGCGGTGGACAAAGAGCTTCCGGGCGGTCTCGGAGACATTGAGGTTGTTCTCAAAGAATTTGTTGATGGTGAACAGCGTTTCCTGGTCCAGGGCGTCGATGGGATTTTTCTTAAAGACCTCCTGGAGGAACATCTCGCAAAGGGTGGCGGGCAGCTGGTAGATCAGCCGGCCGATGCCCAGGTTTTCGTAGTTGATGACCGCCATCTCGGTGTTGAAGACCTTACCCACCTCGATGGCCACGCCGGCCTCCTTGCAGGAGCGGCCCAGGTCCCGAAGGTGCGCGGCGATGGTGCCGATGCCGATGACGCACTTCAGGTTCAACTCCTCCTCCAGCATCTCCTGGATCTGGGTGGCGATGCGTTGGAGTTCCTTGGCGTCGCAGCCCTCCTCCAGGGACTTGACCACGGCGATGTCCGTGTCGCTCAGAGAGAGGACAAAGTCCGCCTGCTTGTCCGGAAAGAGGTTCTGGAGCAGGTCGATGGCGCTGGGGTTGCCCTCCGGCACCATGCGGATCAAAAAGACGGTCCAGGGGTGCTCGTCGGGGAAGTGCAGCTCCCGGGCGCGGACGTAGATGTCGCCGGCCAGGATGTTGTCGGTGATGATGTTTTTGATGAAGGTGGCGCGGTCGTGCTTCTCCTCATAGGAGGCCTTGGCGCCGTTGAGGGCCACGGCGGCCAGACCGCAGAGGCTCTGGGCCTCCTCCCCCTCCCCGCCGATGAAGGCGGCGTAGTCGTAGAGGTTGCTCCAACTGGACAGGGCGCGGAAGGTCTTGCCCTCCACGGCGACGTAGGCGCTGTCGTGGCGGTTGATGGCCTCCGCCACCTGGGGCCAGCGCTCCCCCACCATGCCCAGTTCGGTGCAGGCTACCACGGAGCCTTCGCCGTCCACCACGCCGAGGGGCAGCTTGGTGCAGTCCTTCATCTGGAGGATCACGCTCTGGAAAATGCGGCTGGACATGGAACCGCCTCCTTATTTCTTGTCTTCTCCGCCGTCTCGAAAGACGACGGAATTCTACCGAGTATAGATATTATACTTGATTATTTCGAGAAGTTCAATAGGGTTTGGAAAAAAATTTGTTGAAAACGACGAAAACCCCGTGGCGTCAAGGTTCCCCCGCCCCGGCCGCCCGAAGGGCGTCCGTCTCCGCCCGCGTCAGCGCGCGCCACTCCCCCGGCGACAACGCGGGGTCCAGCTCCAGGGGACCAAAAACCACCCGGACCAGGCGGCGGATAGGCTTGCCCCGGGCGGCGCACATCCGCTTGACCTGGTGGTACTTCCCCTCCCGGAGGGTGACAAAGCCCCGGTCCGGGCCGGTGGGCTTGAGAACCGCGGGGAGGCACCGGGCGCCGTCTCTCAGGGTCATGGACCCGGCGAAGGCGGCCACGTCGGCCTCATCCAGCGTCCCGTCTACCTCTATGTAGTAGGTCTTGTCCACATGCCGCCGGGGGGAGAGCAGGCGGTGGGCAAGTTCCCCGTCGTCGGTGAGCAGGAGAAGGCCGGTGGCGTCCTTGTCCAGCCGCCCCACGGGGAACAGCCCGCGGCGGCGCAGCTCCGGGGGCAGCAGCTCCAGCACCGTCCGCTCCCGGGGGTCCTCCGTGGAGGAGACCAGGTCGGGGGGCTTGTGGAGCATGAGGTAGACAAAGCCCTCGGCCAGGGGCGCGCCGTCCACGGTGACGGCGGCCCCGGGCAGGTATTTCTCCTCCGGGCGGGTCGCCGGTGCGCCGTCCACCCGCACCCGGCCCTGGCGGATCAACTCTCTGGCCTCCCGCCGACCGTACCCCGCCTGGGACAGCCGCTTGTCCAGCCGCTCCACGGCGCTCCCCCCTTCCGCAAAATCGATACATATAGTATACCATATCCACATAGAAATGGCTGAGGATATTTTTCCACCCTTGGAAGGAGCGATGGGAACCATGTTTATCTACACGGCGAGGCTAAACCGGCGGCGGCTGGCGGCCGGGGGGATCGGCGTGCTGGCGGCGGTGTGTGCCCTGGCGGCGCTGCTCATCCTGCCGGGCCGCCCGGTTGCCGGCGCGGAGGGGGCGGTCAGCCCCAAGGGCGTCCGCACGGCGGAGGATCGGCTGGCCTATCTGGGCAGCTACGGCTGGCTGGTGCGGGAGGAGCCGCTGGCGGTGGAGGAGCTGCAAATCCCCAAGGAGATGGGGCCGGAGTACGACGACTACCTGGCGCTCCAGGCCGGGCAGGGCTTCGACCTGACCAAGTACGCCGGGAAAAAGGTAAAGCGCTACACCTATGAGATCCTCAACTACCCCACCGGGGAGACCGGCGTCCAGGCGTCCCTGCTGCTCTATCGCAACACGGTGGTGGGCGGCGAGGTGCTCTCCCCCGCCCTCAACGGCTTCCTCCACGGCCTGGCCATGCCCCAGACAGGCGGCCAGTCGCCCCAGCCCGGCCCCACAGCGAACACAGCGGTTCAGGAGACATCCTGAACCGCTGTGTTTTATTTGGATCGGGGCCGACAGAGCAGGGCCACGCACAGGGCGAAGAAGATGGCCGCGCCCACCCCGCCGGCGGT
>CANRLZ010000020.1 GCA_947631595.1 uncultured Oscillospiraceae bacterium
GACTACTTCATAGACAAGATTTTCGTCTTTGATGACCGTGTGATAATGACGATATGGTACGGCGACGACAAAAAGGAAATCACATGGGGCGACATTGACTTTGAAATCAAGCGGCCACGGAAGCGGAAAAAAGGTTCGCGCGCTTCTGCGTCAGCTCCACCAAAATAATTGGACGGGCAATGTTTGCCCGTCCAATTATTTTTTATTTGGCCTAAAAAATGGAACTCTATTGCCATATCCATCCCGGGCTAAGTGGATCTCTCGCGCTCTAAATATTCCCTTAACGCTGTTTTCCCGCAGCCGTCTGCCGGTTCGAGGCCCAGGGTCTGATAGGCCCAGCACAGTTGGCGCTGGTAGCTGTCCACCTCTTCGTCGAGGTCATAGGAGTACGCCGCCCTAAACTTAAAATCGCTATTCAGGAAAAAGGTCAACGCCTTCCACTCCGGCTGACCGCATTGGACAAATTCCCTTTGCAGCGCCTTCACGTCGGTGATCAATTCCTGCATGAGGCGAAAATACGTGTTCGTGTCAACGCCGTCACGATCCGGGATCTTACCGCCTGACAGATAGGTCTCGCCCCCCGGCTCCTTGTAGTAAAAGCTCGCCGTGGCCACGCCGGAAAACGCCTCGGCATACATGGCGATCTCCTCCCATTCCCCCGGCACGATCTCGTCTAATTTGTCGGCGATCGCCTGATAAAATGGTATGAATTTGCTCTCGTCCAGCCCGCCCGGTCCCGTCTCGCGGCCGGGCGCCTCGCGGCGCGCTGCACTTTGGTCAACGGACTCCTTTTTGCCCTTCAGCCAATCAAACAAACCCATGACAGCACCTCTTTGACACTTTCGTGATCCATAAAAGCCATCCCAAAGTCCCATGGAAAAAGGCCGCGCCGCGGTTCAGTCCGGCGCCTGTTCCCGGAGTTTGCACACATCCACCCAGTCGGCAAAGGCGGAATAGCGCTCCAGTTCCGGGATGGTCAGCTCGATGGCGCTGTTGCTGCTGCCGCAGGCGGGAAAGACCGTCTGGAACCGTTGCAGGGAGACGTCCAGGTAGGTGGTCACGCCCTCCTTCACCCCAAAGGGGCAGACCCCGCCCACGGCGTGGCCGATCCTCGCGGCTACGTCTTCCGGGGAGAGCATCTTCGCCTTGACCCCAAAGCGCTCTTTGTACTTGTGGTTGTCGATCTTCACATCCCCTGCCGTCACCACCAGGATGGGGCGATCCTCCACCAAAAGGGAGAGGGACTTGGCGATCCGGCAGGGTTCGCACCCCAGCGCCGCGGCGGCCAGCTCCACGGTGGCGCTGGACACGTCGAACTCGTGAATTCGGTCTTCCAAACCGTATTCCCTGAAATACGCCCGCACCGCTTCAATGGACATTTTACTTCCCTCCTATGCCCGCTCCCAGAGGAGCTTGTTGTCCTCAAACCGCACCGTCAACCTGCCGGCGTCCTTGAGCCACGCCAGGTAGGAGCGCACGGTACTCCCCACCAGGGCGTACTGCTGAAAGTCCATGGTGATGCCGTAGGCGGCAAAGAGCCGCTGCAAGATCGCCTCAAAATTGAGCGGCTGGGCGCAGATGTCCACAATTCGTCCGGCGATCTCCAGGACCTTCTCCCGGTTGAACCGGGCCAGCGGGGCGATATCCTCTGTGGCCTCCGCATGGGCCGGGACGAACCGGACGGCGGTCATGGCCTCCACCCGCTCCAGGGTCTGGAGGTAGGCCTCCACATCGTAGAGAAAGCTGATCTGGTACTTCTCCAGCGTCTCCCGGCTGGAGAGGCAGTCCGCCAGGTAGACTACGTCGTCCGGCGTGCGAAAGCCCACCATGTCAAAGCTGTGCCCCGGCAGGTCGATGGGCGTAAAGCCGGGGGGCAGGACATCCTCCGTCAGCGGCTCCACCGCGCTTTCCTGGGCCAGGAGAAACTTGTGGCGCAGGTCCCGGCTGGGGTAGCCGCCGTAGAGGAAGGACGGCTCCAGGACGGGGTGGGCGGTGAAGTCCCGCTCGATCCCGGGGGCGTAGATCTTGCAGCCGGTCTGGCCTTGCAGATACTTATTCCCGCCGATGTGGTCGGCGTGGGAGTGGGTGTTGTAGATGGCGGTGAGGCGCCAGCTGTTGGCGTCCAGGATCTGACGGACCTTCCGCCCGGCGTCCTTGTCGCTGCCGCTGTCGATCAGGCACACGTCCGCCCCCTCCAGCTTCACCAGCCCGATCTTGGCGGGACTTTGGACGTAATAGCACTTGTCGGTGACGGCGATCAGTTCATACACGGCGGTCTGCCTCCTTTGCCCATGAAATAAACTGCTATTATTGTAGCACAACGCCACACCCCGCGCAATCCCCGCCCCGGTCGGATTGACAAATGGGCAAACTTTGGGTATCATCCTCTAGAAAGGAAATTTTGGAAACGGGGGTATCGTCTGCCGTGGAACTGGAACTGCTCTACACCGGCTGGGTGTCCATCCTGCCGCCGGTCATCGCCATCGTGCTGGCCCTGGTGACCAAGGAGGTCTACTCCTCCCTGTTCGCCGGCATCCTCTCCGGTATGCTCATCTACTCCTTCGCCTCCGGCGACTCCATTCTGGCCGCCGTGACGAGGGTGTTCGACATGATGGCCAAGAAGATCGGCGAGAACGGATACATGATCATCTTCCTGGCCCTTTTGTGGGCGGTGGTGGTGGAGGTGACCCGCTCCGGCGGCTCCCAGGCCTACGGCAAGTGGGCGGGCGCCAAGCTCAAAAGCCGCCGCAGCTCCCAGCTGGCCACCGCCCTGCTGGGCCTTCTCATCTTTATCGACGACGGGTTCAACTGCCTCACCGTGGGCACCGTCATGGGCCCCATCACCGACAAGCACAAGATCTCCCGGGAGAAGCTGGCCTACCTCATCGACGCCACCGCCGCCCCGGTGTGCATCATCGCCCCCGTGTCCTCCTGGGCGGTGGCGGTGGCCTCCGAGCTGGACAGCGCCGGGGGATTTGACGCCTTTTTGAAGGTCATCCCCTACAACCTCTACGCCCTGCTCACCCTGCTCATGGTGTTTGTCCTGTGCGTCACCGGCATGGACTTTGGCCCCATGCGCCAGGCGGAGGCGCGGGCCGCCGCGGGCGAGAGCGGGCAGTTGAAGTCCTCCTCCCAGGGCGGCGCGCCCAGCCCGAAGGGGCGCGTGATCGACCTGGTGCTGCCCATCCTGGTGCTGGTGGTCTGCGCCATCCTGGGTATGGCCTACGTGGGCGGATTTTTCTCCGGGACGCCCTTCTCGGAGGCCATCGGCGCCAACCCCACGGCGGGGCTGACCCTGGGGGCCTTCGCCGGGCTGATCACCGCCATGGCACTCTATCTCCCCCGGCGGCTCATGACCTTCACCGCCTTTATGGAGGGGGCGGTCCAGGGCATCCAGAACATCGTGCCCCCCATGCTCATCCTCATCCTCTCCTGGTCCCTCAGCGGCGTCTGCCGGGAGATGATCGGCACCGGTGCGTTCGTCAGCCAGTTTATCGACCAGGTGTCCCTCTCCCTAAATCTGCTGCCGGTGATCGTCTTCGCCGTGGCGGCGTTCCTCTCCTTCTCCACCGGCACCGCCTGGGGCACCTTCGGCATCCTCATCCCCATCGTCACCATGATCTTTGACGGCTCGACCTCCCCCCTGCTCATCCCCACCCTGGGCGCCACGCTGGCCGGGTCGGTGTGCGGCGACCACTGCTCGCCCCTGTCGGACACCACCATCCTCTCCTCCACCGGCGCCCAGGTGCGGCACATCGACCACGTGGAGACCCAGCTGCCCTACGCCACGCTGGTGGCCGTCATCTGCGCCCTGGGGTATCTGCTCATGGGCTTTGTGCCCGGCCCCTGGATCCCCCTGGCGCTGTCGGCGGCGGTGCTGCTGGTGGTGCTGTGCGTCCTCTTCCGCCGGGGAGGGGGCGAAGGCCGTGGCTGACATCGTCGAGATCGCGGACTTCTCCGACCCCCGGCTGGACGCCTACGCCCGGCTCACCGAGGCGCAGCTGCGCAACCGCCTGGAGCCTCAGCTGGGCATCTTCATCGCGGAGAGTCCCAAGGTCATCCACCGGGCGCTGGACGCGGGGTACGAGCCGGTGAGCCTGCTCATGGAGCGCAAGCACCTTACCGGACAGGGCGCGCCCATCATCGACCGCTGCGGGGACGTGCCCGTCTACACCGCCGACGACCACCTCCTGGCCCAGCTCACCGGCTACCCCCTCACCCGCGGGGTGCTGTGCGCCATGCGCCGCCCCACCCTGCCCACCGTGGAGGCGCTGTGCGCCGGGGCGCGGCGGATCGCGGTGCTGGAGGACATTGTAGACCACACCAACGTGGGGGCGATCTTCCGCTCGGCGGCGGCGCTGGGGATGGACGGGGTGCTGGTCACCCCCGGCTGCTGCGACCCCCTCTACCGCCGCTCCGCCCGGGTGAGCATGGGCACCGTCTTTCAGGTGCCCTGGACCCGCATCGGCGAGCGGTATGACCAGTGGCCCCAGCCGGGGCTGAACCGCCTGCGCTCGCTGGGCTTTCAGACGGTGGCCATGGCCCTGCGGGACAACACCGTGGACATCGACGACCCCGGCCTGGCAGGCCAGGAGAAACTGGCCATCATCCTGGGCACCGAGGGAGACGGCCTCTCCCTCCGCACCATCGCCCAGTGCGACCACACCGTAAAGATCCCCATGGCCCGCGGTGTGGACTCCCTCAACGTCGCCGCCGCCAGCGCCGTGGCCTTCTGGGCCTTGCGGGCGAGGTAGACTGGAAGCGCAAAACAGCCGGACTGCAAGTGCAGTCCGGCTGTTTTTTCCGCTCGTCCTCAGAGGGCGGCGTAGGGTTCTTGATGGGTCTGGGCGCGGCGGGTCTCCACATCGGGGAAGTCCTGCCCGAGCCAGGCTTCCAAAACGGGACAGACCACGTTTTCCGTGGGGTAGTGCCCCGCGTCGATGAGGGTCAGGCCCTGGGCCTGGGCCTCCAGAAATACGTCGTATTTCACATCGGCGGTGACAAAGGCGTCGCAGCCTTTGGCCAGGGCGTCCGGGACCATGCCGCCGCAGGCTCCGCCCCCCACCGCCACCCGGCGGATGGGGCGGCCGCCGTCCACCATGCGGACGCTGTTGGCGCCCAGGGCGGCCTTCACAAAGGCGGCGAACTGGGCCGGCTCCTGGGCGGGCACCGACCCCACCCGCCCGACGCCGTAGGGACGGCCCTGGGGGTCTGTCCCGTCCTGGGTGAGCAGGGTCACATCCTCCAGGCCCAGGGCGTGGGCAAGGGCGTCGTTCACCCCCTGGGCTACCGCGTCCAGGTTGGTGTGGGCGCAGATGGCGGCGATCCCCGCCTCGGCCAGGTCCAGCACCACCCGCCCCACGGTGGTCTCGTCGGTGATCGACCGGGCGGGGCGGAAAATGATGGGGTGGTGGGCCACGATCAGCTCCGCGCCCCACTCCCTGGCCTCCCGGACCACCGCCGGGGTGATATCCAGGCTCACAAGCGCCCGGCGGACCTCCGCCTCGCCCCGGCCCACCAGCAGCCCGGCGTTGTCAAAGTCCATCTGGAGCACAAAGGGAGCGCGCTTGTCCAGCGCGTCATAGATCTCCCGCACAGTCGCCATCTCAGATCGCCTCCATCATCGTTTCCATGCCCGAAAGGGCCGCCGCCAGCTCCTGCCGCCGCCGGCCGTCCTCCGGCCGCCGGGAGCGCTCCAGTCCGTCCAGCGCCCGGCGGACCCGCGCCGCCTCCTGGCGCAGATACCGGGGCCACAGGGGGTCGCCGGTGTGGTTCTCCGCCCGGCCCACCTGCCGCTGGGCCGCCGTCAGCGCCCCCTCCGCCCCGGCGGAGAGCGCCATGATGGTGTAGAGGGTCTCCCCCCCCAACACCAAGGTCTCCCGATCGATGTGCAGCCCCAGGGGGGCGAGGCCGCCCCGCAGGTCGGGCAGGGAACTCATGGGCTGCACCAGCAAGGTCTTCTCCGCCGCCCAGGGGGAGGCGGAGAGGATGCCCAAAATGGTCTCCCCGCCCATCCCGGCGATGACCACGCAATCCACCTCATCCGGCTCCACGCCCCGCAGTCCGTCGCACAGGCGCAGAGAGACGCGGTCGGCCACGCCCCAGCGCTCCACCGTCTCCTTCGCCCGCGCCAAAGGGCCGCGGCGCAGATCGGTGCCCACGGCGAAGGGGATCGTCCCCCGCTCCAGGAGCCAGGCGGGGAGATAGGCGTGGTCGGTGCCCACATCGGCCAGGCGGGCGCCGGGTGGGACGAGCTGGGCCAGGGTGCGCAGCCGGGGGGTCAGATGCAGGGCCATAGTGTTCTCCCTTTCCGCAAAAAAGGAGCGGCAGGGCCGCTCCTTTTCGCCGTTTGGTCAAGCCTCCTGGGGGATGAGCTGGTTGAGCTGGTCCAGGACCGTCTGGTAGGGGATGCCGTGGACGGCGCAGGCCTGCTCCACCGTCTCCCCGCGAGAGGCGGGGCAGCCCAGGCAGTGCATCCCGATGGACATGAAGACCGGGGCGGCCTGGGGCGCGATGTCCAGAATATCGCCGATGATGGTGTCTTTGGTAATTTTTGCCATGATAATGACCTCCTAGTTGTGAAAGCGGCGAATGCGTGGCCGCTGGGATCATTATACCCGAACCGATCCCGCTTTTCAACAGGAAATTCGTTTTTCTTCCAATTTGCCGGTCCGACGGCCTGGCGCTGCCAACATTTGAGGATTTGACAACGGCGGAAAAGGCGCTATAATAGAGGGGAAAGTTCTATGGCGAACAGGAGGGATCGCTGTGAAGCTGGAACTGACGAAGAAGGAATTTCGCCGGCTGCTGGATATGGTCTACATCGGCAACTGGATCCTGAACTCCACCCGTGGAGACGACCGCATCAAGGACTACGACCAGGTGGAGTCCCTGCTCTTCCTCCGCGCCGCCCAGGAGGGGATGCCCTCCCTGGCGGAGATCTACGAGGGGGAGATCGTCCCCTCCCGCGCCTTTGCCGAGGGCGGCATCCACGAGGCCATCATGCAGTACGAAAACGACGTCTTTTTCGACATTCTGGCCGAGGATCTGGCCCGGCGGGATATGGACGACCCCCCCATCGACGAGTCCAACTACCCTGAGCTGGCCAGCCGGATCGACGCCTACATCAGCGAGTTTGAAGAACACGGCACCGACAACATCCTGGTGGATGTGGACGGGCTGTAAACCGCGCGGAGAAAACCGCCGCCATCCCTTTTGGATGGCGGCGGTTTTTTGCTCTTAGAGGCTCTTGACCTTGGGCAGGGACACGGGGTTGGAGAGGGTCCCGATGCCGGAAATCTCCACCTCTACCCTGTCGCCGTTCTTCATGGGGCCGATGCCGGCGGGGGTGCCGGTGGCGATCACATCCCCCGGCTCCAGGGTCATGGAGGCGGAGATGAACTCGATGAGTTCCGGGATGGAGTGCAAAAGGAGCTTGGTGGAGGCGTTCTGGACCACCTTGCCGTTGAGGCGGGTGGTGAGGGTCAGGTCCTCCGGCTCCACCTCGTCGGTGACCCAGGGGCCGCAGGGGCCGAAGGTGTCCATGCTCTTGGCGCGGGTCCATTGGCCGTCCTGGCTCTGGATGATCCGGGCGGTCACGTCGATGAAACAGGTGTAGCCCAGTATGTACTCCTTGGCGTCCTGGGCCTTCACGTTCTTCGCCCGCCTGCCCATCACCACGGCCAACTCCCCCTCGTAGTCCACCCGGGTGACAAAGTCCGGGGCGGTGATGGCGCCCTCCGGGTCCTGGAGTACGTTGGGGCCTTTCAGGAACAAAATGGGGTGGTCAGGCACCTCGTTGCCCAGCTCCAGGGCGTGGTCCCGGTAGTTTTTGCCCACGCAGACGATCTTTCCCGGCTCCACCGGGGCGAGCAGCCTGCATTGGCGCAGGGGCAGGCTCTCCCCGGTGGGCACCAGGCCCAGGTACGGGGCGTGGGCCAGGCAGAATACCGTCTCCCCACGTACTTCGCCCCACATGGGGCCGCTGTCCTTGTGAATGCGCACGTATTTCATCCGTTATTCCCCCCTAGATGGGCCGAGATCTCGCCCAGAAGTTCCTGCTTTCCGTCCCCCTTCTCCGCGGAGAAGGGGATGAGCCTGACCGTCTCCGGCAGCTCCAGAGTCTCCCGGATGCGGGCGATGTTGCCCTCCAGCTCGCTCTTTTTCACCTTGTCCAGCTTGTTGGCCACCACCACGTAGGGTTTTCCGCTGGCGGCGTACCACCGGCCCATGGTGATATCGTCCGCCGTGGGCTTGTGGCGCAGATCCACCAGCATCACCCCCAGGGCCATCAGGGAGCTGTCGGCGAACCACGCCTCGATGAGCTTGCCCCAGCGCCGGCGCTCGGCCATGGAGACCTTGGCGTAGCCGTAGCCGGGCAGATCCACCAGATAGAGGCGCTGGTCGATGAGGAAGTAGTTGATGTGGGTGGTCTTCCCCGGCGCGGCTCCCACCCGGGCGAAGTTCTTGCGGTTCACCAGGCGGTTGATGACGGAGGACTTGCCCACGTTGGACCGGCCGGAGAAAACGATCTGGGGCAGACGGTCCCGGGGAAAATCCTCCGGGCGCACCGCCGAGCGGATAAACTCCGCCCTGTTCCAGTTCAGCTCCATATCGCACCCCCCTACTGCCGGGCTTCCGGGCGTCCCCGACGGGTCCGGGGCTTGCCCTTCCCCAAGGGAGAAAAGTCGCCCAGCGCCTTTTCCAGCACCTGGTCCACCTGATCCACCAGGGTGAACTGGAGCTTGGCGCGCACCTCCTGATCGATCTCCTGGAGGTCCTTTTCGTTCTTCGCCGGGAGGATGACCCCGGTCACGCCGCTTCGCAGGGCGGCCATGGTCTTCTCCCGCAGGCCGCCGATGGGCAGCACCCGACCCCGCAGGGTCACCTCTCCGGTCATGGCCAGCCCGGCCTCCACCGGAACGCCGGTGAGGGCGGAGGCCATGGCGGTGAAGATGGCGATGCCGGCGGAAGGGCCGTCCTTGGGGACAGCCCCCTCGGGAAAGTGGACGTGGATGTCACGGGTCTTGTAGAAGTTCTCCGCCAGGCCCAGCTGGGCGGTGCGGCAGCGGATGCAGCTCAGGGCGGTCTGGGCGGACTCCTTCATCACGTCTCCCAGGTTGCCGGTGAGTTTGATCTTCCCCGCGCCGGGCATGACGCTGACCTCCACCTCCAGCAGCTCGCCGCCCGTCTCCGTCCAAGCAAGGCCGTTCACCACCCCCACCCGGCGCTCCAACGCCTGGCGCTCGGGGTGGTACTTGGGAACGCCCAGGAACTCCTCCAGGTTTTTCCCGGTGACGGAGACCGCCTTGTCCGGCGCCTCCACCAGGCGGGTGGCGGCCTTGCGGCACAGCCGGGCCAACTGCTGCTCCAGCATCCGCACGCCGGACTCCCGGGTGTAAGCGGTGATGATCTGCCGCAGGGCGGCGTCGCTCACCTTGAGTTGGCCGTGTTTCAAACCGTGGCGCCTCTCCTGGCGGGGCAGCAGGTAGCCCTTGGCGATGTGGCGCTTTTCCTCGTCGGTATAGCTGGGCAGCTCGATGATCTCCATGCGGTCCCGGAGCGGCCTGGGGATAGTGTCCAGGGTGTTGGCGGTGGTGATGAAAAGGACCTGGGAGAGGTCGAAGGGCAGCTCCAGGAAGTTGTCCCGGAAGGTGGCGTTCTGCTCCGGGTCCAGCACCTCCAGCAGCGCGGAGGTGGGGTCGCTGCGGCCGTCCGAACCCAGCTTATCCACCTCGTCCAGCACCATCACGGGGTTACACGACCCGGCGGCGCGGATGGCGGTGATGATGCGGCCGGGCATGGCGCCGATATAGGTCTTGCGGTGGCCGCGGATCTCCGCCTCGTCGTGAACGCCGCCCAGGGAGACGCGAGCCAGCTTGCGCCCCAGGGCTTTGGCCACCGACAGGGCCACCGAGGTCTTGCCCACCCCAGGCGGGCCAACCAGGCACAGGATCTGGCCCTTCACATCCGGCGCCAACTGGCGCACGGCGACGTACTCCAAAATGCGCTCTTTTACCTTCTCCAGGCCGTAGTGCTCCCGGTCCAGCACCCGTCGGGCGGCGGCCACGTCCGCCTTGTCCCGGGTGGTCACGCCCCAGGGCAGCTCCAGGCACACATCCAGGTAGTTCCGGGATACGGCGGCCTCCGCGGAGCCGTAGGGCTGCTTTTCCAGGCGGGAAAGCTCCCGGCCCAGCCGCTCGGCCACCGCCGGGGGCAGCTTCGCCTGGGCCAGTTTTGCCCGGTACTCGGCCAGATCGTCGTCCTCCCCCTCGCCAAGCTCGGTCTGGATGACGCGGAGCTGCTCGCGAAGGATCTGGTCGCGCTGGAGCTGGCCCAGGCCCTGGCGGACTTTGCTCTCCACTTCGCCCTCCAGCCCCAAAACATCCACCTCCCGTTGTAGCAGGCGGCACAGCCGCTCCAGACGACGGGCCGGGCGCAGCTCCTCCAGGAGCTTCTGCTTCTCCTCGAAGCGCAGGGAGATGTTCTGGGCGATGTGGTCGGCGATATAGGCGGGGTCGTCGCTGGCCAGGACGGTGATCAGCGTCTCCGCCGCGGCGGGGACCAGCTGGACGTAGGACTCGTAGATGTCGTAGCTCTTGCGCACCAACGCCTCCACGGCGGGGGTGTTGCGCCGGTGGCACGGGTCGGGCAGCTCCAGGACCTCCGCCTCGAAATGGGGGGTGGTCTGGGTCACCTGGAGGAGCCTGCCCCTGTGAAGGCCCTCCACCTGCACCCGGACGCCGCCGCCGGGCAGCCGGAGGATCTGGCGCACGGCACAGACCACCCCCACCTCATAGAGGTCCTCCGGCGTGGGGTCCTCCACGGTCATGTCCCGCTGGGTCACCAAAAACGCCGACCCCTCCCCCGTCATCGCCCGATCCAGGGCCTTCACCGACTGGGACCGGGCAACGTCGAAGTGGAGCAGCATATTGGGAAACACCACCAGCCCCCGCAGGGGCACCAGGGGCATTCTGCTCTCCGTTTGCGTCATGGGTCTTCCCTCCCTCCGTGGGACGTGGGTTTGTTATGGGGCGATAAGGGACAAAAACGGGCGATAACTCGTCATTATCGCCCGTTTCGTGCCGTTAAGAGACGTCCTTGCGCCGGTCCTCTCGCCGCTCCTCCGCGGGGCGTTTGACCCGTTTGGGGTCCCGCTCAAGGATGGGGCTTGCCCCCTCCTTGACGCAGGCCGGGGTGACGGTGACCTTGACGATGTCGCTCTGGCTGGGGATGTCGTACATGATCTGGGTCATGACCCCCTCCAGCACCGCCCGCAGCCCGCGGGCGCCGATGCCCCGCTCCAGGGCCGCGTCCGCGGCGGCCTCCAAGGCCTCGGGCTGGAACTCCAGATCCACATCGTCGTAGCGCAGGAGCTTCTGGTACTGCTTGACCAGGGCGTTTTTCGGCTTGGTCAGGATCTCCACCAACTGCTCCCGGTTTAGGGCGTGGACGGTGGTGAGGACCGGCAGACGGCCCACCAGCTCCGGGATGATGCCGAACTTCAGCAGGTCGTGGGGCTGAAGCTCGCGCAAAAGGTCGGAGCGCTCCCGGTCCTGCGCGGTGGGGATGTGGGCGCCGAAGCCGATGGTCTTGCGGTTCAGGCGATTTTCGATGATCTTCTCGATGCCGTCAAAGGCGCCGCCGCAGATGAACAGGATGTTCCGGGTGTCCACCTGGATAAACTCCTGGTGGGGGTGCTTCCGGCCACCCTGGGGCGGGACGTTGGCCACCGTGCCCTCCAGGATCTTCAGCAGCGCCTGCTGCACCCCCTCGCCGGACACGTCCCGGGTGATGGAGGTGTTCTCGCTCTTCCGGGCGATCTTGTCGATCTCGTCTACGTAGATGATGCCCCGCTGGGCCAGCTCCACGTCGTAGTCGGCGGCCTGGACCAGGCGCAGGAGGATGTTCTCCACGTCGTCGCCCACGTAACCGGCCTCGGTGAGGGTGGTGGCGTCGGCGATGGCGAAGGGGACCTTCAGGATGTGGGCCAGGGTCTGGGCGAACATGGTCTTGCCGCAGCCGGTGGGGCCGATGAGGAGGATGTTGCTCTTTTGCAGCTCCACGTCGTCGTCCTCGCCGCCCAGGTAGACCCGCTTGTAGTGGTTGTACACCGCCACCGACATGGCCACCTTGGCCTCCTCCTGGCCGATGATATACTCGTCCAGCACGGCGCGGATCTCCTGGGGGGTGGGGATATCGTCCAGACCTGTGGACGTCTCCCGGCCCAGCAGCTCCTCCTCGTCCAGCCCCTCCTCTTCCAGGATGTTCATGCACAGGTGGATGCACTCGTTGCAGATATACGCGCCGGGGCCGGCGATGATGCGGCTGACCGCCTCCTGGGGCTTGCCGCAGAAGGAGCAGCGGATGTTTTCTTGTTTGGACATGGTATCACCTCTAGAGGTAATGGCTTACTCCCGGTTCTTGATCACCTTGTCGATCAGGCCGAACTCCAGGGCCTCCTCGGCGGTCATGAAGTGGTCGCGCTCGCAGGCGGCGGTGACCTCCTCCACGCTCTTGCCGGTGTTGGCGGCCAGGATGGTGTTCATCCGCTTTTTGATGACCTCAAAGCGCTTGATGTGGATGGCCATATCGGTGACCTGGCCCTGGGTGCCGGCGGAGGGCTGGTGGATCATGATCTCGGCGTTGGGCAGGGCAAAGCGCTTGCCCTTGGTACCCGCGGAGAGCAGGAAGGCCGCCATGGACGCGCCCAAGCCGATGCAGATGGTGGACACGTCGCACTTGATATACTGCATGGTGTCGTAGATGGCCATGCCGTCGGTGATGGAGCCGCCGGGGCTGTTGATGTAGAACTGGATGTCCTTGTCCGGGTCCTGGGCCTCCAGGAAGAGGAGCTGGGCCACGATGACGCTGGCGGTGGCGGAGTTGACCTCCTCGTTGAGCATGACGATGCGGTCGTTGAGCAGGCGGGAGAAGATGTCGTAAGACCGCTCGCCCCGGTTGGTCTGCTCGATTACATAAGGAATGAGAGGCATATCGTATTCTCCTTTGCAAAAAATGGGTGCGGGGCAGCATTACACCAAAGTATAACCCTGCCCCGCGCCAGTTATTCCCTCTTACTTGTCGGCTTCCGCCTTCGGCTTGGCCGCGGTCTTCTTGGCCGTGGTCTTCTTCGCCGCCGGCTTCTCGGCCGCCTCGTCCGCGTCCTTGTCCGCCGGCTTCTTGGCGGCGGGCTTCTTCGCGGCGGGTTTCTTGGCCTCGCCGTCAGTTTCCTTCGCGGCGGCCTTGGCGGTCTTCTTGGCGGGGGCTTTGCCCTCCTTGGCGTTGTCCAGAACGAACTGGGAGGCCTTCTTCAGCAGCAGATCCCGCTCCAGGTCCTCCTCGGCCACGGCGGCCTTGACCTGGTCGGCCTCCATCTTGTACTCCTCGGCAAGGCGCTGATACTCCGCGTCCTTCTCCTCGGCGGAGACGGCAAGGCCCTCTGCCTTGGCCACGGCCTCCAGGGCCAGCTCGTTGAGGACGCGGCGCTTGGCGCCGGCCATGGCCTGCGCCCGGAGGACGTCCACGCTCAGGCCGGTCATGGACAGGTACTGCTCAAAGGGGATGCCCTGGCTCTGGACCCGGCGGGCGTAGTCCTCCATGAGCCGGTCGGCCTCCTGCTCCACGATGGCGTCGGCGACGTCCGCCTCGGTGTTGTCGATGAGCTGGTCGGTGATGGCCCGCTCAAACTCGGTCTGGGCCTGGCTCTCCCGGCGGGCTTTCAGCTTCTCACCCAGGTCCTTGCGGAAGTCGGCCAGGGTGTCAAACTCGGAGACGTCCTTGGCAAACTCGTCGTCCAGCTCGGGCTTCTGGGGTTCCTTGACCTCCTGGACCTTGACCTTGAACACAACGGGCTTTCCGGCCAGTTCCGGGGTGTAGTCCTCGGGGAAGGTCACGTCCAGGTCCTTCTCCTCCCCGGCCTTCATGCCGATGACGCCGTCCTCAAAGCCGGGGATGAAGGTGCCGGAACCCAGCTCCAGGCTGAATCCCTCGCCCTTGCCGCCCTCAAAGGGTACGCCGTTGTCAAAGCCCTCGAAGTCGATGACGGCGGTGTCCCCCTTCTTGGCCTTGCGCTTCACCGCCACCAGGCGGGTGGCGCGCTGGATGTAGGGGGTCATCTCGGCGTCGATGTCCGCCTCGGTGACCTCGGCGGCGGTCTTGGGGGCGGTGAGGCCCTTGTAGGCGCCCAGCTTCACCTCCGGCTTCAGGGCGATGGTGGCCTTGAAGGTGAACCCGTCCTTGCCCATCTCGGTGACCTCGATCTTGGGGTAGGCGGCGGGCTTCAGCCCCTCGGCCTCCACCGCCTCCTCGTAGGCCGTGGGATAGAGGTCGTTCACCGCGTCCTCGTAGAAGATGGACGCGCCGTACATGGACTCCACGATCTTCCGGGGGGCTTTGCCCTTGCGGAAGCCGGGGATGCTGATATTTTTGCGCTGGCGCAGATAGACCTTGTTGACAGCCTCGTCAAAGGTCTGGGCGTCCACCTGGATGACCAGCTCTACGGTGTTGTGCTCGCCTTGGGTCTTGCTTGTTACCTTCATGTTTCTGTTTCCTCCCGTTGGGCCGCGACCCCTATGTCACAGCAAACTGGGCCGCAACAGGCCCGCAACACGTCTATTCTAGCAGATTAGGGCAGAGATTTCCACCCTTTTTTTCGATTTAGTCCAAGATTTTTTCCGGGGCGAACCCCAGGTAGTCCGCCGAGACCATCCGATAGTCCACGCCGCCCGCCTCCCCCTGGATGGCCAGCTTGTGGGCCGGGCCGTGGAGATGGCCGTAAAAGCACCGGGAGACGTGGTATTTTTCCAGCAGGTCTATGATGTCCTGGCAGACGTAGCCCTGGTATTTTGGCGGGTAGTGGAGAAAGACCAGCTTCTCCCCCGCCTCTCCCGCCGCCCGAAGGGAACACTCCAACCGGATGAGTTCCCGGCGGTAGACCTTGTCCGTCTCCGCGGCGGCCGACTGGGGGTCAAAAAACCAGCCCCGGGTGCCGCACAGGGCCACCTCCCCGTAGAAGGCGCAGTTGTTGTGGAGCAGATTCAGGGTGGTCAGGCCGTGGTCGGCCCAAAAGGTGCGCATCTTGTTGGCGGTGGTCCACCAGTAGTCGTGGTTGCCCTTGAGGATGTACTTCGTCCCCGGCAGGGCGTCCAGAAAGGTGAAGTCGGGCAGCGCCTCCTCCAGGCTCATCCCCCAGGAGAGGTCGCCGCACAGGACCACCACGTCCTCCTTCTCAACGGCGGAAAACCCCTGGCGGAGCTTTTCCACATAGTTGTCCCAGGCGCCGCCAAACACGTCCATGGGCTTGCTCCCGCCCAGGGACAGATGGGTGTCGCCGATGGCGTAAAGAGCCACGCCCTCACCTGCCTTTTGATCAGATCAGCATTTCCAACACTTGGTCCACCATCTTGTCCTTTTCCGCGCACTGGGTAAACCGGTGGGCCTTCCCCCGCAGTCCGGCCAGGGGCGCGGGCACGGGGCGGCCGGAGACCTGGGAGAGCTGGTCCAGGATGTCCAGCCCCTGGGCCTTTTCCGCCACGCCCAAGGCGTCCAGCACGCCGTCGCAGAACTTGAAGGGGCTGGCGGTGGAGACCACCAGGGTCGGGGTCTTGTCCCCCGTCTCCCGGCGATACTCCTCCAGCACGTGGAAGGCCACGGCGGTGTGGGGGTCGATGAGGTAGCCGTGCTCCTTCCAGGTCTTGGCGATCTGGGCCTTGGTCTGGGCGTCGTCGCAGAAGCCGGAGGCGAACTCCTCCCGGAGCTTTTGGGTCAACCGGTCAGAGACCTGATACCGCCCCGTGGCGTTCAGCTCGCCCATCCATTCCGCCACCTGGGCACGGTCTTCGGTGAGCGCCAGGAGCAGCCGCTCCAGGTTGCTGGAGACCAGGATGTCCATGGAGGGGGAAAGGGTCTGGTAGAAGGGGCGGTTTTTGTCGTAGATCCCGGTGCGGAGGAAGTCGGTGAGGACGTTGTTGGCGTTGGAGGCGCAGATCAGCTTGCCGATGGGCACCCCCATGCACTTGGCGTAGTAGGCGGCCAGGATGTTCCCGAAGTTCCCCGTGGGGACGCAGACGTTCACCGTCTGGCCGCTCTGGACCGCGCCCTGGTTCAGCAGGTCGCAGTAGGCGGAGACGTAGTAGGCGATCTGGGGCAGCACGCGACCCCAGTTGATGGAGTTGGCCGAGGAGAGGAAATAGCCCCGTCCGGCCAACTGCTCCCGCAGTCCTTCGTCGGCAAAGAGGCGCTTCACGCCGGTCTGGGCGTCGTCAAAGTTTCCCTTGACGGCGCACACGCCCACGTTGCCCCCCTCCTGGGTGACCATCTGCAGCTCCTGGATGGCGGAGACGCCGTTCTGGGGATAGAAGACCAAGATTTTGGTCCGATCCACGTCCTTGAAGCCCTCCAGGGCGCCCTTCCCCGTGTCGCCGGAGGTGGCCACCAGGATGCAGACCTGCTTGCGCTCCCCGTTTTTCTCCAGGGAGGCGGTGAGCAGGTGGGGCAGCATCTGAAGGGCCATGTCCTTGAAGGCGCAGGTGGGGCCGTGCCACAGCTCCAGGCAGTAGGTGCCCTCGTCCACCGGGCGGACAGGGGCGACCTCGGGGCAGTCGAACTTCCCGCCGCCGTAGGCGGCCTGGGCAAAGGCGCCCAGTTCCTCCTCCGAGAACTCGCTCAAAAAGGGCGCCATGACGGCCACCGCCCGCTGGGGATAGGTCATCCCCCGCAGCTTGTCCAAAAAGTCGGCGGTCAGAGGCGGCAGGGCCTCCGGAGTCAGAAGGCCGCCGTCCAGGGCCAGGCCCTGGGCGATGGCCTGGGAGGCGGTCAGGCGCCGGCCGTCGCCACGGGTACTCATATAATACATACTTGCTCCACCACTCTCATCAAGTTTTTGTAAAACAGCTTTTCCAGCAGCGCCGGGCCGTAGCCCAGCGACTTCAGGCGACGGTACAGGGCCGCCCAGGCGGTGACGTCCTCCACCCCGGCGGGGGTGGAGGCGATCCCGTCCCAGTCGCCCCCAAGGGCCACGGTATCCTCCCCGCCCAGGGCCAGGAAGTGCTCCAGGAGGCGGATCACGGTGTCCAGCGTGGGGTCTTCCCCCAAAAACTGGGGCGCCAGGTTCAGACCCACCGTCCCCTGATGTTCCATTATGGCAGTAAATTGCCCATCCGTCAAGTTTCTGGGGTGAGAACACAGGGCGCGGCTGTTGGAGTGGCTGGCGATGAACGGCCCTTCCACCTGCTCCGCCACGTCCCAAAAGCCGGGGTCGGACAGGTGGGACACGTCCACCAGCACCCCCAGACGGCCCATCTCCGCCACAAACGCCCGGCCCTGGGGGGTCAGACCCCGGTCGGGGTCTGAGAGCGCCGCGCCGGAGAGGGCGTTGGAGAAGTTCCAGGTCAGGTTCACCGCCCGGACGCCCATGGCGTGGGCCTGGCGCAGCCGCTCCAGGTCGCAGTCCAGCGCCTCCGCCCCCTCCACCGAGAGGAAGGCGGCCACCTTCCCCGCCGCCCAGGCGCTCCGGCAGGTCTCCGCGGTGGTACACAGGGCGATCCGGTCGGGGTTTGCCTCCATCTCCCGCCTCAAAATGTCCGCCTGGGCGAGAAAGAGCGGGAATTGAGACTCGCCCGGCTGGGGCGGTCGGCCGGTGTAGACGGCGAAAAACTGCGCCCAGGCTGGAAAGGCATTTACCTTGTCAAGGCTCCAATGGCCCGTGTTTTGGACAAAGGTCTCCCCGGTCTCCAGACAGCGGGAAAGGGTGTCACAATGCCCGTCAAAGACCCGCATAGCTCCCCTCCTCAAAAGGCGTTTTCAATGTAGGATATCTGGGGCTTTTTCGTCTCAAACCCCTGGGGCGCGTAGATCTCCGCCACATCGAACCGGGGCTGGAGCCGGGTGGGGTGCTCCATCAGGTAGAGCTGGGCGGCGGCCCGGAGACGCGCCTGTTTCCGGGTGGTCACCGCCTCCCCGGCGGCGCCGAAAGCGGCCGATTTGCGGAGCTTGACTTCTGTAAAGGTGATATACTTGTCACTCGTGGCGATGAGATCCACCTCGCCCATCCGGCAGCGGTACCCCGCCGCCACCACCGTCCAGCCCTTGGCCCGGAGGTCCTGGGCCACCAGCGCCTCTCCCCACTTCCCCAGCAGCCGGTTCTCCCGGCCCTGGGCCTGGCGGTCGGCGCTCATGGTTGGCCCTCCTGGGCGTAGAACTTCCGGAGGAAGGTCATGCGGTGGACGGGGCTGGGGCCGAAGCGGCGAATGGCCTCGTAGTGGGCCTTGGTGGGGTAGCCCTTGTGCCGGGCAAAGCCGTACTGGGGGTAGAGGGCGTCCAGTTCCAGCATATGCCGGTCCCGGCTCACCTTCGCCAAAATGGAGGCGGCGGCGATGTTCAGGCTCTTGGAGTCCCCTTTCACCACCGCGGCGTGTGGCAAGGTGATCCCCTTGTCACGGTTGCCGTCGATGAGGGCGAAGTCGGCCCTGGGGTCAAGCTGGGAGATGGCCAAATCCATGGCCTTGAGCCGGGCCTTCAAAATGTCGGTCTGGTCGATCTCCTGGGGGGAGATGCTGGTCACCGCCCAGGAGATCGCGGCCTCCTGAATGAGGGGGAACAGCGCCTCCCGCTTCTTCTCGGTGAGCTTTTTGGAGTCGTCCACGCCGGGGAGGTCCAGGCCGAAGGGGAGCAGCACCGCCGCGGCGTACACCGGCCCGGCCAGGGGCCCCGCCCCCGCCTCGTCCGCGCCGCAGATGGCCAGGTACCCCTTCTCCCTGTAAAGGCTTTCCACTTGCCACATATTCATTGGCCCGTCTCCTCCGGCCACTCCAGGGTGATCCGCCCCAGCTTGCCTCCCCGGAACTCGTCCAGGAGGACGTTGGCCATCCGCTCCAGGTCCACCTCGCCGCCGGAGATGAGAAAACCTCGCTTCCGCCCCGCCCGCTCCAGCAGCTCCCAGCCCTGGGCGGCGGGGTCGGGGTCGATCTTGTAGCGGTCGGTCATGGCCTGGGGGTAGTGGGCGTTCAGCAGATCCATGAGGTGGAAGGCCAGGGTCTCGGTGTCCATGACGTCGTCCTTCACCGCGCCGGTAAAGGCCAGGTTCAGGCCCACCTGGGGGTCTTCAAACTTGGGCCAGAGGATGCCGGGGGTGTCCAGCAGGTCCAGGCCGCTGTCCACCGCCACCCACTGCTTGCCCCGGGTGACCCCGGGGCGATCCCCCGCCTTGGCGGACTTTCGCCCGGCGACCTTGTTGATGAAGGTGGACTTGCCCACGTTGGGCACCCCCACCACCATCACCCGCACCTTGCGCCCCACCTGGCCCTTCTCCCGCCAGCGGGCGATCTGGTCAGCCAGGGCCTCCCGGATGACGGCGGAGAACTCCTTTATCCCCCGGCCGGTCTTGGCGTCGGTGCAGAGAACGGCGCGGCCGCGGGCCTTGAACCACGCCGCCCAGAGGCGGGTGGCCTCGCCGTCCGCCTGGTCGGCCCGGTTGAGGACGATGAGCCGGGGCTTCTCCCCCACGATGGCGTCGATGTCCGGGTTGCGGGAGGAGATGGGGATGCGGGCGTCAATGATCTCCGCCACCATGTCCACGTTTTTCAGATCGGCCTCGATCTGCCGCCGGGTCTTGGTCATGTGGCCGGGATACCACTGGATATTCACGCCCTCACCCCCTTGCTTTGACTGGAAAGGTCTTTCCCTTTACATAGACGACCGCTGCTGGGTCAGGCGCTCCAACAGGGCGGTCAGTTTCTCCTGGCGCTCCCGCTCCGCCTGAACCACGTTGGCGGGGGCTTTGTTCACGAAGTTGGGGTTGTCCAGCTTCACCTTCAGGCCGTCCAGGTCCTTCTGGGCCTTGGCGATCTCCTTGTCCAGGCGCTTGCGCTCCTGCTCCAGGTCCACCAGCTCGGCCAGGGGCATGAACACCCGGGCGGCGTGGGTGATGACCTCCACCATGCCGGCCTTGGCCATCTCGTCGCTGCTGCCGGCCTCCTCCACGCCGATGACGGTGACGGCGCTGGCGGAGGCCAGGCGGCGGAAGAAGGCGGCGCCGGCCTCAAACACCGCCTTGTCCGCGGTGGCGATGGTGAGGCCCACCTTCCGGCTGGGGGGCACGTTCATCTCCCCCCGGCGGGTGCGCACGGCGTTGACGGCCTCCATGATGGTCTCCATAGACTTCTCCTCCTGGGGGAAGTCCAGAGCGCTGTCCACGGTGGGCCAGCTCTGGAGCATGAGGAAGTCCCCCTCGTGGGGCAGGGCCTGCCAAATTTCTTCGGTAATGAAGGGCATGAAGGGGTGGAGGAGCTTCAGAGTCTGGGTGAGGACGTAGCACAGCACCTGCTGGGTGCTCTCCTTGGCGGCGGGATCCTCCCCCTGGAGGCGGGATTTGGTCAGCTCGATATACCAGTCGCAGTAGTCGTCCCAGATGAAGTCGTAGAGCTTGGCGGAGGCGACCCCCAGCTCGAACTTGTCCATGTTCTCGGTGACCTCGCCCACCAGGCGGTTGAGCTTGGAGAGGATCCACTTGTCCTCCAGCTCCAGGCGCTCCACGCCGGGCAGGGCGCAGCGGTCGATGGTGAGGTTCATCATCAAAAAGCGGCTGGCGTTCCAGATCTTGTTGGCGAAGTTCCGGTACGCCTCGCACCGCTCGGTGTAAAAGCGCATATCATTTCCGGGGGAATTGCCGCTGACCAGGTTGAAGCGCAAGGCGTCGCAGCCGTAGCGGTCGATGATCTCCAGGGGGTCGATGCCGTTGCCCAGGGACTTGGACATCTTCCGGCCCTTGTCGTCCCGCACCAGGCCGTGGATGAGCACGGTGCGGAAGGGCACGGTGCCGGTGTGCTCGCAGGCGGAGAAGACCATCCGGGCCACCCAGAAGAAGATGATGTCGTAGCCGGTGACCAGTACGTCGGTGGGGTAAAAATACTTCAGATCCTCCGAGTTCTCGTCCGGCCAGCCCAGGGTGGAGAAGGGCCAGAGGGCGGAGCTGAACCAGGTGTCCAGCACGTCCTCCTCCTGGCGGATGCGCTTGGAGTGGCAGTGGGCGCACTCGGTCGGGTCGGTCTCGGCCACGGTCATCTCCCCGCAGTCCTCGCACTGCCAGGCGGGGATGCGGTGACCCCACCAGAGCTGGCGGGAGATGCACCAGTCGTGGACGTTCTCCATCCAGTTGGTGTAGGTCTTGGCAAAGCGGTCGGGGACGAACTTCAGCTCCCCGTCGTTCACCACCCGCAGTGCCTCCTTGGCCAGAGGCTCCATCTTCACGAACCACTGGGCGGAGATCAGCGGCTCCACGTCGCTGCCACAGCGGTAGCAGGTGCCAACGTTGTGCTGGTGGTCCTCCGTCTTGACAAGGTACCCCTCCGCCTCCAGGTCGGCCAGGATGGCCTTCCGGGCCTCGTAGCGGTCCAGACCGGAGTACTTGCCGTAGCCCTGGGAGATGGTGCCGTCGTCCTCGATGACCCGGATGTTCTCCAGGTTGTGGCGCAGGCCCACCTCAAAGTCGTTGGGGTCGTGGGCGGGGGTCATCTTCACGCAGCCGGTGCCGAACTCCCGATCCACGTACTCGTCCGCCACAATGGGGATCTCCCGGCCCACCAGGGGCAGAAGGCAGCGCTTGCCCACGATGTCGGCGTAGCGCTCGTCCTCGGGGTGGACGGCCACGCCGGTGTCCCCCAGCATGGTCTCCGGCCGGGTGGTGGCCACGATGACGTAGCGGTCAGGCTCCCCCACGATGGGGTAGCGGATGTGCCAGAGCTTGCCGGGCTTGTCCTTGTACTCCACCTCCGCGTCGGACAGGGCGGTGATACAGTGGGGGCACCAGTTGACGATGCGGCTGCCCTTGTAGATCAGGCCCTTGTTGTAGAGGCTGACAAAGACGTGGCGCACGGCGGCGGAGAGGCCCTCGTCCATGGTGAAGCGGGCGCGGTCCCAGTCGCAGGAGGCGCCCAGCTTCTTCTGCTGGTCCACGATGCGCTGGCCGTACTTGTTCTTCCAGTCCCACACCCGCTCCAGGAACTTCTCCCGGCCCAGGTCGTAGCGGGTCTTGCCCTCGTTCACCCGCAGGTCCTCCTCCACCTTGATCTGGGTGGCGATGCCGGCGTGGTCGGTGCCGGGGACCCACAGGGCGGCGTAGCCCTGCATCCGCTTGAAGCGGATGAGGGTGTCCTGCAAGGTGGCGTCCATAGCGTGGCCCATATGGAGCTGGCCGGTGACGTTGGGGGGCGGCATGACGATGGTGAAGGGCTTCTTGGCGGGGTCGCGCTCCGCGCGGAAACACCCGGCGTCCTCCCACGCCTGGTAGACCCGACCCTCTACCTCCTTGGGTTCGTAGGTCTTGGGCAGTTCCTTTTTCATAGTTTCTTCCTCCTTGTTCCCTGACGGTCAGAGTTCCTTGACTTCCCTTTGTAGTTTTTCCTCCAAAAAGGCTTTTAGCGCGGCCGCGTCCCCCCGTTCCAGCGCCCGCTCCGGGAGGATCAGCGCGTGCTTGCGATCCACAAAGAGCAGATAGCGCCCCCGGGCGTGGTACGCCTCCTCCACCGCGGACCAGGGGAAGGCGCTCTCCCCCTTTTCGTCGTGGCCGCGGATGCCGTCGTCGGCCAGGGTGACGGCCTGCTCTCCCCCGCCCCGCACCAGCATCCGCTGGCTCTGCCAGGCGTTGAGCCGGGGCCGCCACCAGGGCGCGGTGACCATGGCCGCCCCCAGCAGGGCCAGGACGAGGGCCAGCCCCGCCTCCTCCCGGAGGAAGATCAGCATCAGCGCCGCCTCCAGCAGGGCCGCCGCGCCCAGGGCGATCCCCAGCACCCGGAGGAGCCTGCCCCACCAGCGGCGGTGGACTTTCTCGTGGATCAAATTCAGGGCGAGCATATCCTGAAACTCCAGTTGAAAGCGAAACTGATACATCTTCTCCCTCCTGACAAAAATCGCCCTGAGCGCTCGGCTCAGGGCGAATTGCTCCGCGGTACCACCTGAATTTGGTCTCCTTACCCCCTTAACGCGGGAAACGGCGGGCTTACTCAGAGGTTCAGCGCCGCGGCTCCGGGGCCACCTTCCCAACCCGCGCCGGGGAAACTCGCACCAACCGTTTCCTCTCTTCGACCGGCCTCGGGAGGTACTCCTCCCCCTCTATGCCTTTGCAACGCCAGAGATTTTACCACAGTTTTTCCTGTTTGTCAATTCTCTTGACAAAGTTGGGAAAGCATATT
>CANRLZ010000021.1 GCA_947631595.1 uncultured Oscillospiraceae bacterium
CCTCTACGACTACCAGTTCTTCTACCGAAACCTGGAGCGCAACGTCCAGACCCGGCTGGACGCCTTTGGGGCGTAAGTCTCTGGCCACGGCGCACCGCCGTCTGAACAGAATAAGTAAAAAAGCACGGAGGGCGTTCCCGCCCTCCGTGCTTTTTTGTGCTGCCGGAAATTCAGTCCTCCGCCGCGAACCGCTGGAGGATGACCGCCACCTCGGCGCGGGTGGCGCTGCCCTGGGGATCCAGCCGCGCCCCGTCCTTGCCGGTCAAAATACCGTTCTGGACGGCCCAGCGCATAGCGGTCTGCGCCCAGTCGGAGATGCTGTTCACGTCCGCAAACCCGGCCATTCCCATGGCCGCGTCCACCGCCGGGGAGTTGGCGTAGCGGTAGAGCATGGTCACCAGCTGCTCCCGGGTGATGATGGCCTCCGGGGCGGTGCCGTCGGAGACGCCCTGGGTCGCGGCCCAGGCCATCCCCTTGGCGTACCAGGTCTCGCCGCCGGTGGTGTCCTGCCCGGCCAGCCGGGCCAGGACGGTCATCAGCATGGCCCGGGTCATGTTGTCGTCGGGGGCAAAGCGCCCTTCGCCCACGCCGTTGAACAGGCCATTTTCGGTCACAAAGGTCACCCCGGCCTCGTACCAGCTGCCCTTGACCACGTCGGTGTAGGTCACAGCGCCGGTCTGGCCGTCGTCGGGCTTCGTGGTCTCCGTGTCCCGATCCTCATCCCGGCGGGGGCTGCCGCTGCCGGAGCTGTAACTGGGCGTGTCCTTGGTGAGGGAGTAGACGGCAATCTTGCCGTCCTCCCGCACCGCCGCCAGGCCCTCGCCCAAAAGCCAGGCGTCCTCGTACTGGATGGGCAGCACCGTCCGGCCGGTCTGGTCGATGACCCCCCACTTGCCGTCCAGCTCTGCCAGGGACAGCCCCTCTTCGGAGAAGGTCCAGGCATCGTCAAAGCGGATGGGGATGACCACCGCGCCGGTCCTGTCGATGTAGCCGTACTTGCCGTCCCGGCCCACCAGGGCCAGGCCGTGATAAAAGCTGTCCATGCCCTCGTAGTCCTGGAAGGGGAGCACCTGTGCGCCGGTGAGGTCCACATAGCCCCACTTGCCGTCCTTCTGCACCGAGAGGATGGTGTCAAGGCCCTCGGTGTTGGTGAGGCCAAATCTATCATACTGGCAGGGGATGACCTGCGTGCCGGTCTTGTCGATGAAGCCCCACTTGCCGTCCAGCACCACCGGGGCCAGGCCGGTCTCCTCAAAGTCGCTGATGCCGTCATAGTTGGCGGGGATGACCAGCTCGCCGGTCTTGTCGATAAAGCCCCACTTGTCGCCCAGCTGCACCGCGGCCAGCCCTTGGCTGAAGCCTCTGGTGCCGTCATACTGGGCGGGGATCACCATCTTACCGGTCTTGTCGATAAAGCCGCCCTTGTCGCCCACCAGCACCCGGGCCAGGCCCTCGGAGAAGAAGTCGCCGGCGTCATACTGGGCGGGGATGACCACCTGGCCGGTCTTGTCGATATACCCCACCTTGCCGTCGATCCAGACCAGGGCCAGACCGTCCACGAACTCCCGGGCGCCTTCATACGGGAGCGAGATCACCACCTGGCCGGTCTTGTCGATAAAGGAGCACCACTTGCCGTCCAGCTTCACTAAGGCCAGGCCCTCGGAGAAGTACCAGGCGCCCTCATACTGGGGCGGGATCACCTCCCGGCCCGTCTTGTCGATGTAGCCCCACTTGCCGTCCCGCTCCACGGCCAAAAGGCCCTCGCTGACGCTGTGCTCGCTGACGTTTTGCTGGTGGTACCTGACGTTTTCCTCGAGGTACACGTCGTCGTAGCGGTAGTCGGTGAGCTGTTTCACCGTCCAGCCGGTGGCCGCCTCCGGCGTCCACGCCGGCTCCTGGACGTCCTTGGTGAGGGAGAACAGGGCGAACGTGTCGTCGACCCGGCTCAACATCACGCGCTCCTCGCCCACGATGCCGATCCCCTGGTAGGCCACGGGGATGACCTCGGTGCCGGTGGGGTCGATGAGGCCGTACTTGCCGTCCAGCTCCACCTCGGCCAGACCATTGGAGAAGTCGCGGACGACGTCATACTGGCAGGGGATGACCACCGTCCCGGTGGGGGAGAGGTAGCCCCACTTGCCGTCCAGCTCCACCTGGGCCAGGCCGTTGGAGAAGTTGTCGGCGTCGTCATACTGGCAGGGGATGACCGTCTCGCCGGTCTTGTCGATGTAGCCGTACTTGCCGTCCACCTTCACCAGGGCCAGGCCCTCGGAGAAGTCCCAGGCGTTGTCATACCGGCAGGGGATGACCGTCTCGCCGGTCTTGTCGATGTAGCCGTACTTGCCGTCCAGCTCCACCAGGGCCAGGCCCTCGGAGAATTCCCAGGCGTCGTCATACCGGTAGGGGATGACCGTCTCGCCGGTGGGGGAGAGATAGCCCCACTTACCGTCCAGCTTCACGTTGGCAAAGCCGTCAGAGAAGCCGTCCGCGTTGTCATATCGGCAGGGGATGACCTGCTCGCCGGTCTCGTCGATAAAGCCCCACTTGCCGTCCGCCTTCACCAGGGCCAGACCGTCTTCGGTGAAGTTGTACGCGTTGTCATACCGACAGGGGATGGCCGTCTCGCCGGTCTTGTCGATAAAGCCCCACTTGTCGTCCACCTTCACCAGGGCCAGACCGTTTTCGGTGAAGCTGTACGCGTCGTCATACTCGCAGGGGATGACCTGCTCGCCGGTCTTGTCGATGTAGCCCCACTTGCCGTCCAAGAACACCGGGGCCAGGCCCTCCTGGAAGGTCTCCACGTAGTCATACCGGAACGGGATCGCCTCCGCGCCGGTCTCGTCGATGTAGCCGCATTTGCCGTCCCGCAGCATCGCCGCCAGGCCCTCGGAAAACTCCAGCCCGCCGTTATAGAGATAGTCGGTCAGCTGGGTCAACGTCCAACCCGGGGCGGCCTCCGGCTCCGGGTCCTTGGCGAGGGAGAAGATGGCCGCCTTCTTGTTCTCCCACACCGCCACCAGCCCCCCGCCCAGGGTCCAGACGTCCTCATACTGGATGGGCAGGACCGCCTGGCCGGTCTGGTCGATGAGGCCGTACTTGCCGTCCAGCTTCACCATAGCCAGGTCGTTTTGGGTGAAGTTGCACGCGAAGTTGTACGCGTCGTCATACTGGCAGGGAATGACCTGGGCGCCGGTGGGGCCGATGTAGCCCCACTTGCCGTCCGCCTTCACAACGGTAAGGCCGTTGGAGAAGCTGTCGGCGCGGTCATACCGGCAGGGGATGACCAGTTTGCCGGTGGCGTCCACAAAGCCGTACTTGCCGTCCAGCTTCACCCTGCCCAGGCCCTCGGAGAAGTCGCTGGCGTCGTCGTACCGGCAGGAGACGACCTCCTGGCCGGTCTTGTCCACGTAGCCGTACTTGCCGTCCAGCTTCACCTTGGCCAGGCCGTCCTCGGAGAAGTTGTATGCCTCGTCGTACCGGAGGGGGATGGCCGTCTCGCCGGAGCGGTCGATATAGCCCCACTTGTCGTCTACGCACACGCCCGCCAGGCCTTCACGGAAGTTCCCGGCGCTCCCATACTGGGCCGGGATCACCATCTGGCCGGTGGGGTCGATGTAGCCCCACTTGCCGTCCAGCTTCACCCTGGCCAGACCCTCGGAGAAGCTGTCGGCGTCGTCATACCGGCAGGGGATGACCACCGCGCCGGTCTTGTCGATATAACCCCACTTGCCGTCCACGTACACGCCCGCCAGGCCTTCCCGGAAGCTCCCGGCGCTCCCATACTGGGCCGGGATCACCATCTGGCCGGTGGGGTCGATATAGCCAACCTTGCCGTCCAGCACCACCGGGCCAAGGCCTTCGATGAAGTTGTAGGCGTCGTCATACTGGCAGGGGATCACCTCCGTGCCGGTCTTGTCCAGGTAGCCCCACTTGCCGTCCCGCACCACGATCATGACGTCTTCGCTGACGTTGTACACGTCGTCGTAGTCGTAGCCGGTGAGCTGGGTGAGCGTCCAGCCGGGGGCGGCCTCCGGCTCCGCCGCCGCCAAGGCGGCGGTGGGGACCAGGGAGAGCGCCAGGCACAGCGCCAAAAGCAGGGCCAAAACTCTTGTTTTCTTCATGCTGTGTTCCTTCCTTTTTCGGGTTTATCCGGGGTGGCTCCCCACCCCAAAGGGGCGGGTCAGCCCTCCGCCGCGAACCGCTGGAGGATGACCGCCACCTCGGCGCGGGTGGCGCTGCCCTGGGGATCCAGCCGCGCCCCGTCCTTGCCGGTGAGGACGCCGTTCTGGACGGCCCAGCGCATAGCGGTCTGCGCCCAGTCGGAGATGCTGTTCACGTCCGCAAACCCCGCCATGCCCATGGCGGCGTCCACCTCGGGGCTATTGGCGTAGCGGTAGAGCATGGTCACCAGCTGCTCCCGTGTGATGTTGGCCTCCGGGGCGGTGCCGTCGGAGACGCCCTGGGTCGTGGCCCAGGCCATCCCCACCTTATACCAGGTCTCGCCGCCGGCGGTGTCCTGGCCGTTCATCCGGGCCAGGACGGTCATGAGCATGGCGCGGGTCATGTTGTCGTTGGGGGCAAAGCGCCCTTCGCCCACGCCGTTGAACAGGCCCTTCTCGGTCACAAAGGTCACCCCCGCCTCGTACCAGCTGCCCTTGACCACGTCGGTGTAGGGCGTGGCGCTGGGGGTGTTGCCGGGCTGGGCGGTCTCGTCCTGGCTGTCCTCATCCCGGCGGGAGCCGGAGGAATAGGAGGGCGCGGCGGCCTTCTCCGCCAGGAAGCCCAGGCGGTAATAGCCCGGTTTGGTGGTGACGGTACCGGAGCCGGAGTAGTTGTTCACATAGCTGGGCTGTCCGTCCGCCGACTCCTGGAGGTAGAGGGTGTGCGGCCCCTTGTCCAGGGTCAGGGTCAGGTTGCCGGAGCCGTCGGTGGTCAGGGCGGTGTACGCCCCGTCGTCCACCTTCAGATGGACGGTCTTCCCGGCCAGGGGGGTCTCCTCCTCCCCCGTTTTGGTCAGAACGGGCAGGGTGACGGTGTAGGTGGCCGGGGACTTATCCCCCGTGATGCGGATGCGGTTTTGGGTGATGGGGTAGGACAGGGGGACGGTGCCGTTCTTCGTCTGGGCCAGGAGGTATTCCTCCACGATCAGATCCTCGCCCCCCAGCTCGCCCAGCTGCGTCCCATCCTTCAGCCCGGCGAAGGTGGCCACGTAGTTGTTGGTGGCCAGGAGCAGATGGGTGGTGTCGTCGGTCCGGGCCAGGGCTGTCCCGTCGTCCAGGGTCACCTGGGTGACCTTGGCGCCGGTCTCCCCGGCGGGGTCGTAGGCGTAGGTAAAGCCGCCGGCCTGGAGGAAGCTGCCGCTGACCCGCTCCCGGACCAGCAGGCCGGTCTCGTCCTGCCCGGTCATGGTCAGGCCGGTCTCCAGGGCGGTGTAGAGCTGGGCGGGGGTGACGGAGAGGGCCACCACCAGGTTGCCGTGGTTAAAGGCGTTGAGGATATCCCCCCGGGTGACCGTCCCCAGGGGCATGGTCTGGCCGATGCCGCCGCCGTTCTCCACGGCGACCACAGGTAGGTCAAGGCCGTTGTTGGCCGCGAAGACCTTGGCGCTGTCGGCAAAGGCGTCGGTGACAAAGTCGCCGTAGGCGGTCTCCACGATGCGGGATTCCACGTAGTCGTAGTAGATGTACCCGCCCCAGACGGGGGCGGCGGTCTGGCACAGGGTCGCGCCCAGGACCGTCTCCTGCTCGGCCTGGATGTCGGCCAGGGCCGCCTCCACCTTCGCCTTGGCGGCGGCGCCGTCCTCGGTCAAGGCATATTCCGTGGCGGCGGCGTAGTCCAGCACCGCGCCGGCGGCGGTGACGCTGTCGCCGTCAAAGGTCAGCTCCACCTTGCCCAGAGCGGTGAGTTGGGTGCCGGTCTGGACCACGGGGACGGAGAGGCCGCCCCGTGTGTAGGGTTCCTGCTCCAACGTGTGGCTGTGGCCGTCCACCACGGCGGCCACCTGGGCCAGCTCGGCGTCGGTCAGCGCGTCCAGAAGCTGGGCGCTGGTGCGCTCCACCGCGGCGGCGTTGTCGCCCATGTGGCACAGCAGCACGATGGCGTCGGTCCCCTCCGCCAGCGCGGCGATCTCCGCCTTGGCGGCGGCGGCCTCGTCCTCAAAGGTGATCCCCGCCAGTTGGCTGGGGTTGGTGGAGGTGGCGGTGGAGGTGGTGGTCAGGCCGATGAAGCCGATCCGCTTGCCGCCCACCTCCTTGACGCAGGACGCCTCCAGGGGCGCCGAATTGCTGCGCACGTTGGCGGCCAGGACGGGGAACTGGGCGGCGGCGGCGTTGGCGCGCAGCTGGTCGATGCCGTAGTCGAACTCGTGGTTGCCCGCGGCCATCACGTCATATCCGGCGGCGTTCATCAGGCGGATCACGTCGCCCCCCTGGTTGACGGTGGCGAAGGACGCCCCCTGGGTGGCGTCCCCGGCGTCCACCAACAGGGCGTTGGGGGTGGAGGCCTTGATGCCCGCCACCTGGGCCAGGCCGATGTTGCTCTCCCCCGCCGCCACAACGCCGTGGACGTCGTTGGTGGTGAAGATGGTCACGGTGACCGGCTCCGCCGCCAGCGCCGTCAGCGGCGCCAGGGACAGGCACAGCGCGGCGCACAAAAGCAGGGATAAAATACGCTTTTTCATCTTGGGTTCTCCTTTTCCCTTGAGATTTCCAGCAGGCGGTGTGCGCTGCACACCGCACGCAGATATTGTAGCACAGACGAAACCGGCTCGCAAGCGGCCCGGCCCATTTGACCAATTCTCCTGTTTTGTGGAAAAACGCCGCCTCTGCCGCGTGTGGAGGAAACCCCTGTTTTTCCGTGGGTATCACCGACGTACCCATACATGGGTCACCGCGCCGATGAGCTTGCCGTCCTGCAAGATCGGGCTGCCGCTCATCCCCTGGACGATGCCGCCGGTCTGGGCCAGCAGGTCCGGGTCGGTGATCTCCAGGAGGAAGTTCCGGCTGTCCGCCTGATCCTCCGGGTAGATGCGGCTGATGCGGGCGGAATACTCCCGCACCTGGTCGCCCTGGATGTTGGAGCGGATGGTCACGTCGCCCACGTGGACCTCCCCCCGGCGCGCCACCGGCACCGCCTGGGCCTGCGGCAGCGCCTCGGCCATGGACAGGGTGCCGAAGACGCCGCTGTCGGTGTTGGCGTAGAGCTGGCCCACGTCCCGGCTCAGGTCAAAGGCGCCCCGGAGCTGGCCGGGCTGGCCGATCTGCCCCTTCTGCACGCCGGTGACGCTGGAGCGCAGGATGGCGCCGGACTCCAGGGGCATACGCCGTCCGGTGTCCACGTCGTTGATGCCGTGGCCCAGAGCGCCGAAGAGGCCGGTCCGGGGATCCACGAAGGTCACCGTGCCGATGCCCGCCATGGAGTCCCGGATCCACGCCCCCAGCTTATAGCTCCCGTCGGCGGAACACTGCGCCGCCTGGGTGGTGAGCTGAACCGGGTCGCCGTCCCGGAGGCAGGTCAGGGACACCGCCTGGCCGGAGGTCTGGGCCAGGATGGTCTGGACCTCCTCGATGGTGTCCACCTCCTGGCTGTTGATGTGGGTGATGATGTCGCCCTCCCGCAGGCCGCAGGCCTTCGCCGGGGCTTCCTCGCCGTTGGGCGTGTCCACCGGGGACAGACCCACCACCAGAACGCCGTCGGAGAAGAGCTTGATGCCCACGGTATGGCCCACGGGCACCAGCGCCTCCGGCAGGGTCATTTTGTCCGCTCCGCCGTCCCAGGCCGACAGCCCCGCGGCCTCCGCCTTGGGGGTAAAGGCGAAGCAGAGCGTCAGCCCCAACATCAGCAGAGCGAGCCGCCGCAGGCTGTCCCACAGGGACAGCCGATCCTGTGATGTCTCATTCAATCGTTCTTCCCCCCTTCTCTTTTGCCAAAAAATTCGTGACGGCCGCGCCGTCTTTTTTACTATGGCCCGGCACGGCGAAATCACGCTGGAAATCGCCTGGCGCTCCAACAGCTTTTTCCGGCGTTTGGCGCGAAAAAGGCCGCCGCTTCGGACTGGAAGCGGCGGCCTCTGGAAGGGGCGGTAAAATTTTTCAGCGCTTGATGTCGTAGTTCATGTCCATGATGGAGCGGATGGACTCCACGTCGTCCACGATGCTGGCGTCGCCGTGGATGGTGTGCTTGATGACGCTGGAGGCCACGGCGAAGTTCACCAGCTCCTCGGCGGGATAGCCCATCATCATGGCGTAGATAAAGCCGCTGGCGAAGGCGTCGCCGCCGCCCACGCGGTCCAGGATGTTAAAGGTGAACAGCTTGCTCTCCCAGGTCTGGCCCTCGTACCACATATAGGCCATCAGGCTGTTCTCGCTGCCGGAGTGGGCGTAGCGGACGTGGCGGGCGATGCACTTCAGGTTGGGGTAGCGCTCCTGGAAGGCGCGGTTGATCATGTCCTGCTGCTTGAACGTGGGCTGGAGGGGCACGCCGTCCTTCCAGTCGCCCTGGCTGTGGTCGCTCTCGTCTTTCCAGAGGTGGTACGGCTCGATGCCGAAGAGTACGTCCACGTAGGGCAGGCACTGGGTACAGAAGTCCCTGGCCTCCTCCCAGGTCCACAGCTTGGAGCGGAAGTTGCCGTCAAAGCTCACGGTGATGCCCTTCTCCTTGGCCGTCTTGAGCATATCCAGGATGAGCTGGGCGCAGGAGGGGGACAGGGCGGGGGTGATGCCGCTCAGGTGCAGCCAGTCGTAGCCGTCCAGCAGCTTGCCCAGGTCCACGCCGGAGAAGTCGTACTCGGAGAGGGCGGAGTGCATCCGGTCGTAGATGACCTTGCTGGGGCGGATGCCGTAGCCGGTCTCCAGGTAATAGGTGCCCAGGCGGTGGGAAGGCGTCTCCTCCGGGGTGGAGAGGATGACGGGGGTGCAGTGTACGTCGTTGGATCGGAGCATCCGAATGGCGGACTTGCCCAGGGAGTTGTCCGGCACCACGGAGAAGAAGGTGGAGTCGATGCCCAGGTTGGCCAGGGCCAGAGCGATGTTGGCCTCCGAGCCGCCGTAGCTGGCCTCAAAGTCGGTGGCCACCCGGATCTTCTCGTAGTTGGGCGGGGTCAGGCGGAGCATGACCTCCCCGCAGGTGATGAACTTGGGCGATTTTTTCCCTTTCAGAAGCGGATTGCTGTGTTTCATGTCGCGGCTCCTTCCCTGACGGGCGTATCTTGTCCAAGACAGCGCCCCATATTGATACAATTATACAAGTAGCGCCTGGGAAATGTCAACAAAAATTATTAGTTTTACCAAATCACACCTGGGCCACGCCGGAGTCCCGGGCGGCCTGGGCCACGGCGGCGGCCACGGCGGGGCAGACGGCGGGGTCGAAGGCCAGGGGGAGGATGTAGTCTTTGGACAGCTTATCCCCCACCAGCCCGGCCAGGGCGTGGGCAGCGGCCAGCTTCATCTCCTCGTTGATCCGGCCGGCCCGGGCGTCCAGCGCCCCCCGGAACACGCCGGGGAAGGCCAGGACGTTGTTGATCTGGTTGGCAAAGTCGCTCCGCCCGGTGCCCACCACCGCCGCCCCGGCGGCCAGGGCCAGGTCGGGCATGATCTCCGGGGTGGGGTTGGCCATGGGGAAGAGGATGGGTTCCCTCGCCATGGAGCGCACCATCTCCGGCGTCACCAAATTGGGGGCGGACACCCCCACAAAGAGGTCTGCCCCCGCCAGGGCGGCGGCCAGTCCGCCCTGGGTGACGGAGGGCTGGGTCATCTCCGCCAACTCCCGGAGGTAGGGGTCGTTTTCCAGGTCGGGGCGGCCGGGGTAGACGATCCCCTTGATGTCGCACAAGACGGCGTGGCGCAGGCCCATGGACCACAGGAGCTTGAAGATGGCCGTCCCCGCCGCCCCCGCGCCGGAGAAGACCGCGCGGATGTCCGAGAGCTTCTTGCCCGTCACCTTCAGGGCGTTCTCCACCGCCGCGGCCACCACGATGGCGGTGCCGTGCTGGTCGTCGTGGAAGATGGGGATGGAGCAGCGCGCCTGGAGCTTGCGCTCCACCTCGAAGCACCGGGGGGCGGAGATGTCCTCCAGGTTCACCCCGCCAAAGGACCCCTGGAGCAGGGCCACGGTGTTGACGATGTCGTCCACATCCTTACTGCCCACGCACAGGGGGATGGCGTCCACCCCGCCGAAGGCCTTGAAGAGGACGCACTTGCCCTCCATCACCGGCATCCCTGCCTCCGGGCCGATGTCCCCCAGGCCCAGGACGGCGGTGCCGTCGGTGACCACCGCCACCGTGTTCCACCGCCCCGTCAGCTCGTAGGAAAGCTCCGGGTGAGCCTGGATCTCCAGGCAGGGCTGGGCCACCCCTGGGGTGTAGGCCAGGGACAGGTCCTCCCGTGATCTGATCTCCATCTTGGGCGTGACGGACAGCTTGCCCCGCCACTCCCTGTGGCGCTTCAGCGATTCCTCTGGGTAATTCATCCCCATATTCCTCCTGTTTGTTATAAAATTCAACGGCGTTTGCGGTAGTGCTGGAGCCGGTAGCGGGCGTACTCCCGCACGTCCTCCCACAGCTCCTCCTCGTCCTCCGGGGACAGCCCGGACTTGCCGTCCCACACGGCCTGGCGGACCTGGCTGGGCGGCACGGTCACCCCCTGGGGGTCGTCCACCCGGCCCAGGAGGTAGTCCGACGACACCTCCAGGCACTCACACAGCCGGAGGAGCAGGGCGAAGTTTGGCTCCCGCCGTCCCCCCTCCCAGTTGGCCACGGTGGACTGGGCCACCCCCAGGGCGTCGGCCAACGCCTGCTGGCCGGAAAAACCCTTGGCGGCGCGCGCCGCCCGCAGGCGCTTGGCAAACTCCTCCATGCCGTCACCTCCCCAAACACTTTCCCTTGTTTTACCACAGTTTGAAATAAATTGCAATCCCCGGCCTCGCTGGGAGTTGCTATTTCCTTATCTAAATGGTATAATACAGGTTGACACTACATAACCTGTTTCCCCTGTGAGGTGAGAACGCGAGATGACACGTACCTTGGAACACGTCCGGCCGAAGGACGCCGCGGCGGTGAAGGTCACGCCCATGCGCCTGTTGTGGCTGGGCGTGATAGGTTCTGTGCTGGGGTCGCTGGCGGAGACGGTGTTCATGCTCCTGACCCGCGGGCACCTCTACAACCGCAGCAGCCTTCTGTGGGGGCAGTTCTCCCTGGTGTGGGGCGCCGGCGCGGTGCTGTTCACCCTGGTCCTCCGGCGGTACGCCCAGCGGGGCGTGTGGGCGGTGTTTCTGGGCGGCGCCTTCTGGGGCACGGTGTTTGAGCTGGCCTGCTCGTGCCTGCTGGAGCTGTGCTTCGGGGTGATCTACTGGGATTACAGCCACCTGCCCCTCTCCATCGGCGGGCGGATCAACCTGTTCTTCAGCTGCTTCTGGGGCGCGGCGGCCACCGTCTGGATCTTCTGGCTGCTGCCGTGGCTCAGCACCCTACTGGACCGCATCCCGGCGCAGGTGCTGCGGTGGGCCACCGTCTTCCTGCTGGCCTTTTTGCTCCTGGATGTCGCGGCCACCTGCCTCGCCCTGCTGCGGCTGGACGCCCGGCAGCACGGGATGGAGGCCCGGAACGCCCTGGAGCGGCTGCTGGATCAGCGCTGGAGCGACCAGCGGCTCTTTGACCGCTTCCCCAACATGAGATATATGGAGAATTACTACCTTGAACATCCAAATTTTTGGTAAGACCAAGTGCTTTGACACGAAAAAGGCCCAGCGCTATTTCAAGGAGCGGCGGGTGCCCTTCCAGAACATCGACCTGCTGGACAAGGGCATCAGCCGGGGGGAGCTGAAGAGCGTCCTCCAGGCGGTGGGCGGGCTGGACGACCTCATCGACCCCAGGCACCCGGACGCGGCGCTTTTGCGCTACTTAGCCTACGATGAGGACAAACTGGAAAAGGTCTTGGCCGACCCCCGGCTGTTGCGGACGCCCATTGTCCGCAACGGGCGGCAGGCCACGGTGGGCTACGCCCCGGAGGTCTGGAAGACCTGGGCGTGACCCTTTCAAACTGTGAAAAACCGGCGGCGGGGAAACATCCCCGCCGCCGGAGACTGTCAAAGAAGCGGCAGGGCCGCTTCTTTGACATTTTTTACGGCCCGCTGCAGCGCACTCCCCGGCCGCCGCGAGGGCGGCCGGCTCGCACGTTTGCGGGCCGAGATGTATTTTTTCCGACGTACACGCCGCCGGAAAAAATTTCTTATGAGTCTTTCGCGCCCTGCGGCGCGAAACTCTGCGAGGCTTTTTTGACAAGCTGCGGCGGCGGGGAAACATCCCCGCCGCCGGTTTTGTCACTCCAACAGGCGCTTCAAATAGGCCCGGTACTCCTCCGCCGCCGCGGCGGGTTCCAGCAGCGCCGCCTCCGGCCCCAGCCCGGCCAGCCAGCCCCAGAACTGGGGGGAGAGCACCACGTCCAGGGTGACGGTGAAGCGGCCTTCTCCGTCGGGCACCAGCATGACCTCCTGGCCGAAGCGGTCCAAGATCACCCCGGCCAGGGCGTTGGCGCAGCTCAGGCGCACCCGCTCCCGGTGGCCGGAGTACATGGAGAAATACCGGGCGGTGTACACCGCCGGGTCGAAGTCCCGGGGCACGCGGGAGGGTTCGGCGGCCACCTCCACCCGGTCCATCTTGTCCACCCGGTAGTGCCGGGTGTGATCCTCCCCCGGCTCCTGGCCCACCAGGTAGTAGTTGGCGTTGTCCCACACCAGGCAGAAGGGGGAGACGCGGTAGCGCCCGCCGTCCCGGTGGTAGACCTTCTCCTTCCTGCTGTCATAGGTAAAGTAGCGGAAGGTGACCATCCGCCCCCGGGCGATGGCGGTGTGGATGGCGTCCACGGCGTAGTAGGCGCTCTCGTTCATGGACTTCACCCGCTGGCCCATGTAGACCTGGCGCTGGAGGGCACGCGCCTGGTGCCGGGAGGTGAGTCCGGCCAGCTTGCCGATGAGGGCGGCGGACTTGCGCCGGGTGATGAAGCGGCTGGACTCCACCGCGTCCACCAGCAGCTTCAGCTCCGCCAGCTCGAACTCCCGCTCCCCCAGCCACACGCCCCCGCCGGGGCCGGGGCGGCGCTGGATGTCAAAGTCCAGGTCGACCAGGGTGTCCAGGTCGGCGTAGACGCTCTTGCGCTCGGCGGCGACGCCGTGGCGGGCAAGCTCGGCGATGATGTCCTGGGCGGAGACGGGGTGATCCTCATCCGACTCCCGGCGCAGGAACTCCAGCACCAGCAGGAGCTTTCCCCTCTGGTTGCTCTGTCTGGCCATGGGACGATCCCCCCTTCCCTTCCCGCCTCTTACCAGAGGGCGGTGAGCAGCTTGGCCACCTCGCAGCGGGTGATGTTGGCCGTGGGCCGGACAGCGCCGTTGTAGCCGCTCACGACCCCCTCGCCGGCCAGGGTGTAGACGTACTCCCTGGCCCAGGACGGGATGGAGCCGTCGTCGGAGAAGGTCTCGGTCTGGGCCTCAAAGCCCTTGGCCTGGGTTCGGCCCAACATGGTGATGGCCTCGGCGCGGGTGATGGGCGAGTTGGCGTTGGCGTAGAGCTTGTCGCCCTGGAGGCTGCCGGTCATGACCCCCGTCTCATAGAGGCAGGCCACCGCCGGGGCGGCCCAGGACGGGATATCGGCGGCGTCGGCAAAGGGCAGAGAGGCGGCGCTGTACTTGGTCAGGTCGGCGTGCTGCCACCGGGCCAGCATGGTGGCGAATTCCCCCCGGGTGATGTTGGCCTGGGGGTCAAAGGTGCCGTCGGTGCGGCCGTTGGTCACCCCCTGCTGGGCGAGGTAGGTGATCTCCTTTTGCGCCCAATGGCCGTCGATGTCGCGGAAGGGCAGGCTGGCCTTGCTCCCGGCGATATCCAGGCAGGCGCGCGCCCGGTTGCCGGAGGCGTCCTGAAGCTCCACGCTCACCCGATGGGAGATGTCGGAGGACATCTTCAGGGAGGCGGTGAGGGTATTCCCCTCCAGGGTGAAGTCATTCCCCCAGCCGTCCAGGTAGAGCTTGATCTGCTCCTTGGAAAAGCTCCTGTCCACATTGTCCGACAGGGTGGCCTTCAGCGTCCCGCCCGACCAGCTCAGCTGGGCGGCGGGGGCGGTGGTATCTTTGGCAGCGCCGTTGGTGGAGGTCACCTGATCCAGGTAGAGCACGCCGGTACCGGCGCCGGAGGCGGAGACGACGTTCACCCCGGCGATCTGGGCGGCGCCGGAGGGCAGGGCCACGGTCTTATACTGCCAGTCCGACCCGGCGGGAAGGTCTGCCTTCACGCTCTGGGTCTGGCCGTCGGCGGTCAGGATCTGGAACTCCAGGGCCAGCGCCTCGCTGTTTTGGTGCCAGAAGCCCAGACCGGTCTCCCCCTCGGCCAAGGTCTTCCCCCAGGTCAGGGCGGAAGCGGCGCCCTGGGGATAGGCGATCTCCAGGCTCTGATAGCCCATCTTCACCGGGTCGGTGACCAGCGTGGTCTGGGCGCTGTCCCCGGTGAGGCCGGGGGCGCCGCCCTCGAAGCCGTCCAGGGTGTGGATGTGGCCGCCCACGGTGACGGGGATGGAGACGCTCTTGCTCCCGGCGGTCACGGTGAGGGTGCCGGAGCCGGCCTTGGTGCCGGCGGTAAGCGTCCCGGCGGCGTCCACCGTGGCCACGTCGCCGCTGAAGGTCCAGGTGTAGCAGCTGTTGTCCACCTGGAGCGGAAGGCCGTACCAGGTGGCGGCGGTCTGGAGGGTCACGCTCTGCCCCGGCTCCAGGTTCAGGCTGGACAGGGCCTTGCCGCCGGGCTGGGAGACGGTGATGGCGTGGGGGGTGTCCACCACATTCAAGGTGACGCTCCCGGCGATCCCGGCGGGGGTGACGCCGGTGACGGTGGCCGTGCCGGTGGCGCCGCCGGAGACGAACACGTTGCCCTCCATCCGCCCCGGCCCCTGGGCGGTGTAGGTCACCTCACCGATGGGTTCCTCCCCCATGGGGTAGTAGCTGGTGTCGATGCCCCGGGCGGAGAGGCTCACCTTCGCCCCCGACAGGAGCAGGGCGCTGTGGGGCTGCAAATAGAGGCTGCCCAACACGCCGGTGGGCTTCAGGTTGGTGGTGAAGAACAGGGCGTCGGTCACCGCCCGCTGGGCGCCGTCCGAGGGCTTGTTTTGCAGGGAGAAGGCGCTGTCCAGCGCCCCGGTGATCCCCAGGGTGGTGGAGCCGCCGCCGTCCAGGCTCACCCCCTGGACGCAGCCCAGCTCGATGAGGCGCTTGGCCACCTGGGTCAGGGTGGCGCCCACGCTGACGCCGGGCTGGCGGCCGTCGATGGTGTAGAGTACCACCTGGCCGTTTGCCTTGATGCCGATGGCGGTGCGGGGGTTCGCGCCGGCCTCCAGGCCGTCGGCCACCGCGCCGTCCTTCAGGATCCACGCATAGGCGCCGATGGCGGCGTTCACCTGGTTCCAGCGCTCGTCCGGGGCGGAGACGGTGAGGTCCATGCGCTCGCCCACCGTCAGGCCGGACAGGGTGGAGACCAAAAATTCTCCGCCGCCGGAGTGGATGGACAGGACGAACCGCCCCGCGGGGATGTTCACCGCCCCGTCCGCGGTGGAGACGGACTCCACCACGCAGGAGAGCTTCTGCCCCACCTTCAGCTGGGCGGGCAGGGTCTCAAACCCCGCCACGGAGGCGGCAAGGGCGCTCTTCCACTGGGCGATCTCCTGCTCCCGCTGGGTCTTGGCCTGGTTCCAGGCCTCCCACGCGGCCAGGGCGGGATCGCCCTCGGCGGCGTCCTCCGGCTTTTCCGGTTCCGGGTCGGTAAAGGCCGCGGGCTTGGCGGGCGCCACGTAGTCCTCCGGCACCGTCACCGGCCGCAGCACCACGTTGACGCCGCTCCCGGAGCCACGGGTGGCGTCGCCGAAGTCGGAGCTGAAGAGGGTGTAGCCCCCCTTGGCCTCCCGGGTCTTGTTGTACCCGCCGCTCACCGCCAGGTTATAGCCCGCGAAGGAGGCGGTGACGGTGATGTCCGGCTTGCCCACGAAGGCGGTGCCGTCGGGCAGGAAGCCCACGGCGTAGTGGTAGGACGCCGAGGAGCGCATCACCCCGCCGGTGAGCACCAGCCCCAGGGGTACGCCGGAGGCCATGACGAAGTAGTCCCCGTTGGCGCCGGCCAACACCCGGTCGCCCCAGGACTCGATCTTCTTGGCCATATTGGTCACCGTGGCGGTGGTGCGGACGGTGTCGCTGTAATACACCACGGGGGTGCTGCCCGCGCCGGGGGTGTAGGTGACGTAGCGCTCGGAGCGGTAGTCCTTGGCGCTGTCGCCCCAGAAGGTCTGGGTGGTGTAGACCACGCCGGGGCCAAGTTGGGTGTCGGTGCGTTGAAGCTCCCAGCCCAGGGCCTGGGAGGCCTGGGCGGCGGGGGCGAGGACAAGGGCAAAGCAAAGGAAAAGGGCCAACAGGCGGTGTTTCATGGGTCGTTCCTCCAATGGATATTTGCTCTATGCCGGCGGGGTCACTCCCGCGCCCGGCGGTGCAGGTAATGTAAGGTCGAGGGCAAGGTGGCCTTCGTCTGGTGCTCCAAAAGCTGGCCGATGAGCTGGTTGGAGCGCAAAAAGCCCTCCGGGGTGAAGCGCCACCGGCCCTGGTCCTGGCTGGCCCAGCCCTGGCGCTCGTACTGGGTGAACAGCGCCAACAGCGGGTCGAAGTCCATGAGATACTCCCGGCGGTACTCCCACTCCTCCACGCCCCGGGTGGTGCGCAGCCGGAGCATGAGGTACTCCGCCGCCCGCTCGCCGGGCGGGATCAGCTCGTCCTCGTCCAGCAGCCGCCCGCCGGAGGCCACGGCGGCGATGTAGCGCTCCACGTCCCGGATCATGCCGTAGCGCCGGTCGCCAAAATCGCTGTGGGCGCCGGGGCCGAAGCCCAGGTAGGGCTTCATGAGCCAGTACTTCAAATTGTGCCGGGAGGCGTACCCCGGCCGGGCGAAGTTGGAGATCTCGTACTGCTCGTAGCCGTGCTGGGCCAGGAGTTCCACCATCATCAGGTAGGCGTCCGCCTGGAAGTCGTCGTCGGGCAGAAGCTCTCCCCGCGCCACCCGGTCGCACAGGGGGGTGCCCTCCTCCACCTTCAACCCGTAGCCGGAGATATGCTCCGGCTCCAGGGCCAGGGCGGCCTCCAAACTGGAGCGCCAGCTCTCCAGGGTCTGGCCGGGCAGGCCGTAGATGAGGTCTAAGCTGAGGTTTTTGAACTTGGCCTTCCGCGCCCACTCCACCGCCTGGACGGTCTGGTGGAAGGTGTGGGGCCTGCCCACCGCGCGAAGCTCGCTGTCCACGGCGGACTGCATCCCCATGGACAGGCGGTTGAACCCGGCGCCGCGGAGGCGCTTGAGGGACTTCAGGCTGACGGAGTCCGGGTTGACCTCCACGGTGATCTCCCCGTCCCGATCCACCCGGAAGCGTTTGACCACCTGCCCCAGCAGGTCGCAAATGGCCTTGTCGCCCAGCATCAGGGGCGTGCCGCCGCCGAAGTAGACGGTGTCCACCCGGTAGTCCCGGGCCAGGGGGGCGGTCTCGGCGATGTGGGTCCGCAGCGCCTTTCGGTACGCCTCTGTCAGGTCGCTCCGGCCGGGCAGGGAGTAGAAATCACAGTAGTCGCACTTGCTCTTGCAAAAGGGGATATGGATATAGACGCCTAGTGTGGAAGCCAAGTTCCCCGCCTCCCCGCGTGATTTTCCGCCGTGATAGCGTCATTATAGACCTTTTTCGACCTGGGCGCAATCGGAAAAACCCGCCGCCTCGCCCCGCTCCAGAAGCTCCGCCACCTCCTCCGGGGTGGCCAGGCGCTCCAGCACGTCCGCCAGGGCGCTGGCGGAGAGGTTTTCCGGCAGGTCCAGGGCCTTTTGCAGCCACTTCCGGCGGCGCTGGGCCTGGGGCGTGCCGGTGAGGCCCAGGGCGTAGAGGTCGGCCTTGGTGAAGCGGGGCCGCTCCCGCGCCTCCCCCCCTTCCAGGGTGGCGCCGGCCCGGACGAGGGCTTGCAGGAGGGTTGCGCCGTCCATCCCCTCCACCCCCAGCTTCCCCTCCCGGCCGGGCTTGGTCTTGCGCCGCTCCTTGCCGGGGACGTCGGGGATGTAGGCCATCTTCACCCGGTCGGGGGGCAGGATGCCCTTCAAATGGCCGCGGATGACCAGACCCGCGCCGTCCGGGTCGGTGAGGACGATGGCGCCGCGCTCCAGGGCCAGGCGGCGGAAGAGCCGGGCGCGCCGGTCGTCCTTGAAGATGCCGAAGCCCTCGGTGGTGAGGATCAAGGCGTCCACCACCTGGCTCAGGGTGTTCTTGTCATACCGGCCTTCCACCAATATGACCTCGCGGATGCGCGGCTTATCCATAGGCCAGGGAGAGGACCAGGTCGGTGAGCACCTGGCCGGGGTCTGCGCCGGTGGACTTCATGGTCAGGTCGGCCTGGGCGGCGCGCTCCAGGGCCGCCCGGCACCGGGGCAGGTCCACCCGCCGGGCGGCGGCCATGAGCTTCCCCGCCGGGTAGGGGTGCATCCCCCACAGAGCAGCCAGGTCGTCGGCGGTGCGGCGGGTCTCCAGGGCCACTCGGGCGGCGTAGAGTTGGCGGAGGTATTTCCCCAGGGCGCCCAGGATGTTCTGGGGGCTTTCCTGCATGTGGAGAAGGTCGGCCAAAATGCCCAGGGCCTTGTCGTAGTTCTTCGCGCTGAGGTTGTCGGTGAGCTGGAAGACCACCGCGTCCAGCTGGGGGGTGGCCAGGGCGTCGATGTCCTGGCGGGTGATCCGCTCCGCCTTGGCGTAGGCGCCGATCTTGCCGATCTCCCCGGCCAGGTTGTGCATCAGATCGCCGCACAAGAAGAGGAAATACCGGGCGGTCTCCGTGTCGATGGAGTGGCCGGTGGCCTTGAAGCGCCGGATGATCCAGTCCACCAGGTCGTTTTGCTGCTGCCGGGGGAACTCCACCACCAGGCCGTGCTCCTTCAACGCCCCGGCCATCTTGGTCCGGGCGTCCGGCTTGTAGGGGATGGTGTCAAAGAGGAAGATCAGGCAGAGGTACTCCGGGAGGTCGGCAAAGTAGTTCAGCAGGATCTTCCGCTCCTCCTCCCCGGCCTTGAAGAGGTCGTAGTCCCGCACCAAAACCAGCGTGCGCGCCGCCATCATGGGCAGGCAGTCGGCGGCGGCGGTGATGTCCCGGGCGCTTGTCTCCTTGCCCTCCAGGAGCTTGAAGTTGAACGCCTCCGTGCCCGGGGGCAAGAGCTGCTTCTGCACCCGATCCAGGTAGTACTCCCGGAGGTAGGTCTCCTCCCCGTGGAAGACGTAGAGCCGCCCCAGCTTCTCCTCCTTGAGCTGGGTCTTCAGCGTCCGCAGAGATCGGTAGTCAACTTTGGGTTTGGCGGCCATGGCCCTCACCTCCTCTCGTCTTTAGCTGGGCACGCGCAGGGTGATGGTGCCCTGCCGGTCGGTGCGGTAAATTCGCGCGCCCCGGCGCGTCAGCCGCTCCAGGATCTCCGGGCTGGGGTGGCCGTAGTTGTTGTACGCCCCCACGGAGATGATCACGTTTTCCGGCTGAATGGCGTCCAGGAGTACGTCGCCGGAGGCGTACCGGGAGCCGTGGTGCCCGGCCACGAACACCTGGCACCGGGGCAGGCGGGCATGGGCCGCCAGTTTTTCCTCCACCTGCGTGGTCATGTCCCCGGTCATGAGCATGGCGAAGCCGCCGGTGCGCGCCAGGGCGCTCAGCCCCTCCTCGTTCTCCGTGCCGTCGCCCAGGGGCGCGTATAGCTCCATCGTCAAGGCCCCCAGGGGCAGCGTCCGATCTTCTTCCACCCAGGTCACCGCCGCGCCCTCGTCCACGGCCAGGGCCAGAATTTCCGCCTGGCGATCCTCGTCCCGGTCCATGGCGGGCAAGACCAACTCGCCCACCTCCAGACGGTCAAAGAGGGCGGGCAGGCCGTTCACGTGGTCGTCGTCGTAGTGGGTGAGGATCAGGGTGTCCAGCCGGGTCCGGCCCAGGGCGTTGAGATAGTCGGCGCACACGTCGCCGGGATCGGTGAAGCTGTCGCCGCCGCAGTCCACCAGGGCGGTCTGACCCCCGGAGACAAAGGCCACGCTCTGTCCCTGGCCCACGTCCAGCACCGCCACGGTGGCCGCGGCGGTATCGGCCTCCCAGCGGGTGAGGAGGATGCTCCCCGCCACCAGTCCGGCCGCGCAGCTCACCAGTACCCACCGCCGCCGGCGGGGCGGCAGCACGGCGGCCAGGAGCAGGGCGTAGGCCGCCGCCAGGGCCACGGCGTAGTTGAACTGGTCCAGGGGCAGGCTGCTGTACGGCAGGGCGGAGATCCGCCGGGCCACCCACAGGGTATACCGCGCCGGCCAGCTCAGCACCCAGCCCAGCGCCGCCGCCGGGCCGGGCAAGACCAGCCCCACAAGCCCCACCAGCAGCCCGCCGGCGAAGAGCAGCCCGGCCACGGGCAGGGCCAGGAGGTTGGTGAGCGGCGTGGCCAGGGAGACGCTCTGGAAATACCAGGCGCACAGGGGGAGGGTGAAGAGGGTCGCGCCCACGGTGGTGGCCAGCAGCCGGCTCACAAAGCGCAGCGCCCCGTTGACCGCCCGGCTGCCCCGGACAGTCTCCGCCACCCGGAAGCGGCTCAGGGCGACGTAGACCCTGGGGGTCATGAGCGCCATCCCCGCCACGGCGGCAAAGGAGAGCTGCAAGCTCACGTTGGCCGCGGAGAAGGGGTCGAGCAGCAAGAGGAGCGCCAGGGTGCCCCACAGCGTCGTCCACTGCTCCGCCTCCCGGCCCAGGAGCTGGGCGATGAGCAGGGCGAGCTGGAAGCAGCACGCCCGCGCCACCGACGGCGAACCGCCCACCGCCAGGGTGAAGAAGAGGATCACCGGGATGCCCAGAAAGGCCCGGCGCCTGGGGTCATAGCCGGTGAAAAAGGTGATGAGCGACACCAGGAAACTCACGTGCAGGCCGCTCACCGCGATGAGGTGGGAGACGCCGGCCCGCTTCAGGGCGGTCTGGTCGCTGTTCGCCATCCCCGTCCGGTCACCGGTGACCATCGCCCGCAGCAGGCCGGAGACGTCGCCGCCCACGGCCTTTTGGATGCTCCGGCCCAGCCGGTCGCCCCACCACCGGGGCAGGCACCACCAGGGGACGCCGTCCGCGCGCTCCACCTCCACCGGCCCCACCGCCATCAGCCGGAGGAAGATCCCCCGTGTGGCGCGGGCGGTAAAGCGGCTCTCCGGGCGCAGGGCGGTCTGGGTGCAGTTGGCCAGGGCGGTCACCTTGTCCCCCGGCCCCAGGTCCAGCAGCGTCCCGTCGCCGTAGAGCGTGGCCTGGACGGGGGCATAGCCCGGCTGGGCCACCCAGCCGGTGGCGCCGGCGCCGTAGCTGTTTTCCTCGGCGCGCTCAGAGAGGTAGAAGGTCACGGTGGTCTGTCGCCCGTCCAGGGCCTGGGCGGGGGCAAAGAAGACCGCCCGGTAGGCGCCGCACCAGAGCAGCCCCGCCGCGGCGCCCAGGCAGACCAGGGCCGCGGCCCGGCGCTTTGCCCATAGAAAAGGCCCAGCCAGGGTCAGCGCGCCGACGCCCAGCCAGGGCCATGCGGCCTGTGGCAGCAGATAGATCGCCGCGAACACCGCGGCGGAAAAGGCGCAGAAAAGCGCCCTGCCCCGCGCCCCTGGAGCGCTCACGTCAGCTCCTTATCGCAGAAGGCGCAGCAGGTCTTTCCCTCCAATCTCCGGGTCAGAGGGGGCAGATACCACTCGGTCTGGGTGATGCAGTTGGGGTTGTGGCACACCGGCGCGCTGCCGATCTCCACCGGCTCGGTCCTGTCCCACCGGGGCTGGTTTGCCAGGTCGGAGAGCAGCGCCATCCGGGCGAACATCCCGTAGCGAGCCTGCTGGAAGTAGACCGCCCGGGGGTCGTCGTCCACATCCACGTGGATCTCGTCCACCCTGGGCAGGGGGTGCATGACCAGCAAATTCTCCTTCGCCCGGCGGAGCTTGTCCCTGGTGAGGATATAGACCCCCCGGCACCGCTCGTACTCCAGCGGGTCCACGAAGCGCTCCCGCTGGATGCGGGTCATATACAGCACGTCCAGCTGGGGGATTACCGCCTCCAGGCCGGTGACCTCCAGGTGGGGGATCCTCTGCTGGCGCAGAAACGCCTTCATGTACTCCGGCAGGGCCAGCTCCCGGGGGGAGATGAGGTAGAAGCGAACGCCGCGGAATTTCTCCATGGCCTTGATGAGGGAGTGGACGGTGCGGCCGTTTTTCAGGTCGCCGCACACGCCGATGGTGAGACCGTCCACGCCGCCCCGGAGGCGCTCCATGGTGGTGAGGTCGGCGATGGTCTGGGTGGGGTGCATGTGCCCGCCGTCCCCGGCGTTGATGACCGGGACGTGGGAGTAGAGGGAGGCGGCCTTGGCCGCCCCCTCCCAGGGGGTGCGCATGACGATCACGTCGGCGTAGCTGGACACCATCTTGACGGTGTCCTTCAGGCTCTCCCCCTTGGCCATGGAGGAGCTTTTGGGGTCGGCGAAGCCGAAGACGGTGCCGCCCAGGCGGAGCATGGCGGTCTGGAAGGAGAAGTTGGTGCGGGTGGAGGGTTCGTAAAAGAGGCTGGCGCACACCTTGCCCCGGCAGACCTCCAAAAAGTCCTCCGGCCTATCCAAAATTGCCCCGGTTCGGGCGGAGAGGGCGTCCCACTCCTCCCGGGTCATATCCCCAAAGTCGATCAGGTGCCGCACGCCTCTCCCTCCCCTCGTCTCGGTTTTTAACAATTCTACCATATTTCTCCCCGCTGGACAAGGGAGGCGGGGAAAGTTTTATGGCCCACGTCGCGCAGCGCCGCACCTCCGGGGCGGGGCGAGTTCTTGCCCGCACCGGGCAAAGGGCGCGCCTCCCGGCGCGGGGGCCAAACCCATTTTCTTTTTCTTTGCGAAGAAAAAGAAAACGGTTTTGGATGCCAAAAGAAAAAGAAGGGGCTGCTACTGTCAGCCCCGTTTCTCCCGCCCG
>CANRLZ010000022.1 GCA_947631595.1 uncultured Oscillospiraceae bacterium
GCGGTGGAGTCCATGACCTGGAGGTGCTGGGCCAGGACCTGGTCGTAGGTGATGTTGTCGTACTTCACCGCGCTGGGATCCTGCCGGGGGTCGGCGGAGTAGACCCCGTCGATGTTCTTGGCAAGCAGAATGGCGTCCGCCTCGATCTCCGCCGCCCGCAGTACGGCGGCGGTGTCGGTGGAGAAGAAGGGGTTGCCCGTGCCGCAGCCGAAGATGACCACCCTCCCCTTCTCCAGGTGCCGGATGGCACGGGAGCGGATGTACGGCTCGGCCACCGCCTTCATCTCCAGGGCGGTCTGCACCCGGACGGGGATGCCCTTTTGCTCCATCACGTCGGCCATAGCCAGGCAGTTGAGCACCGTGGCCAGCATACCCATGTGGTCGGCGCGGGTGCGCTCGATCTTGCCGTCGCCGTCCTTCACGCCCCGCCAGAAGTTGCCCGCGCCGATCACCACGCCCACCTGGACGCCTGCGCGCAGGCACTTTTTGATCACGTCGCTGACCTGTCCGATCACGTCAAAGTCCAGCCCGCGGCCAGCGTTGCCCGCCAGAGCCTCCCCGCTGATTTTTAGCAGGATGCGCCGATACTTTGCCTCGCTCATCTCCGATCCCTCCCTGATCGTATTGCTCACATCTCCCCATTCCAGGGGATGGAAATATGTCAAGACTATTCTACCTTATTTTGCCGCGTTTGCATAGGGGGTAAGAAAAACTTTTTCGCCCCAGACGCGAAAAAGCGGCGCCGCCCCCTGGGGGACGGCGCCGCTGGGCGGGTATCTCAGTCCTTCTTCGGATCCTTCTTTCCGGGCCGCTTGAGGGGCTTCTTGGGCGGCTCGGGGGGCAGTTCCTCCGGCTCCTCGTGGTCGTGGGGGCCGTGGTGGTCGTGGCCGCAGCAGTCGTCGCAGTCGCACTCGTCCTCGTCAAAGAGATCCAGGGCGAACTTCTGCTCACAGGAGGGACACTGGATCACACCCTCGTCCAGGGCTTCCGCGTCGATCTCCAAAAGCTCCCCGCAATTGGGGCACTCCACCGGGAAAGACTCGTCATAGTCCTCCTCGTCGCCGTAGAGGTCGTCCTCCACGTCGGTCAGGTCGTCGGAGATGGCGTCCACTTCCTCAGAGAGTTCATCGGTGGTGGCCTCCAGATCCTCGATGGACAGGCCAATGTCCTCCAGCACGTCCAGCATGGCGTGGAGAAGCTTGCCCTCCTTGGACTTCTCGGTGTCGATGGCAAGGCCCTCAGCCAGGCCCTTGAGATACGCGACCTTTTCCGTGATGGTCATAGCAAAGCTCCTTTCCCCAAACGGTTGTGTGTGGTCAACCCTTGCAGCGCTCCAGGTATTCCCCGGTGCGGGTGTCGATGCGGATCTTATCCCCGGCGCTGATGAACAGGGGAACCTTGATTTCCGCGCCGGTCTCCAGCGTGGCGGGCTTGGTCACGTTGGTGGCGGTGTTGCCGGCGAAGCCGGGCTCGGTGTCGGTGACCTCCAACTCCACGAAGGTGGGAGGCTCCACCAGGAAGATCTTGCCCTTGTAGGAGTTGATCTTGCAGACCATGTTCTCCTTGACGAAGCGGAAGTTGTCGCCCAGGGTGTCCTTGCCGATGGGAACGAGATCGTAGGTCTCGGGGTCCATGAAGTAGTAGAGGTCGCCGTCGTTGTAGCTGTACTCCATGTCCTTGCGCTCCACAAAGGCGCTCTCGAACTTGGCGGTGGGGTTGAACGAGGTCTCGGTGACGGCGCCGGTGATGACGTTCTTCATCTTGGTGCGCACAAAGGCGGCGCCCTTGCCCGGCTTCACGTGCTGGAATTCCACCACCTGCATGACCTGACCGTCCATCTCAAAGGTCACACCGTTCCGAAAATCACTGGCAGAAATCATTGGTCTCTCCTCCAAACTATGTCTTGACTGGGATATGGGTCATATTCCTCTTCCCTATTCTAACCGATGCGGACGAAAATTGCAAGGATTTGTTTTCCAATTCTGAAAATCCTCCCCTGCCCGGCCGGGGCGGGAAAACGCTTGACGGGGTTTTGGCGGCTGTGGCAGCCTCTGTTGACCGTTTTGATGAAATAGGAGACGTCAGAGGACGATCAGCTCCTTGGGCGCCTGGGTGATGTCCCGACAGCCGTCCTCCTCCATGATGACCACGTCCTCGATGCGCACGCCGAACCGTCCGGGCAGGTAGATCCCCGGCTCCGCGGACACCACCGCGCCTGCGGGCATGGGCGTCTCGTCCCGGGGGGCGGCGTTGGGCCGCTCGTGGATCTCCAGGCCCAGGCTGTGGCCGTAGCTGTGGCCAAAGTAGTCCCCGTAGCCCGCCGCCCGGATGACCTGCCGGGCGGCGGCGTCGATATCCCGGCCCGGCACTCCGGCCTTGGAGGCGGCGATGCCCGCCCGCTGGGCCTCCAGGACGATGTTGTAGACCCGGACCATCTCCTCGCTGGGCTGCCCCACCGCCACGGTGCGGGTCATATCCGAGCAGTAGCCTCCCCAGACACAGCCGAAGTCCATGGTGACAAACTCCCCCGCCCGGATGGCCCGGTCGCCGGGAACGCCGTGGGGCAGGCTCCCGTTGGGGCCGGAGACCACGATGGGGTCAAAGGAGTTCTTGGTCGCGCCAAAGCGAAGCATGTCGTAGGTCAGCTTGGCCGCCGCCTCCCGTTCCGTCACGCCGGGGCGGAGAAAATGCAGCATTTCCTCAAAGGCCCGCTCCGCGATCCGCTGGGCCTTTACCATGCAGTGGATCTCCCCGCTGTCCTTGGCGGCGCGGAGATCCAGCAGCAGCCGCCCCGCCGGGATCAGGGAGGCGTGGAGGGCGCTCTTGTAGCGCCGGTAGGCGGCAAGGGACAGGTAGTCCTCCTCCACCCCCAGGGTATTGATCTTCCGGTGGTCCAGAAATTCGTTGATGAGGTCGGAACAGCTTCTGCCCTGGCCCACCGCCAGGATCTCGGCGTCGGTCACCGTGGCCTGGGCGGCCTCCAGGTAGCGGGAGTCGGTGATGTAGCGCGTCCCGCCCGGCGCCACCAGGACGATCCCCTCCCCGTAAAATCCGGCGGCGTAGAACTCCCCCGGCTGGGAGGTGACCATCATGGCGTCCAGGCCGTACCGCTCCAACTGGGCGGCGATGGTCGAAAAACGGTTCATGTCTCCCCACTCCTCTCCCCGCGATAGAGCTGTTTCATGGTCAGGGCGTCCTCCGCCTGGGTGCCGGCGCTCTCGCAGATAAAAGTCGGACTCCAGCCACGCTTGGCCACCAGGGCCATCAGCGGCGCCGGGTCAGGGCCAAAGCCGCCGTGGTCGGCGAAGGTGCGGTGGCACTTCTCCCCGCCCTTGGGGGTGAACTCGATGCGGGAAAAGTGGCTGTGGAAGGCGCTGGCGCGCTGGGCGCCCAGGCACTCCTCCATGCGGTTCAGCATCCGCGTGTACGCCTCCGCGCCGTCCTCCGCGCCCAGGCTGCGGGCGTAGAGGTGGCCGAAGTCCACGCAGGGGATCAGGCGCTGATCCAGCCCGCACAGCTCCAGCACCTCGTCCAGGTCTCCCAACTGATTGATCTTCCCCATGGTCTCCGGGCACAGGGAGACGTGCCCCAGCCCGGCGTCGTCCACGGCGTTCAGCACCGCCCGGAGGCCGCCCTTGGCGATTTCCAGCGCCTCCCGGCGGGGGCGGCCCATGAGGGCGCCGCTGTGGACCACCACGCGGGCAGCCCCCATCTGATCCGCCGCCGCGCAGGCGGCCAGGACGTAGCCGATGTTTTTCTTCACGCTCTCCGGGTCGGGGTTGGCGAGATTGATAAAATACGGGGCGTGGAGGGAGAGGCTGATGCCGGCCTCTTGCGCCCGCTCCCCCAGGGCCAGGGCGGTGTCCTTGCGGATGCGGACGCCCTGGCCGCACTGGTATTCGTAGCAGTCCAGGCCCATCTCCCGGAGCCATTGGGGGGCTTCCAGGGAGGACTTGTGGGTCTCGGAAAAGGAGTCGGCGTTCCCCGCCGGGCCAAATTTTGCCGCCATCGGCTCACCTGCCCCCTTCCCTGTCCCAGCGCCGGTTTCGGCTCAAAAAGCGCATGGGCAGTTCCGCCCAGTAGCGCAGATACCGCCCCGGATTGCCCGCCAGGGAGATGGGTTCCACCAGGATGGATCGCACCCCCGCCCGGTTGGCGCCCAGGGTGTCGGTAAAGACCTGATCGCCCACCATGGCGCAGGCGGAGGCGTCCACCCCCTGGGAGGCCAGGGCTTTTCGGAACCCGCCCACCTTGGGCTTTCCGGCGTGGCCCAGGTAGGGGATGTCCAGCGCCTGGGCGAAGTGGGCCGCCCGCCGGGGCTTGCGGGAGTTGGAGAGGAGGAACAAGGTCACCCCATGGCCCTGTAAATCGGCCAGCCAGTCCCGGAGCGCCTGATCCGGCTCCTTGGCGGAGTATGTACAGAGGGTGTTGTCCAAATCGGCCAGGAGCAGGCGCACCCCCTGGCGCGCCAAGCTCTCGCCGGTCAGCTCATAGATCGACTTCGCTTGCCGCCACGGCAACAGAGAAAACATCCTCTCCCTCCCTTCTAAACAGGCGGAACGTCACATAGAGTATACCACCGTTTTTTTCGTCAAACAAGGGGGAAACACCAGTGGAACTGCCCGCCGGCTTTGCCATCTATCTCATGACCACGCCCCAGCAGAGCGGCAAAGCCCGCCAATACGGCCTGCCCGCCGCGCACCTGGCCTATCGGGTGAGCGCCGGGCCGCACCTCTTTCGCACCCAGGGGCCGGTGGCCATCCGGGGCGGCGTTTTGGTGGCGGATCAGCAGGGGTGCGATGGGCCGGGAAACCCGGAGATTTTTTGTCAGGAAGTGATCCGGGAGTGCGCCGCCCGGGGCTTTCAGGGGGCGTTTTTCGACTTTGAGGGGCCGGTGGTTCCGGTGCTGCGCCGGGCGGTGGAACACCTGGCGCCCATCTTCCTGCGGCGCCGCTGGAGCCTCTACGTCCCGGAGCGCTACGCCCTGCCCGCCCCAGCGGTCAAGGTGGTCATCCCCACCGCCCTCTCCGGCGGCTCTCTGCGCCAGCGCCTGGCTCAGGCGGTTCAGACCTACGGGGCGGAGCGGGTCGCCCTGGGCCTTAGCTGGGCGGCGGAGGATTTCACGCTGCCCGCCTCCCGTGGGGAGGGCCGGCCGCTGAGTTGGGAGGAGCTGGACCAGCTTCTGCACCGCCGCGCCCCGGCGGTCTACTTCTCCGACGAACTGTGCGCCCACTATTTCACCTATATGCACACCGGCCAGAGCGCCCACTTCACCCTCTTTGACGACCCGTCCTCCATGGCGAAAAAGCTCTATATAGCCGCCGCCCTGGGCATTCGGACGGGCTTTCTCCCCGACCCCGGCCGGGAGGAATTTCTGCGGGAGCTGTTCACCTCCGGCGCGTAAAAAACCCCGGCCAGAACTCTGGCCGGGGTTTTTGCTCGTCAATAGAACTTTTTACGATTTTTACGGGCGGCTTCGCTCTTCTTGCGGCGCTTGACGCTGGGACTTTCGTAGTGCTCACGCTTACGAACCTCAGCCAGCACACCAGACTTGGCGCAGCTGCGCTTAAACCGCTTCAGGGCGTTCTCCAGGGACTCGCCCTCCTTGACGCGGACTTCCGACATTTGATTTCCCCTCCCTCCGACACGGCGAAAATCGCCGCAAAAGGGCCATAACGATGGCTTTACTCAGACCATTATACCCGAGCGCCCTCCCCTTGTCAAGAGGGCAAATTTACAGCCCGGATATGTTACGCTTTGGGCTTGAAAATCAGGTTCACCAGCTTGTTTTTCACCAAAATGGTCTTCACAAGCTCCATCCCGTCCGCCAGCTTCGCCACCTTGGGGTCGGCCAGGGCGGCGGCCAGGACGGCCTCCTGCTCGCTGTCCACCGGGACCTGGATGGTGGTCTTCAGCTTGCCGCCCACCTGGACGGCCAGGGTGACCTCGCTGGCCACCGTCTTGCTCTCGTCATAGACGGGCCAGGCCTGCTGGCAGGCCATGCCGTCAGAGTTGAAGCCCAGGCTCTCCCACAGCTCCTCGGCCATGTGGGGGGCGAAGGGAGAGAGCAGGAGCAGAAGGGTCCGCATATCCCCCTTGGAACAGCCGTTGGCGTAGAAGTCGTTCACCAGGGCCATGAGAGTGGCGATGGCGGTGTTGAACTTCAGCGCCTCGATGTCGTCGGAGACCTTCTTGATGGCCTTGTGGATGGCGCTCTCGTTGGCGGGGGTGTAGTCGGAGCTGTCCGTGAGCTGGTCGGCCAGGTTCCACACCCGGTCCAGGAAGCGGCGGCAGCCCTTCACGGCGTTGTCGCTCCAGGCGGCGGCCTTTTCAAAGTCGCCGATGAACATGATATAGGTGCGCATGGTGTCCGCGCCGTACTGGGCAATCACGTCGTTGGGGTTGATGACGTTGCCCCGGGACTTGGACATCTTCTCCCCGCCCTCGCCCAGGATCATGCCGTGGCTGGTGCGCTTGGCGTAGGGTTCCTTGGTGGGCACCACGCCGATGTCGTAGAGGAACTTGTGCCAGAAGCGGGAGTAGAGCAGGTGGAGGGTGGTGTGCTCCATGCCGCCGTTGTACCAGTCCACGGGAGACCAGTACTCCAGCGCCTCCTTGGAGGCCAGGGCGTCGTGGTTGTCGGGGTCCATATACCGCAGGAAGTACCAGCTGGAGCCGGCCCACTGGGGCATGGTGTCCGTTTCCCGACGGGCAGGGCCGCCGCAGTGGGGACAGGTGGTGGTGACCCAGTCGGTCATCTTGCTCAGGGGACTCTCGCCGTCGTCGGTGGGTTCGTAGCTCTCCACCTCGGGCAGCACCAGGGGGAGCTGATCCTCGGAGATGGGCTGCCAGCCGCACTTTTCGCAGTAGACCATGGGGATGGGTTCGCCCCAGTACCGCTGGCGGGAGAAGACCCAGTCCCGGAGCTTGTAGTTCACCTTCTCCCGGCCGATGCCCTTCTCCTCCAGCCACTTGGTCATGGCGGGAATGGCCTCTTTGACGGTCAGGCCGTTCAAAAACTCGGAATTGACCAGAATGCCCGTGTCGTCCTTGGCGGTGAACGCCTCCTTCTGCACGTCCTCCCCGCCGGAGACCACCTCGATGATCTCACAGCCGAACTTTTTGGCAAAGGCCCAGTCCCTGGTGTCGTGGGCGGGAACGGCCATGATGGCGCCGGTGCCGTAGGAGGCCAGGACGTAGTCGGAGATAAAGATGGGGATCTCCTTGCCGTTCACGGGGTTGATGGCCCGGACGCCCTGGAGTTCCACGCCGGTCTTCTCCTTGTCGGCGGTGAGTTCGGTGCGCTCAAAGTCGCTTTTGCGGGCGGCCTCCGCCTGGTAGGCGGTCACCTCGTCCCAGTTGGCGATCTGATCCTTCCACTTCTCCAGCAGCTTGTGCTCCGGGGAGACGACCATGTAGGTGGCCCCAAAGAGGGTGTCGCATCGGGTGGTGAAGACGGTGAGGGAGTCCCCGGTGGTGACGGGGAAATCCACCTCCGCGCCGGTGGAGCGGCCGATCCAGTTCTTCTGCTGGATCTTCACCCGGTCGATGTAGTCCAGCTCGTCCAGGTCGTCGATGAGCCGCTGGGCGTACTCGGTGATCTTGAGCATCCACTGGCTCTTTTCCTTGCGTATGACCGGGCTGCCGCAGCGCTCGCAGACGCCCTCCACCACCTCCTCGTTGGCCAGGACGCACTTGCAGGAGGTACACCAGTTCACCGGCATGGTGGTCTTATAGGCCAGGCCGTGCTTGTAGAGCTGGAGAAAGATCCACTGGGTCCACTTGTAGTAGTCCGGGTCGGTGGTGTTCACCACCCGGTCCCAGTCAAAGGAGTAGCCCAGCATCTGGAGCTGATTGGTGAAGTTGGCGATGTTGTCGTGGGTGACCTTGGCGGGGTGGATGTGGTTCTTGATGGCGTAGTTCTCCGTGGGCAGGCCAAAGGCGTCGTACCCGATGGGGAACAGGACGTTCTTCCCCTCCATGCGCTTTTTCCGGGCCACCACGTCCATGGCGGTGTAGGGCCGGGCGTGGCCCACGTGGAGGCCCTGGCCGGAGGGATAGGGGAACTCCACCAGGGCGTAGAACTTGGGCTTGTCGCTCCCGGTGGAGGCGGCGAAGGTCTTTTCCTCCAGCCACCGCTTCTGCCATTTTTTCTCGATCGCGCTGGGATCGTATTTCATCTTTTCACACTTCTTCCATTGGCGTTTCCCCGGCCAAGAGGCCGGGCGCAGGGATAATTATAGCGAAGGACGCGCAAAAGTGCAAGGGGTGCGCCTCAGGGCTTCAGGACATCGGACAGGTCCAGGGCCACGGCGTCGTTCCACAGCCGCTCCAGGTTGTAGAACTCCCGGGCCTCGGGCATGAAGATGTGGATGACTACGCTGGAGTAGTCCAGCAGCACCCACACCCCGCCCCGGTGGCCCTCGATGTGGTGGGGCGCCTCCCCCAGCTTCTTCAGGGTCTCCTCGCACAGGTCGCACAAGGCCTTGACCTGTGTGGAGGAGGTGGCGGTGCAGATAACAAAGTAGTCGGCCAGGGTGGTCACGTCGGTGGTCTCCAGCACGGTGAGATCGTCGGCCTTCTTGCTGTCCAGCGCCTTGGCGGCGGCCAGAGCCAGTTCCTTTGGCGTCATAGGATCGCTCCTTTCCTCATCGGTAAAACCAGTCAGTCCATGGGGATCCCGGCGGGGATCTCATTGTCAGGGGCAGCGGCGGACGGCTCCTCCGCGGGAGCCGTGGGAGGCGCCTCCTCCGGCGCGGCGGTGGCCGGCGTCTCCTCCTGGTCGGCCATCCCGGCGGAGGGCTGTTCCTCCGCGGGCGCCGTGGAAGGTGTCTCCTCCGGCGCGGTGGTGGCCGGCGTCTCCTCCCGGTCGGCCGTGTCGGCGGAGGGCTGCTCCTCCCGGTGGGCCGTATCGGCGGAGGGCGCGGGCGTGGGCGTCTTCGTGGGCTTCGGGGTATGGGTCTGGGAGGTCGTCACCCCGCCGGCCTGGGGGTCGGTGTAGGTGGGCGCCTTGCCGGTGCTGTTGGCGTCCCCGGTGTAGATATAGTAACCGGTGGAGGACTTATATTGCAGGATATGCAGCGCGTTCATGGTCAGGTCTTTCTTGTAGGGGTTGAAGCCGTCGTTGAGCAAGCCCAGCAGCTCCTCCGGGTTGGCCTCCACATAGGAGGCGCCCTTCACGGTGACGGGAACGTTGGGCATGGTGGTGAAGGTCACGTTGTCCATCTTCAGCCCGCCGAAGATGGCACGCTCCGCGAAGGCGGCCAGATTGCCCACGGTCAGGTCGGTCTGCACCTCGTCCACAAAGATGGAGGCAAACTCGGAGATCTTGGTCACATTCTGGATCCTCAGGAGTTTCCGGACCACTTCCTTCATCAGCGCCTGCTGGGTCTCGATGCGGCCCAGGTCGCCGGTGGCGTAGCCCTGGGACATGGAGTTGTTGTGCCGCCAGCGCACCACGCCCATGGCCTCCTCGCCGGAGAGGACCCGCTTGCCCTTGGCCACGTTGATATAGAGGTCCTGGGTGGGATCTTGATAGACCATGTTAAAGGGAACTTCGAACTCCACCCCGCCGATGGCGTCCACCAGCCGGCCAAAGGCCTGCCAGTTGACCACCACGTAGAAGTCGGGCACAAAGCCGATCATCTCCCCGATGGCTTCCTTCAGATACTCGATCCCCTCTTTTTTCTCGCCCTTCTTGGCGTAGTAGAGGCTCAGGTTCCAAACGCCGTTGAGCTTGCGGTTGGAGCCGCCGTAGTGGGCGTCCACCATGGTGTCCCGGGGAAGACTCATCACGGAGAGCTTTTGGTTTGGAATGTCGTAGGCCACCAGCATCATGGTGTCGGTATTCCCGCCGCCGCCGGTGTCACGCCCCGTCACCAGGAAGGTGTAAAACCCGCTCTTGCGGGAGGTGTTGGCCATGGGGTGCTGAGAGGGCAGCTCGCCGGTCTCCGGGCTTGGGGTCTGGGACACGGCGGGGAGATCGATATCCGGCAGCACAGCCCAGCTCTTGTAGACGGCAAAGGCCACCGCGGCGACGGCGACCAGGGCCACCAGCACGGCGATGAGGATCTTCGCCCAGCGGGGCATTCCGCCCTTTTTCTTCTTTCCTTTGGTATTGGGGCTTGAGGCATCCAGGCGTGAGCCGCCCCTTCTCTTTTTAAACATGCTCCCATTCCTTTCCGTGGCGTAGAGAATTCAGGGCCTCCCGGGTGTTGGGGTGGACCACCCGGCCTTTTTCATCCATCTCCGCGATGGACATCTCGCACCCCAGGGCCACCGCGGCGTCCAGATCGGTGTACGCCAGCTCCCGCAGGCGCTCCACGCCGGGAAAGGCCCGATGGGGTTCCATATAGTCCGCGATGTACAGGATCTTCTCCAGCAGGGTCATATCCCCCTTGCCGGTGGTGTGGTAGCAGATGGCGTCCCGCACCTCCGGGGGTTCGCCGAAGACGTGCTCGGCCAGGGCCGCGCCGGTCTTGGCGTGGAGGAGCTTTTCCCCGTGGCGCTCCAGCTCGTCCAGAGTCACGCCGTAGCGGTCACAGACGGCGAAGTGCTCTTCCACGGTGTAGTACTTGGTGCAGTCGTGGAGGATGGCCGCCCGCCGGGCGTAGTCCACGTTTCCGCCCCAGCGCCGGGCCAGGCGCTCCGCCTCCTCCTCCGTCCCCTGGACGTGGGGGATGCGCTTGGCGCGCATCATGGAGTAGGACACCGCCCGGAGTTGGTCGTCCGGCAGATGCTTCAGGTCCGCGTGGGTGCCGTACAGCCCCTCCCGGAGAAGGTAGCCGTACACCTGGCACCACAGCAGCCCGGACGCGTCATCCAACTTCCCCTCCGCCAAAAGGCTTCGGACCTCGCTGGAGGAGACCTCCAGCACCTGGGGCAACACCACCGCCTCCGCCCTGGCGCCGAAGGTCTGGCGCAGGCGCTCGGCCTGGCGCTCCAGGGGTTCCAGCTCCTCCTGGGGGGAGCGGGTAAAGCCGCAGATCCCGGCGGCGGCGCAGATGCGCTGGGGGTCATACCAGGTGTGGAAGGACAGGAACATATCGCTGCCCATCACCAGCCACAGCTCGTCGTCCGGGTAGCGGGCGGCTAAGGCATCCATGGTGTCCGCCGTGTAGCTGGCGCCCGTCCGGGCCAGCTCCATACCGTCCACCGTCACGCCGCCGGAGGGCTGGATGCCCTCGGCCATCAGCTCGGTCATGCGCAGCCGTGCCTCCGGCGGGGCGGAGTTCTGATCCAGCGCCTTGTGGGGCGGCTGCTTGGCGGGGATCAGGATAAGCCTGTCCAGCCCCAGTTTCTCCCGAATTTGGGCGGCGGCGGCCATGTGCCCCAGGTGGGGCGGGTCGAAGGTGCCGCCGTAAACGCCGATTTTCATAGCATTCCCCCTGACTGCCCCTATACCCGCTTGGCGGGCTTTACCAGGACGATCTTATCTTTCTTATCCTTTTTGTGGCTTGGACGGTAGAGGACGAATTTTGTTCCGATGACCTGGACCACCTCAGACCGGGTGGCCTTGGCCAGGGCCTCGGCGGCCTCCCGGGCGGACAGGAGGGTGTTTTCCAGCACCCTGCCCTTGATGAGTTCCCGGGCTTCCAGAGCGTCGTCAGCCTGGGCGATCAGGTTGTCCCCGATGCCGTCCTTGCCCACGTGGACGATGGTGTCGATGCCGTTGGCCAAGCCCCGCAGCTGGGCGCGCTGTTTACTGGTCAAGTCCACGCAGATATCCCTCCAATTCCGTCTTGAACTTCTCCAGCGCCTTCCCCCGGTGGGAGACGGCGTTTTTCTCCTCCGCCGTCATCTGGGCAAAGGTCTTGCGCAGAGCCGGGACGAAGAACACCGGGTCGTAGCCAAAGCCGTTCTCCCCCTGGGGGGCGTAGGCGATGGTGCCGGGGCACTCCCCTCTCGCCACCAGCACGTCCCCGTTTGGGAAACAGGCGGTGACCACCGAGACAAAGGTGGCGCTCCGATCCAGTTGGCCCTTGAGAGAGTCCAGCACCAGACGGTAACGGTCCTGGTCGCTCAGCCCCTCCCCGCCGTAGCGGGCGGAGTACACCCCCGGCGCGCCGTTGAGGGCGGCGACGCACAGGCCGGAGTCGTCGGCCACGGCGGGAAGGCCGGTGGCCTCCATCACCGCGCGGGCTTTCAGGAGGGAGTTCTCCTCAAAGGTCTCCCCCGTCTCCTCCACGTCCACGTCCGCGCCCACGTCGGACTCCAGCACGACCTCTACCTTCATATCCCCCAAAATGCGCTGGAGTTCCACCAGCTTGTGGGGATTTTTACTGGCTAAGACAAATTTCACCCTGTCTCTCTCCTTACTTTCCAAGCGCCTCGTTTTGCAGGCGTTGCAGCTCCCGGATGCCCTGGGCGCACAGGCCCAGCAGGGCTTGCTGCTCCTGGAGGGTGAAGGCTCTCCCCTCCCCGGTGCCCTGGACCTCCACCAGTTGGCCGTCCCCGGTCATGACGCAGTTGAAGTCCACCTGGGCGGCGCTGTCCTCCTTATAACAGAGATCCAGCAGGGGCCGGTCGTCCACGATCCCGGCGGACACGGCGGCCACCTGGCCCACCAGGGGACTTTCCGGCAAGACGCCGTCCTCCACCAGCTTTTGGCAGGCCAGGGCCAGGGCCACAAAGCCGCCGGTGACGCTGGCGGTGCGGGTACCGCCGTCGCCCTGGATCACGTCGCAGTCCACCGTGATGGTCCGCTCTCCCAGCTTCGCCCGATCCACGCAGGCCCGGAGAGAACGGCCAACCAGCCGCTGGATCTCCGCGCTCCGGGGCGACAGCTTCAGCTTGGACACATCCCGGCGGCTCCGGGAGCGGTTGGCCCGAGGGAGCATGGAGTACTCCGCCGTGACCCAGCCCTCCCCCTCCGGCACGTGGGGCGGGGCGCCCTCCTCCACGGAGGCGGCGCAGAGCACCTGGGTGTCCCCGCAGGTGATGAGGACGCTGCCCTCGGCAAATTTCAGATAGTTGGTGATGATCTCCACCGGCCGCAGTTGGTCGTCGGCCCTTCCGTCCACGCGCGCCACGGCGCTCGCCTCCTTTATAGAAATGCCTCGGCAAAGGCTGCCGGGTCGAAGGGCATCAGGTCGTCCACCCCTTCGCCCACGCCGATATACTTCACCGGCAGCCCCAGCTCGTGGGCGATGGCCAGGACGATGCCCCCCTTGGCGGTGCCGTCCAGCTTGGTGAGGACGATGCCGGTGAGGCCGGCGGTCTCCTGGAACTGGCGGGCTTGGATGAGGCCGTTTTGACCGGTGGTGGCGTCCAGCACCAGCAGGGTCTCCCGGCTGGCGTCAGGGCACTCCCGATCCACGATCCGGCTGATCTTGCCCAGCTCGTTCATCAGATTTTGCTTGTTGTGGAGCCGCCCGGCGGTGTCCACCAGCACAACGTCGCAAGACCGCGCCCGGGCGGCGGCCAGGGCGTCGTAGACCACCGAGGCGGGGTCGGCGCCCTCGTGCTGCTTGACGATCTCCACCTCCGCCCGCTGGGACCAGATGGTGAGCTGGTCGGCGGCGGCGGCCCGGAAGGTGTCGGCGGCGGCCAGGAGCACCCGTTTGCCCTCCCCTTTCATCCGGGCGGCCAGCTTGCCGATGGTGGTGGTCTTCCCCACGCCGTTGACGCCGATGAAGAGCACCACGGCGGGCTTGCGCTCCAGATCCAACTCCAGGTTCCCCACGGAGAGCATCTTCGTGATGATCTCCCGCAGCAGTTCACGGGCACCCTGGGTGTCCTTGATCTTGTTCTCCTTGGCCTGGGCGCGCAGCTCGTCCACCACCTCCAGAGCGGTGTCCACCCCCATGTCGGAGAGGATCAGGGTCTCCTCCAGCTCGTCGTAGAAATCGTCGGTCAGCTCCCCGGCAAAGAGGTTGTCCAGGGACCGGCCGATATTCTCCTTGGTGCGGGTCAGCCCCGCCTTGATCTTCTCAAAAAAGCCCACGGTAGTCTTCCTTTCGCGAAGAGATCAGGAGGTGAACTCCTCCAGGTGCAGTTCCTTTTCCACATCCCCCAGGTTGATGGTGAGGATGCGGCTCACGCCCTTTTCCTGCATGGTCACGCCGTAGAGGACGTCCGCCTCCTCCATGGTGCCCCGGCGGTGGGTGATGACGATGAACTGGGTCTTGTCCGACATAGAGCGCATATAGTTGGCGTAGCGCACAACATTGTTGTCGTCCAGGGCGGCCTCGATCTCGTCCATGACGCAGAAGGGGGTGGGGCGAACCTTCAGGATGGCGAAGTAGAGGGCGATGGCCACAAAGGCCCGCTCCCCGCCGGAGAGGAGGGTGATGGTCTTCAGCGCCTTGCCCGGCGGCTGGGCCTTGATGTCGATGCCGCAGTTGAGGATGTCGTCCGGATCCTCCAGCTCCAGGGTGGCCTTGCCGCCGCCGAACAGCTCCAGGAAGGTCTGGGAGAAGGTCTCGCTGATGAGCTTGAACTGGGTGGCGAAGATGGTCTCCATCTCCCCGGTGATCTGGCTGATGATCTCCTCCAACTCCCGCTTGGACTTGGTCACGTCGTCCCGCTGCTCGGTGAAATAGGTGTAGCGCTCGTTCACCCGCTGGTACTCGTCGATGGAGTCCAGGTTGATGTTGCCCAGGGCGGAGATGGAGCGCTTCAGCTCCCCGATGCGCTTCTGGGCCGCGCGCATATCCTCGATGGGCTGGCTCTGGGCCTTGGCGGCCTCGTGGGAGAGTTCGTAGCTGTCCCACAGCTTGTCCAGGATCTGCTTTTCCTCCATGGCGGAGGAAAGGCGCTTCTGCTCCAGGATGGAGACCTGCCGCTCCATGCTCTGGAGCTGGCCGACCTTGTCCCGGCTCTCCCGGTCAGCCTGGTTGCGCCGGCCCTCCAGGGCCAGCTTTTCCTGGGCCAGGCGCTTGATCTGCTCCTGCTTGTCCCGGCTGCCGTCCCGGATGGTCTGGAGCTGCTGTTCCTTCTCCAGGATCTCCTGCTCATGGGCGCGGGTCTTTTCCGCGAACTCCTCGATCATGCGCAGGCGCTGGGCACGGTCCCCGGCGATGTCCCGGTGGAGGGCTTCCAGCTGGGCCAGGGCGGACTCGGAGGCGGCCTTCTCCCCTTCCATGGAGGCGAGCTGGGCGTTGCCTTCCGCCATCTGGCGGCTCAGCTCGGCCAGGGTCTGCTGGAGCTGGGTCTGGCCCTGGGCCTTGGTCTCGGCCTGGGCCTGGAAGGCGGCGGCGGAACCCTCCAGGGCCTCGATGCGGTCCTTGGCCTGCTGGGTGTCCGTCTGGGTCTGGGCGTTGCGCTCCCGAACCCGGTCCAGCTCCTCCTGGAGGGTCTGCTGGTGCTGCTGGGCCTCCTGGAGGGTGCGCTGGGCGCTCTCCAGCCGCTCGGAGAGCTGGAGGACGGCGTTCTCCCGCTCCCGCTGCTGGGCCTGGGCGGTCTCCAACTCGTAGGCCGCGGCGGTGCGCTCCCGGTTGGCGTCCTCCAGGGCCTTGGCGCTCCGGCGAAGCTTTTCCTCCAGATCGCCCATCTGGGCGCGCAGGCGCTCCAGCTCGTTGGCGCGGCTCAAAATGCCCGCGCTGCGGGAGACCGAGCCGCCGGTCATGGAGCCGCCGGGGTTCACCACCTGACCGTCCAGGGTGACGATCTTGAAGCGGTAGTTGTGCCGCTTGGCCATCTCCACCGCCCGGTCCAGGTCCTGGGCGATGACGATGCCGCCCAGGAGGCTGGAAAAGACGGTGGCGTATTCTTTATCAAAGGTGATAAGCTCGTCGCCCAGGCCAATAAAGCCCGGCTCGTCCACCACGTCGCCGTCCTGGAAGCTGCGGCCGCGGATGGAACTGAGGGGCAGGAAGGTACACCGGCCGCCGTCCCGGCGCTTCAGGTAGGCGATGGCGCGCTTGGCGTCGTCCTCCTTGTCCACCACCAGGTTTTGCATGGCGCTTCCCAGGGCGATCTCGATGGCCACGGCGTACTCGTCGGGCACGTGCAGGAGGCCGGCCACCGGCCCGCGGATGCCGTGAAGTCCGCCCCGCTCCGCCTCACCCATCACCTGCTTCACCGACTTGGAATAGCCCTCGTAGAGCTTTTCCATCTCGGCGAGCATACGGATGCGGGATTGGAGGTTGTTCTGATCCATCTGCAAGCCCCGGTACGCCTCCTGGGCCTCCTGGGCTTTCTTCTCCCGGCCGGACAGGCGCAAGGTGTAGCCGGAGATAACGTTGGCCAGGGAGTCCTTGTCCTCCTGGGCCTCCCGCAGCTCTTTTTCCACCGCGTCCCGGTTGGCGGTGAGCTGTTCCAGGCGCTCTTTCTGCTCGATGAGTTCCTTGCCCACGGCCTCCTCCCGGTCAAAGAGTTCCTGGGCGGCGGCGGTGAGGGCGGAGAGGAGCGCTTTGGCGTCGGCGGCGGAGGCGGTCTCCACGGTCTGCTTTTGCCGCAGGGCCTCCAGCTCGTCGGCCAGGGTGCCGGCGGCCCGTCCGGCCTCCTCCGCCTCCTGGGCCTTGCGGTTCAGCGTCTCCCGCAGGGCCTCCATGTCCTTGTCAATGGCCTGGACCTTGGCCTGACCCTCGGCGATCTGGACGGTGATGGAGCCAGCCCGGCCCTCCTGCTGGGACAGCTCCAACTGGATGCGCTGGGTGTTCTCCTGGTTGTTTTGGATCTGGTTTTTGATGACGGCGATGGCGCTCTCCAGCTCGCTCACGTCCGTCTCCTGTTGGGACAGGGCAAAGCGGACCTGGTCGGTCTCCAGGTCCTTCTCCCGGATGGCGGCGGCAAAGCCCTCGGCGGCCTGGTAGAGCGCCTGCAACTCCGCCTGGGCCACCTCTTTATCCCGGATGGCGGCCTCGTAGTCGTTCAGGACCTTGATGCCGCTGACCCGGATCTTCTCCAGCTGTTCCAGCCACACGGAGATCTCCAGCCCCCGCAGCTCGTCCCGGAGAATGAGGAACTTCTTGGCCTTCTCCGACTGCTTGCGCAGCGGCTCCACCTGAAGTTCCAACTCGTCGATCTTATCTTTGATACGGACCAGGTTTTCCTCCGTCCGGGCCAGCTTGCGCTCGGCCTCCTCCTTGCGGTGGCGGAAGCGGGAGATGCCCGCGGCCTCCTCGAAGACCTCCCGGCGGTCGGCGGATTTCACCGACAAGATCTCGTCGATCTTCCCCTGGCCGATGTTGGAATAGCCCTCCCGGCCCAGGCCGGTGTCCATAAATAGCTCGTTGATGTCCCGGAGGCGGGCGGAGCGGCGGTTGATGAAGTACTCGCTCTCCCCGGAGCGGTAGTACCGCCGGGTGACCATGACCTCCGTCTCCTCCAGGTCGAAGAGGTGGTTGGTGTTGTCCAGCACCAGGGAGACCTCGGCAAAGCCCATGCCCTTGCGCTTGGCGGTGCCGTCAAAGATCACGTCCTCCATCTTGGTGCCCCGGAGGGCCTTGGTGGACTGCTCCCCCATGACCCAGCGGATGGCGTCGGAGATGTTGGATTTGCCGGAGCCGTTTGGCCCGACGATGGCGGTAATGTCCTCGGCAAAGGTGAGGACGGTCTTTTCCGGGAACGATTTGAAGCCCTGTATTTCCAGCGCTTTCAGGTACAAAGGCCGCACCTCCCAACTTGGCATACTAGAATTAGTTTATTATATCAGGCTTTTCCCCATAATGCAATTCTTTTCTTCGCCCCGGGGAAGGTTCGGTCAGGGGATAAAAAACTTTTCCAAAACCCCTTTACAACCGGCGAAAAGACTGATATAATACACAAGCTGTTTTCACGGGCCCGTAGCGCAGCTGGGAGCGCGTTCGGTTCGCATCCGAGAGGTCGAGGGTTCAAATCCCTTCGGGTCCACCAAAGTCACAAGTGGCGAACCTTTTTGACGTGGTAGTTGTCAAAAACGTGTTCGCGCTTGTCTACCGCACAGCGGTTTATGGCCGCTGAGAAAGAAGCCCGGAACGGTTCGCCGTTCTGGGCCTATTTTTTTGCGTCCGGCTATCCCCCTAAGAGGGGCCCCTGCCGGACAGATACAGGCGCGGAAAAAACTCACCGCAGGCGGTAAAACATTTTTCCCCACAGTGGGGAAAAATGCGTCCCACGAGTTTCCCCGATTTTTCCCCAGCGACACATCGAGGGCAAAAAAGTGGGGAAAAATGACCACGGCTATTTCGGGCAAAACGGCTTCATTTTCCCCACTGGGGAAAACTTTCCCCACATTTTGAGGCTGTTTCAGCCCAATGTGGGGAAAAATCGGAAGCCCGGTATAGCCGCCGAAACGCCGCAAAACAGCTGCTGTCGGAGGCGATAAGTAGAAAACTACTTCCGCAAGGAAAAAAGGGCATAAGGGGCGGCGACACATACTGCGTATGTGCCCGGCATAGCCGGGGCCGCTGTCCCGCCTTGCGGCGGGCCCCCTCTGCGGCCTGCTCGCGCAGCCTTGAGGCCCTTACTGCGCCCCCTGCCGGGGGCTTGCCCTTGACCGATAAGTCGGTCAAGGGTGCCCTGACTGCTCCTCGGACAAGCCTCGGAGCATAAAAAACGGAGGCTTCGCCTCCGCGGACGCCCCTGCGGGGCGCTGTTAAACATTCTGTCACAGCCCCCGGCAGGTTTGCGCTTTTGATTGTACCCTTTCCCGCCCATGAGCGCGCAAGAGTGCGCCCGATGGGCGCGGTTCGGTCTTTGATATACAAATATCCCTTGTGTGATATTTTGTATATCTCCGGCAACATATCGGCGCGCTTGCAGGGCTGGCGGGACACCTTGAATTTCGTTACACAGTATGCTATAATTATTAAAATACACGATGGATTGGGAATTTGTGCACTGCTTGCTTGAAACTGTGTCGATTCAACAACGAGAAAAAATAGGGGATCTTTTATGAAAAATCAGTACTTCGGCGATATTGGAGATTATGGAAAATACGGACTGCTTTTATTCTTGGCGGAACATGGGCTTTCCATTTCAGTCAACTGGTATCTTACGCAAGATGATGGCAGTTCAGATGGAAAATTTGTCAAGTATCTTTCGGATGAACGATTTCGTAAATATTCCCCTGCGCTATATGATTTGCTTAAAAAATATGTTGTTGATAAAAAGCGCCGCGACGTTTTTGTTATGAATGAAATTGATTTGATTCCAGATGTAAAGTATTACACAAACCCCTTGCCGGCCTTAGATGCTGTCCCTGCTGATGAGCGAAAGAGACGCCGCAAAGAATGGCATCAAAAGGCACTTTTCTTTTGTGCCGGTTCAGATTTGGTTTTTCTTGACCCCGACAATGGAATACGTCTTGAAGGGCAGTCTGTATCGCCGACGGACAATAAGTATGTTTTTCTTGAAGAAGCAGTAGATTATTATAATGCTGGTCAAAATGTGGTGTATTACTGCCATAAAGGGAGACGAACACCTATCCAATGGGACAAATACAAAGAACTGTTCAGAACAAAAATACCGGCGGCGGACTTAATTGGTCTAACTTTTCATCGCGGTACACAAAGAAGCTACATTTTTGCTTTGCAAAATAATTCTGCCGTGGATATAAGGCAATTACTGAATGAGTTTTTAGCCTCAGAGTGGGGCAATAGAAAAATGTTTACTGTTGAACTAATCTGACAACTTCAATATCCGTAGATAGAATTAGAATTGCAAGCATTTGTAGCACAGGGGCGCGAAACCGTCAAGGCATCGGCTCTGCCTCGCCTGCGGCGGCCTTGACAGCCCCGCGCCCCTGCGCTTTATTGTAATCAAGAGGGGCAAGGCCCCTCCTTGGGAAACACTTCCCGGCCCGCATATTTTGAAGAAAGGAGCGCAAAGATGGCAAAGAAATTTGTACAGAACAACAACGATTTTGCGATAGCCTATTACCGCTATTCGTCCCACGCACAGTCTGACGCATCCATCGAGCAACAGCGCGAAGCCGCCAAGAACTATGCCGACGGCCACGGCCTGCAACTCATCAAAGAGTACGAAGATGCCGCCATCAGCGGCACCACCGACCAGCGCCCCGGCTTTCAACTTATGCTGTCCGAGGTAAGCAAAATACGCCCTGCCGCGCTCATCATCTGGAAAACTGACCGGCTGGGGCGTGACCGCTATGACCTTGCTATCGCCAAGAAGATAATCCGTGATGCCGGGTGTACCATCTACTATGTCGCGGAGCCGATTTCCGGGGACGCGCCGGAAACCGCCTTGATGGAGGGGGTGCTTGAATCCATGGCCGAATACTACTCACGACAGTTGCGGACGAATATCAAGCGCGGGCATATTTACAACGCGCAGAATTGCCTTTACAACGGTCACAAGACTCTCGGCTATAAGGCAGAGCCTGCGCCGGAATTTGGCAAGGACAGAAAGCGGTATGTCATTGACCCGGAAACGGCCCCCTTTGTGCAAAAGATTTTCGAGGACTATGCCGCCGGCAGGCCAACGGTGGAAATTGCCAGAGAACTGAACAGCATAGGGCTGAAAACCGCACGGGACAAGCCGTTCACGGTCAATTCCATCGCGCATATCCTGAACAACCGCGCCTATATCGGGGAATACCATTATGGCGATATTGTCAAGCCGGACGGCATGCCCGCCATCATCACGCCGGAACTGTTTGAAGCCGCGCAAAAGCGGCTGATTCTGAACAAGCGGCAGGGCGGCCAGCGGGCAAATGGCCTTGACCCTGACAATGCCCCGCGCTTTTGGCTGACAGGCAAGCTGTACTGCGGCGAGTGCGGCACGCCCATGCAAGGCTGCTCCGGCACGTCCAAGACCAACGCCGCGAAGCACTATTATTACGCCTGCGGCGCGGCAAGAAAGCACAAATGCCATTTGAAGTATGTGAAAAAGGACAAAATCGAAGCCATCGCCATTTTTATGCTGACCAAGTGCTTGCAGGACACGGAACTGCTCGCCTCGCTTGCCGTTGACGTGGCGGCCTACTACCAGCGGGAGCATGAGGACAAGGGCTACCTTGAAGGGCTGAAAGCGGAGCGGGCAGAAACCGAGAAAGCCTTGAATAACCTTGTGCGGGCGATAGAGCACGGCATTTTCTCCGAAACCACGCAGGCGCGGCTCACAGAGTTGGAAAGCCGCAAAAAGGCGCTGGCAGAGGCCATCGACGCGGAGGAAATCAAACGGGCGATAGCCAAGCACGACATCAGCATACAGCACTTTTTTGACGAGTACGCCCACGTCGACCTGACCGACCCGGCCGTCCGGGATTATCTGCTTGACTACTTCATAGACAAGATTTTCGTCTTTGATGACCGTGTGATAATGACGATATGGTACGGCGACGACAAAAAGGA
>CANRLZ010000023.1 GCA_947631595.1 uncultured Oscillospiraceae bacterium
TTGAAATGTTAATATCAGACTGCGCCAGTGTTCCGTTTGCCGTCGCGCCCCCCGCGGGGCGCGTGGGTTGAAATCTGGCCTACGAGGAAATCAAGGAGGCCGTCCCAGTCGCGCCCCCCGCGGGGCGCGTGGGTTGAAATCAGCAGGTCTGGACAGGCCGGGCGGATCAGGACGTCGCGCCCCCCGCGGGGCGCGTGGGTTGAAATCACAAGAAAGTGCAAGAACTATTAGGTATAGAGGGGGTCGCGCCCCCCGCGGGGCGCGTGGGTTGAAATTCGGTTGACGACTTTAAAAAAATCTTTGCCGACCGTCGCGCCCCCCGCGGGGCGCGTGGGTTGAAATCACAGGAAAGTGCAAGAACTATTAGGTATAGAGGGTCGCGCCCCCCGCGGGGCGCGTGGGTTGAAATTGTAAAAGATGGTATGTTAGATTTATCTAGTTTTGTCGCGCCCCCCGCGGGGCGCGTGGGTTGAAATCGCTCGCTTGTTGCTCTTGTCATAGCTGACTACCGCGTCGCGCCCCCCGCGGGGCGCGTGGGTTGAAATTGCGCTATGCCGAGACTACGGAGGATATCGACCGTCGCGCCCCCCGCGGGGCGCGTGGGTTGAAATTCCTTTCACGCCGTCTTTTTGAACATTTTTCGCAGTCGCGCCCCACGTGGGGCGCGTGGGTTGAAATCCGTATGCGCACCGGCTACACCTTCACCGGCTGGTTCACAGACGAGGAACTCACCACCGAGTTCACCGAGACCACCATGCCCGCCCAGAGCATGACCCTCTACGCCGGTTGGAGCGTCAACCGCTACACCATCACCTTCAACACCATGGGCGGCGAGGCGCTGGACGACCTCACCCTGGACTACGGCGCCGAGCTTGACCTGCCCACCCCGCGGCGGGATGGCCACGGCTTCACCGGCTGGTTCACGGATGAGGAACTGACCGCCCCGTTTACCGAGACCACCATGCCCGCCCAGGACGTCACCCTCTACGCCGGGTGGGACAGCGACGCCTACACCGTGACCTTCCTGCCCGGCGACGGAACTGGCGAGATGGCCAGCGTCACCGTTGCCTACGGCGAGACCTACACCCTGCCGGAGTGTGCCTTCACCGAGCCGGACGGCCAGGTGTTCGCCGGCTGGCAGATCGGCGATGAGGACGCCCTGCGCCAGCCCGGCGAGACGGTGACCGTCACCGCCGGTCTGACCCTCACCGCGATGTGGCAGGCCGCCGACGAACCCATCACGGAGACGCCGATGGTGGAGCCGGGTATGGATCTCGTCACCGCCACAGAGGACAACTTCAACGCGGAGATCGTCCTGTCCAACGCCCGCAGCTATGAAGGCGACCTCACCGTCACCGTCTACGATGCCGACGGCGAAGTGGCCGAGGGCGTCACCGGCATCTACGACTCCAAAAACGGCAGCATCATCCTCGCCTTCGACTCGGCCATCGAGGCGGTGCAGACCTACCAGGTCACCGTCACCGAGTCCGGCAAGACGGAGAGCGCGCCGCTGCGCATCACCGTGAGTCCCTACATCGGCGTGGAGATCCAAGCGCCTGAGGTGACCGCCAACCTGCCCGAGCAGTTCCAGGAGGAGCTGGGCAACCTCTCCGACACCGCCATCAACTCCACCGGCGCGCTGGCCGCCGCCATCACCGACGCCATCCAGAATAACGCCGACCTGACCGCGGCCATGAGTGATCCCGGCAGCCCGGAGACCTCCACGTCCGGCGACGGCAGCGTCTGGGGCAAGCTCCTGGAGGCCAACGAGACCCTGGCCGAGACGGAGGACGCCACCCTCAACTACTACTCCATCCCCGTCATGGAGATCCTGGTGGACGAGGCCGGGTACAGCCCCGAGGAGAAGACCCTGTCCATGGACATCACGCCGTACTACTACGTGGTGGCCACCACCGCCAAGAGCGTGGACGAAGTGGTCACCGCCGACTCCGGCGAGGACGGCGTCAACGCCGTGGCCCTGACGGACAAGGTGGTACTCCCGCTGACCAACGTGGTCATTCAGATCCCCGTGCCCGCCGCCATCGGCGTGGACGGCCAGACCATCTTCGCCCGGCACGAGCAGGACGACTGGTATCTGTGCGTGGTGGAAAACGGCGCCATCGCCTTCACCGCCCCCAGCTTCTCCACCTTCACCCTGAAGGGCGAAGGGGTGGACTGCGTGGCCTCCATCGACGGCAAGGTCTACGCCACCCTGGCGGACGCCCTGGAAGCGGTGGAGGACGGCCAGACCATCGTCATGGTCGCCAGTTCCGACGAGCGGGTGTTCATCGACCGGGCCGTGACCTTCACCTTGGAGGACCCGGACGGACTCTTCACCGGCGTCATCACCGCCGGCAGCGGCTTTGAGCTGGCCACCAGCGAAAAGGACGGCGCCACCCTCTACACCGTCACCGAGGTCGCCATCGAGCCTAGCCCCAGTCCTAGCCCCAGTCCCAGCCCCAGTCCCAGTCCCAGCCCCAGTCCCAGCCCCAGCGGCGGCAGCGGTGGCAGCGGCGGCAGCGCCGCGGCCACGCCCACGGTGAAGTCCGCCACCGCTGTGAACGGCACCTTCACCGTCTCCGACCAGTACGCTAAGGCCGGCGCCACCGTCACCGTCACCGCCAAGCCCAGCGACGGCTACCAGACGGACAAGGTCACCGTCACCGACAAGAGCGGCAAGGCCATCGAGGTCAAGGACAACGGGGACGGCGTCTACACCTTCGTGATGCCGGCCACCGCCGCCCAGCCGGTCACCGTGGCGGTCACCTTCCAGCCCATCCCCGCCGACGTGGATTGTCCCAGCGAGAAGTTCACCGATGTGGACGTCGACCTGTGGTACCACGAGGCCGTGGACTTCGCCGTCAACAGCGGACTCATGCAGGGCACCGGTGAGGGCGCCTTCCAACCCACCGCCGCCGTCACCCGCGCCATGGTGGTGACCATCCTCCACCGGGCGGATGTGGGTCCTGTCACCCCCAACGAGAGCTTGGGCGGCAAGGTGTCCTGGGCCACCGCCAGCGCCGAGACCGGCGAGATCAGCCCGGCGCAGACGCTGGCCGCCGCCATCGACGCGGCCAAGCGCAAGGTGGCCGCCGACGCCGGCTTCCCCGACGTGGCCTCCGGCACCTGGTACAGCGACGCGGTGACCTGGGCCGCTGAAAATGGCATCGTCCTGGGCTACGACGACGGCACGTTCAAGCCCGACCAGGCGGTGACCCGTCAGGAGCTGGCCGCCATCCTCTACCGCTACGCGGCCTTCAAGGGCTACGACGTCACCGCTGCGGACGACCTCTCCGCTTTCGCCGACGCGGCCGACGTGCCCGCCTGGGCGGAGAGCTACCTCCGCTGGGCGGTGGGCGCCGGGATGATCCAGGGTACCGAAGCCGGCACCCTGAACCCCCTCAGCGGCGCCACCCGTGCCGAGACCGCCGCGATCCTCATGCGCTTTACCCAGGAGATCGCGAAATAACCCCGCGAAACCCCAGCACGAAGCCCCTGGGAGCATCCGCTCCCGGGGGCTTTTTTGAGGGGAGAGATTGACAAAGGGGGGAAATTGGGGGTATCATCCCTGGTAGAACATGACCCGCGGTATGCGGGGGAGAGGGGAGAGACCCGTATGTTTCGAGCTATGCGGCGGTGGAAGCAGGCGCTGGACGAGGCGGAGTGCCGGGAAATCCTGACGCGGGAGCCTCGGGGGGTGCTGGCGGTGCACGGGGAGGACGGCTACCCCTATGCCTTCCCCATGGACTTTGTCTACACCGACGATAAGGTTTATTTCCACTGCGCCCAGGAGGGGCACAAGATCGACGCGCTGGCCGCCGACGACCGCGCCAGTTTCTGCGTCATGGACCAGGGCGTCCGCCAGGAGGGGGATTGGGCGCTGTACATCCGCAGCGTCATCCTCTTTGGCCGGGTGAAGACGGTGACCGACCCCGGCCGGGTGGAGGAGATCGCCCGGCGGCTGGCGCTGAAGTACTACCCCTCGGCGGAAGAGGCGGAGCGGGAAGTGGCCAAGTATAAGGACAAGGTGCGCATCCTGGAGCTGACGGTGGAGCATCGGACGGGAAAGCGGGTCCACGAGAAGTGAGCGCCTACACCGTCTACATCCTCCGCTGCGGCGACGGCACGCTGTACACCGGCTGCACCAACGACCTCACCCGCCGCCTGCGGGCTCACAGCGCCGGCCGTGGGGCGAAGTACACCCGCTCCCGGCTGCCGGTGGAGCTTGTGTACACCGAACCGGCCTCCGACCGCTCCCAGGCCCTGCGCCGGGAGGCGGCCATCAAGGCCCTGGACCGGGCGGGGAAGCTGGCCCTGATCCGGGCGGGGGAGGGGTGAAGGTGGACATTCAGATCATCCGCGCCCGGCGCAAGACCCTGTCCATGGAGCTGAAGGACGGCGCCGTGGTCGTCCGCGCCCCCCGGTGGGTGAGCCGCGGGGAGATCGACCGGTTTGTGGAGAGCCACCGGGATTGGCTGCGGAAGGCCATGGCGCGGGAGGAGAAGCGCCGGGCGGCGCTGGCGGCGGTGGAGCCGCTGACCCCGGCGGAGCTGGAGGACTTAGTCGCCCGCGCCAAGGTCTGCATCCCCCAAAGAGTCGCCCACTACGCCCCGCTGGTGGGGGTGGACTACGGCAAGGTGACCATCCGGCGGCAGCGCGCCCGGTGGGGCAGCTGCTCGGCCAAGGGAAACCTCTCTTTCAACTGCCTTTTGATGCTGGCGCCCCCGGAGGTGCTGGACAGCGTGGTGGTCCACGAGCTGTGCCACCGCCGGGTGATGGACCACTCCCAGCGGTTTTACGACCTCTTGCGCGCGGTATTCCCCGACTATCAAGCCTGCCGCCAGTGGCTGCGCGCCAACGGCCAGGGGCTTATCGCCCGGCTGCCCAAATAGGGACAAAAAACATCCGCGGACGCGCAGTCCGCGGATGTCTGTTTTTCGGCGGGTTCAGTCGGTGGGGAGGATGGGGGTGTGGGGGTGCTTGCCACGGGCGACGTCCTCTTTCACCAGCCGGTAGGCGGAGGCGGCCAGAGGCACGCCCAGAGCCATCCCAGGGATGCCCCAGACGCCGCCGCCCACGATCACGGCGCACAGCACCCAGATTCCCGGCAGGCCCATAGAGGTGCCCACCACCTTGGGGTAGATGATGTTCCCCTCCAGCTGCTGGAGGATGAGGAGGTAGAGGATGAACAAGAGCGCCTGGAGGGGGGAGACGGTGAAGATGAGCAGAAAGCCCACCGCCCCGCCGATATACGCCCCGGCCACGGGGATGAGGGCGGTGACGCCCACGGTGGCGCCCACCGCGGCGGCGTAGGGGAAGCGGAAGAGCAGCATCCCCGCCCCGCACAGGCACCCCAGGATCACCGCCTCGGTACACTGGCCCACGATATAGGCGTGGAAACAGTCGTGGAGCACGTCCAGCACGTGGCGCAGGCCGCTGGCCCACTCCCGCTTCACATACCGCCGCCCCAGGGCTTTGAACTGCCGCCCCAGCCGCTCCTTGCCCAGGAGGATATAGATGGCCAGGATGAGGGACAGCACCGCGTTGGCGGCGCCGGAGAAGACGGCGGAGACCAGCGCGGTGGCCAAATTGGCCACGTTGCTCAGTTCGCTGAGGGCGAAGTCCTGCATCTGGGCCATCAGCTGCGGCCAGCTCATCAGACTGCGCAGGGACTCCACCAGGTCGGCGGGCAGCCAGGTGACCTGGCTCAAAAGCTCCCGCGCCTGACCCAGCAGGCCCTGGCAGGCGGGGATGAGCAGGGAGACGCAGGCGATAAGCTCCGGCACGATCAGCCGCAGCACCACCGCCAGGATGACGGCCACGCTCAGCAGAGACAGACACAGGCACACCGGCCGCCGGCTGCGCACCACCGCCGGGCGGTCGCTGCCGGGGAAGTAGAGCCGCTCAAAGGCTCCCATGGGGATATTCAGCACGAAGGCCAGCACGCAGCCCAGCACCAGCGGCCGGGCCGCCCCCATGGCCAGGGCCAGCAGGCCGGACAGCGTGGCCCAGTAGTGGATGCACAAAAACACGGCAAAGACCGTGACCCCCGCCCGCAGGCAGGTCTTCCAAGTCAGTTTCATGTGCCCTCCTTACCCCTCGCCCAGAGGCGTGAGCTTGCCCACGATGCCAGCAAAGGAGCCGTGTTCCTCGCTGCCCCAGAGGGTGCGCAGGTCCAGACGGAACTTCCGGGAGCCGCCGGGCAGCGCCAGGGTGTACTCCCCCTGGATATCCGGGTCCAGATAGGTGGCGCCGCTGAGGCGCTGCAACAGGTCGGCCAGGGGTTCCTCCCCCAGGATCTCGCGCTGGGTCTGATCGCTCAGGGGCACCGCCGCGGAGGGAAGGCCCAGCTCCTTGGCGCCCCCGTCGGAGAACACGACCTGGTGGAGTTCCTTGTCGTACTCAAAAAAGATATCCTGGGTGTGGGCATTGTAGAACTGGCTCTTGCTCCGCTCCTGCTCCAGGAGGTTCAGCGCCCTGCCCGAGGCGGTGAGTTCGCCGTGGGACAGAAGCTCGCTGGTGACCCGGCGGATCTCCATGGCGCTCATGGAGCTGTTGGAGTTCAGATCCAACTCCCGCTTGAGCCGCTGGGCGCACTCCTGGAGGCACTCCAGCAGCAGGGGGTTGAATGTTCCGCACTCGCCGCCCAGGATCATCTCCATGGCCTTCTCCGGGGGGTAGGCCGGCTTGTAGACACGGGTGGCGGTGAGGGCGTCGTACACGTCCGCCAGGGCGACCACCTGGGCGGCGATGGGGATCTCCTCGCCCTTCAGGCCGTCGGGGTAGCCCCGGCCGTCGTAGCGCTCGTGGTGCCAGCGGCAGATGTCGTGGGCCACGTGGAGAAAGGCGTCGTTGCCGCCGCCCTGCTGGGGCGTCTGCTCCAGCATCTGCGCGCCGGTGATGGTGTGGGTCTTCATGATCTCAAACTCCTCCGGGGTGAGGCGGGAGGGCTTGTTGAGAATTTTCTCGTCGATGGAGATCTTGCCGATGTCGTGGAGGGCGGAGGCGTTGGTGATGAGGGCGATCTGGGTGGCGGTGAGGCCGTACTGGGGACAGCGGCGGCGCAGGGTCTGGAGAAGCACGTCGGTGATAGCCCGCACGTGGCGGACGTGGAGGCCGCTCTCGCCGTTTCGGAACTCTACCACGTTGCTGAGGATCTCCACCATCTGGAAGTTGCTCCGCTCCTTCTCCATGATCTGCTCGGTGACCATGTTCTCCATCACCTTCTGCTTGGCGTAGAGGTTGATGGTGTTCTGGCAGCGGCGGCGGACGGTCTGCTCGTCAAAGGGGCGGGTGATATAGTCGGTGACGCCCAGGTCAAAGGCCCGGTCGATATAGTCCGCCGAGCCGTCGGCGGAGATCATGATCACCGGCATGGAGGACAGCCACCCCTGCCTGTTCATCAGGCTCAGCAGCTCGAACCCGTCCATCCCCGGCATGACCACGTCCAGCAGCACCAGGGAGATACCCGCCCAGCGGCTGGTGAGCACCCCCACGGCGTCCAGGCCGCTGGCGGCCTCCAAGATCTCATAGTCCGGCTCCAGAATATCCCGCAGGAGGGCGCGGTTGAGTTCGGTGTCGTCCACGATGAGGACGGTGCGTTTGTCCACGGTCTTTTTCTCTTTGGTGGCCATAGTCAGTTTCCTCCTGCCGCGCCGTCCAGGGCGCTGATGGCGGCGACGGCGGCCTCGTAGTCGCGCCGCACCGCCTCATAGAGCGGCGCCGGGTCCTGGGCGGGTTCGCCGCCGCGCAGGGCCTCGGTGAGCGCCGAGCTGGACCCGGCCAGGTCGGCCAGCCCCAGGTTCAGCGCCACGCCCTTCAGGGTGTGCGCCGCCCGAAAGGCGGCGGGCCAGTCCTCCCCGGGCAGCGCCTGGGTCAGCAGGGCAAAGCTCTCGTCCTTGGGGAAGAGGCGCAGGAATTTCACCACCCGCTCCTCCTGGCGCATCCGCCGCATCATCTCGTCATAGCTCCCGCCCATCCGGCGGTAGCACTCCTTCAGATCCATACCCTTGCCTCCTCGCTCTCCGGGGGGGATCGCCACCGGGCGGACCCGGCGAACTATTTTTCAGTAGTATAGCACACCTGGGGCAAAAAAGGTAGTACCTCCCGGAAATTTTGCGCCAGAGAGAGAAAAAGTTCTCAATTCCCCTTGATTTTTTGGGCAGTTACGCATATAATAGACCCGTGTCGATATGCCCGGGGGATGTTGCACCCTTTTTTCAGGGGAAGGGAGAGGACAGGAGTTGGAGGAAGAGAGCGTTTCCGCGCAGGTCGTTCTGCTCATCCCCGCCCTGGACCCGGACGAGCGGCTGGTCACCCTGCTGCGCGATCTGGAGGGGGTGTGGCGCGACCCCATCCTCCTGGTGGACGACGGCAGCGCCCCGGAGAACCGGGCGTTCTTCCGCCGGGCGGAGACCATGGGGTGCCAGGTGATCCGCCACGCCCGGAACCTGGGCAAGGGCCGTGGGCTGAAGACCGGCTTCAACCACATCCTGACCCACTTTCCCCAGGCCATCGGCTGCGTCACCGCCGACGCCGACGGCCAGCACACCCCGGCGGACATCCTGAAGTGCGCGGACGCGCTGCGCCGCGACCCCCGGGCGCTGGTGCTGGGCTGCCGGGATTTTTCGAGGCCGGAGGTGCCGCCCCGGAGCAAGGCGGGCAACCGCCTGACCCGCCGGTTCATGAGCGCCCTCTGCGGCGTGCGCGTGAGCGACACCCAGACCGGCCTGCGGGCCATCCCGGCGGCGTTCATGTCCCACCTGCTGGACCTCCCCGGGGAGCGGTTCGAGTTCGAGACCAACATGCTCCTGGAGACCCGCGCCGCCCAGGTGCCCATCCGGGAGGTGCCCATCCAGACCCTCTACATAGAGGAGAACAAGTCCTCCCACTTCAACCCCCTGCTGGACTCGGTGCGGATCTACGCCCTGCTGCTGAAGTTCTGCACCGCGTCCATCGCCGGATTCGTAGTGGACTTCGCCCTGTTCGCCCTGTTCACCCGGCTCTTTGCCCGCGGCCCCTTCGGGGTCTGGACCATCGGGGTTTGCACGGTGCTGGCCCGTGTGGTCTCCGCCACAGTGAACTACCTGCTCAACCGCAAGGTGTTCCAGAGCCGGGCGGAGACGGCGCGGAGCGGCCCGCGCTACGCCCTGCTGTGCGTGGTGCAGATGGGCCTGAGCGCCGGGCTGGTGACCCTGTGCGGCCACCTGGCCGGGCCGATTTTGATGTGGAAGATCATCGTGGATCTCTGCCTGTTTTTGCTCAGTTTTCAGATCCAGCGCTGCTGGGTATTTTGAGAAGCCGCTTTTTTGGTAAGGATTTCGCCCCCGCGGGTGGCGGGTGCGGTTCATGAGAACAGGAGGTAGTTGAGATGAAGAAGAACGGTATGCGTAAGTTCCTGGCCCTGGCGCTGTGCCTGGCCATGGCGGTGAGCATGGCGGCGATCCCCGCCCTGGCCGCCCCCGGCGACGACGCCGCGCCCGCGCCGGAAGCCCCCGCCGCGGAAGCCCCCGCGCCGGTGGAAGCTCCCGCCGCGGAGGCGCCTGCCGGAGACGTGGTCGACGCCCCCGCCGGTGACGTGGCCGACGCGCCCGCCGGTGATGTGGCCGACGCGCCCGCCGGTGATGTGGCCGACACGCCCGCCGGAGACGATGTGGCTGACGCCCCCGCCGGAGACGACGTTGCTGACGCCCCCGCCGGTGACGACGCCGCCGACGCCCCCGACACCGACGTGGCGGACGCCCCCGCCGACGAGGACGTGGACGTGGGCGGCGAGACGCCTACCGAACCCGTTGAGGACGACGGGGCCGAGGCGCCCGAGGCGGAGCCTGTCTCCCGCCCCGCGGGCGGCGGCGTCGCCCCCATCGGCACCTTCTCCCTGCTGGACGTGGGCGGGTTCACCTACGACTGGACCAATGAGGACTTGCAGGAGGCCTGGGGCAGCAAGTTCGGCGCCATCCAGACGGAGGACGGCTGCTACATCTACCTGGAGTGCGGCCGGTGGAACGACGCTACCCTGTGCGTGATCACCGACCCCGGCACCCCCTGGTATGACGCTGCCGTGGACATCACCACCAAGGCCGCCGCCCCCCTGGAGCTGGTCAACACCAAGGACGGCAACGCCAGCTGGAACGACCTGGGCGCCCAGGTGGTCACCTACGTGGGCGGCGACACGCGCTACGTAGAGGGCTTCTTCCCCAATGAGATCCTGCCCCAGGAGACCTTTACCCTGACCATCGGCGACGTGGCCAACATCACCCTCACCCCCGGCGAGGCCTCCGACGCGGAGACCCCCGAGGAGAGCGAGCTGCCCGAGGAGGACGAACTCCCCGAGGAGCCGGTCAACCAGATCCAGGACGTGGGCGCCGCCTACAACGGCATCGTCATTGACGGCGACTTCTCCGACTGGGACGCGGTGCCCCGCTACGACATCCATGACATCACCATTGACGGCCAGCCCAAGACCTGGGACACCGTGGACCACTTCAGCATCGTCTGGGACGGCGACTGGATCTACATCCTCCTGGTGGCGGACGGCGACCGGGACTGGCAGGGCAACCTCATCGGCGCGGGCAACTGGAACAGCGTCACCGGCGCCGGCCCCAACGGCAACGGCCAGTTCGGCATCACCACCGACCTCGGCCGTACCCTGATGGTCCAGCCCTTCGACAGGAACGGGGAGATCGGCGTGGACGGCGTGGACGGCGCCTCCGCCGCGGTGAACAACAAGGAGTGGTTCGGCGCGCCCCACATGTGGGAGCTGGCCGTCCCAGCCTCCGCCCTGCCTGAGTACAGCGAGAGCATCAACTTCGGCCTCTACCTGGTGGAACCCACCCTCACCGGCATCACCGACCTCCAGGGCGATGAGGGCGTGAAGTTCGGCGGCCAAATCGTCGTCGACGGTATGTACGACGATTGGACCGGCTATCCCCACACCGAGATCCAGTACGACCGGGCCGGCATCCAGCACCATGATGTGGACGGCGAGGCCGCCCTGTGGAGCGACGGCGGCATCCTCTACGGCCATGTGGTCACCGAGCACCCCGACCACGTCTTGGAGATGGGCGGCGAGTTCATGGCCGCCGTCACCATCGCCTTCAACGGCGACCGCGACTACAAGGAATATCCCCATGACGGCAACTTCTACCCCCGCATCCTGGCCCTGGGCGCGGACGGCTCCATCACCACCCTCAACGAGGGCACCGTGCTCCCCGAGGGCACCTACACCTTCTACATCTTCGACACCCGCACCGACCCCGAGTACCAGTTCGGCCACGAGGACGAGAACGGCACCTGGCACAGCGCCACCGCCGCCGAACTCAAGGAAAACGCCTTCGGCACCATGAAGGTCACCGTCTCCGCCGATAAGAACGAGATGGAGTATGACCTGGACCTGCGCAAGGTGGCCGACTACATCGGCCAGGACGCCGACGACTTCAAGCTCATCGAGGCCCAGTATGGCCGCATCGGCCAGCAGTGGGTTCAGACCGCCGGCACCCCCACCGGGGCGGCCCTGGGCGTGGCTCTGGCCGTGGGCGCCGTGGGCGTGCCCGCCTGCGCCGCTGAGTTGCGCAACCGCCGCGCCAAGCGGAAGGAAGAGGAGTCGGGTGAGGAGAAATGATCCTCAAGCTTGTTGTATGCGCCGTCCTGGCCCTGATCTGGTGGTATCTCCTCCGGGTCATGGATCGGGCGGAGCTGAACTTCTGGCACTTCGTCCTGGGCAGCGGCGGGCTGTTTATCCTGCTCATCGTCCTGGTCCAGCCCGTTCTCACCAAGCCCCTTGCCCAGGTGGTGGCCGCGGTGGCGGGGCTTTTCGGCTCTGCCACCCACACCTTTGCCGCCTATTTTCGCTACGGCGTGCTGTTCATCCAGGCCGCCGGCGGCGCTATGACCTTGCAGATCGACTTTGAGTGTTCCGGCATCATCGAGATTTTGGCCTACCTCTCCCTGCTGGCCTTCTTCCGGGTGTACACCCGCAACCAGCGGGTGATCCTGGGGGTGCTGGGCACTGCGGGGATCATCCTGGCCAACGTCCTGCGCATCATCGTCATCTGCGAGATCATCTACTTCGGCGGACCGGAGACCTACTACGTCTCGCACAGTCTCGTCGGCCGGTTCATCTTCTACGGCCTGTCCGTCCTGCTCTATTTCTTCGTGTTCACCAAACCGCAAATCGTCAGTATGAAAGTGGGGAGTTTCAAGTATGGAGATGGGGGTAATTCTAAATAAATTTTTCAACTCCTTCATCTTCTGGGCGGCCTGGATCGCCATCCCCATGGTCATGGAGATCATCCCTTCCATCGGCAGCTTTTTCATCCTGCTCAAGCGCCACCGGGAGTATGACCGCAAGGAGAAGCCGACCCTCTACCCGGAGATCTCCATCATCATCCCTATCTATAACTCCGCGGAGACCCTGGAGGAGTGCCTGCGCTCCATCGACCAGAGCACCTACCCCAACAAGGCCATTCGTATCTTCCTGGTGAACAATCTGACCCGTGACAACTCCTTTGAGGTCTACACCCGCTGCCAGGAGCTGTTTCCGGAGCTTCACATGCAGTGGCTCAACGCCCAGCAGGGCAAGTCACGGGCGCTGAACCTCGCCCTCTACAACTCCGAGGGCAAGTACATCATCCACATCGACTCCGACGGCGCGCTGGAACCCCACGCGCTGGCCAATCTGGTGGACCTGTTTGAGGCCGACCTGACCTGCAACTGCGTCACCGGCAGCATCTTAACAGACCCTGAGAAGGTAGAGGAGTACTCCGGACCCGGCCTCCTGCTGCGGCGGCTGGAGTTCATGGAGTACGCCCAGGCGTTTTTGGCCGGGCGGAACTACGCCAGCGCCACCAACACCATCTATACCCTCTCAGGGGCTTTTTCCGCCTTCCGCAAGTCCGCGATCCTGAAGTCCTGGCTCTACAACACCGACACCATCTGCGAGGACACCCAGATCACCTTCCAGATGCGCTACGTCCAGAACGAGCGGGTGCGTATCAGCGTGGACTCCATCTTCCTCACCGACCCCATCGAGGACATGGATAAGCTCTACACCCAGCGTCAGCGCTGGCAGCGGGGCAGCCTGGAGGTGTCCAAGATGTTCATGGACACCGACAAGCTCAACCCCGCCAAGATCTTCTCCGACGTGAACGTGCGCACCCTGATGTACGACCACACCTTCGCCTTCCCCCGGATGATCTGGTATCTGGCCACCATCTGCATGATCTTCCTGGGCTTCTCCGGCACCACCATCCTGGCTGCCACCGCCGTCCTCTTCGGGCTGTACACCGTATGCGGCTACCTCTACTTCTTCGCCAGTCTGAGCTTTTTGAAGAAGTTCCCGGACCTGCACGACTACTATAAGAAAAACTGGTGGGTGGTCCCACTATTGCCGTTTTTCAACCTGATGGTCTTCTTCATCCGCCTGGCCGGGGTCATCAACTCCATCGGCACCGACTCCTCCTGGAAGACCCGCACCTTCACCGACGAGAAAAAGAGCTTTTTCAGTACCATCCGCCAGGATTTCTCCCGGCTGCTGGGCAAGATGGAGAAGGTGCGGGAGGCGGTGAACGGCGACCCGGAGACCATGTACCTGCCCAAGACCCTGGACCAGCGGCTCCACGGCTCGGTGTTTGCCTACGTGGTCACCGGCCTTGCCTTCCTGCTGGGCGTGGTCATCTTCGTGGTGGTGCGCTGGGCCTCCACCGCCTTCAACATCTCCCTCAACGAGATCGTCAACACCCTCATGGGGCCTCTGGCCGGCGCCGGAGGCGGCACCGTCTCCAACGCGCTGCTGGCCTGTCTGCCCCCCATCTTCATCGCTCTGGCGGCGGGGGGCGTGCTGGTATGGCTGGAGCGGCGGCACACCAAAAAAGTCCTGGCCTCCCCGGAGGGGCCGCAGCGGCAGCGCCGGTCCAAGCGCATTTTGCGCCTGCGGAAGCTGGGCGCCACCCTGGCCTGCCTGATCCTGGCCGGGTCGCTGGTCTACGCCAACGCCTGCTACGACCTGGTGGGCTATGTCACCAGTAAATTCACCTACTCCTCCCTCTACGAGGACTCCTTCGTGGATCCCAGAAACATCCACATCACCCCGCCGGAGCAGCCCAAGAACCTCATCTACATCTATATGGAGAGCATGGAGACCACCTACGCCTCCCGGGATGTGGGCGGCGTGCAGGAGACCAACCTGATCCCCAACCTGACCCGCCTGGCGGAGGAGAACTACTCCTTCTCCCGCACCGACAGCCCCCTGGGCGGCTTCTACTCCAACGTGGGTTCCACCTGGACCATGGCCGCCCTCTACTCCACCGCCTCCGGCGCCCACTTCGCCCTCCCGGTGAGCGACAGCGCCCTGGAACAGATGGGCACCTACGCCTCCGGCCTGACCACCATCGGGGACATCCTGAAGCAGGCCGGATACCACAACGAGTTCCTCTGCGGCTCGGACGCCAACTTCGCCGCACGGGGCGCCTTCTACCGCCAGCACGGCGACTTTGAGATCTTCGACTACTACACCGCCATCGAGCGCGGTTACATCGACAAGGACTACAAAGAGTGGTGGGGCTTTGAGGACGCCAAGCTCTACGAGTACGCCAAGCTGGAGCTGGAGCGCCTGGCCAAGGAGGATCAGCCCTTCAACCTCACCCTGCTCACCGCCGACACCCACTTCCCCGACGGCTACATCTGCCCCCTGTGCGGCAACGACCACAGCGAGAAGGCGGCCAACGTGGTCGCCTGCGCCGACGCCCAGGTGGGCGCCTTCGTGGAGTGGTGCCAGCAGCAGGATTTCTACAAGGACACCGTCATCGTCATCACCGGCGACCACCCCCGGATGGACGCCGTGCTGGTGGGCGACACCGACTGGATCGACCGGGGCGTCTACAACTGCTTTATCAATGTGCAGACGGACGGTCCCGTGGCGGAGACCAACCGCCAGGCCTGCGCCCTGGACATCTTCCCCACCGTCCTCGGCTCCCTGGGCTTTGAGATCCCGGGCAACCGCCTGGGCCTGGGCACCAACCTGTTGGCGCCCATCCGCACCATCTCGGAGGCCATGGGGCCATACGTCCTGGACGAGGAGCTGACGGTGCGCTCCAACTACTACATTGAACACTTCGCCCCCGAGCTTCTGGGCCTGGCCTCCGCGGAGACCGGGGTGGGAGCCTGAGGCGGGAGAGGAGGGACGCCATGCGTAACAAGACCAAAGGCACCCCTGGGCCGAAAAAGGAGAAGAAGGGCATCCGCCCGTGGCTGGTGACCATTTTGTCCATCGCCTTCGTGGTGGCCATCGGGGCGCTGGCCTGGCTCCAGATGCGCAACTACGAGCAGGGCGTGCTGGACGTCTACGCCACCCAGCAGGACGGCTTTGTCCAGCTGGTGCTGGACCAGATCCACATCGCAGAAAAGCGCGGCGCCGACGCCAAGGAGATCGAGGAGATCCTGGCCACCCTGGACGCCTCCACCAACCGGTTCTGGACCCTCTCCAGCCAGGGCAGCCTGATCTTCGTCAAGGACGTGATGGAGACCAACCGCTACCAGGGCTTCACCACCGCCTCCTACTACCAGACCGTCTCCGCCCAGGAGTTTATCTCCACCCTGGAGGTGGACGACGTCATCCACCGCACCATCCAGATGGGGGAGCAGTCCTACATCGCCTCCGGCGTCCAGTTCACCTTCCACGGAACGCCCTACCGCGTGTGCCTCCTGACCAATGTCTACACCATTCTGGATCACAACGCCTACCTGTCCGCCAAGATCTACTTGGTCACGCTGGCGCTCATCGCCCTGCTCACCTTTGTGCTGGCCGTGGAGGCGCTGGCCGCGGTGGCGGGGCACTACCGCCGGAAGTATATCCAGGAGATGGAGGACAACAACGCCCTTCGCCGCCAGACGGAAAAGCTCAACAACGCCCTCCAGAAGGCGGATCTCTACGACGCCCGCCGCACCGCCTACACCGCCAAGGCCCTGCCCATGTTGTGGGAGAAGCTGGAGGCGCGGGACCCCTGGCCCCTGAGCCTGATGCTGCTGCGCTGCGCCGGCGAGGAGGCCCAGCGCCAGTTCCTCCAGTTCACCCAGCTTCAGATGAACCGCAAGGTCTTCCGGGCGTTCCTGGACGGGGAGCACATCCTCCTCATCCTCCTGCGGGTGGACGGGCTGGAGCTGGCCGCTGTGCGGGATGGTATCAACCTCCCCGACGTGACGCTGGTGGGGGAGGACACCCTCGCCCAGCACCCCAAGGGCACCCTGGAAGACTACGTCAACCGCTTCGTGGAAAGGACATTGGAAGATGAGAAACAGGCTTCTTTGTAAGTACAAGTTCAAATTTTACCTCAACGCCAGCCACTACATCGTCATCAACGGCAAGCGCGGCGAGGCCCACCCCCACACCTGGGAGTTCATCCTGGACGTGGTGCTGCCCAACAGCGAATTCGTCCAGTTCTCCGTCTACGAGCGGGCCATCGAGTCGTACTTCGCCACCTACCAGAACCAGACCATCAACGACATCCCGCCCTTCGACACCATCATCCCCACCCTGGAGAACCTGGTGGAGCAATTCGGGGAGGCCATCCGGGCGCGCATCCAGGAGGCCGGCGGCCAGCTGGAGCAGATCGAGGGTTCGGAGACCCCCACCCGCAGCTATGTGATCTCCTATACCCAGGATGAGACTTACCTGACCGGTTCCGAGCAGTCCGCCCAGTCCGCCCTGTCCGACATCATGGACCAGGCCCTGGACGAGGCCCTGGAGTAAGATGGACGGCGCGGCGATCGCGGCCCAGAGCGGCCCCACCCTCCGATCCTCCCACTCCCGGCGGGTTCTCACCGTCCTGGGCCTGGGACTGATGATCCTGCTCTACGCCTGTGTGGGCGCGCTGCTGGCCTTTTTGGCCTACCGCAGCGGGGACTACAAAGACGGCGTGGACACCATGTTCTACGTCCACCGGGGGGAGTTCCTCTACCGCTCCATCACCCAGGAGGGGAATTGGTTCCCCCTGATCGACATGTCCTGGTACAACGGCGTGGAGACCTGGCGGTACTGGTCTCCGCTGTCCGCCTACATCCTGGCGGGCTGCCAGGCCCTGGCCGGGGGCAACTCGGACATGGGCTTTCTGGTGTTCATCGCCCTGAGTTACTTCGCCTGCGCCATCGCCTGGCTGGTGATCGGCTGTACCCACCGCCGGCCGTGGATGGGCGCTGTGCTGGGCCTCTTCTGGTTCATGATCCCCAACAACGCCTTCATGTTCTTCGGCGAGGGCGTGCTGACCCGCACCATCAGTCTGCCCATCCTGCCCGTCTTCTTCGTGGCGCTCTACGACTACCTCTATGAGAAAAAGTGGTCGGGCCTTCCCTGGATGATAGGCTCGTTCCTTGTTTTGATCTGCTGCCACGTGGGCTGGGCGGGGATGGTGGCCATCTCCACCCTCTTTTTGCTGCTGTTCTACGTCCTGCGCGTGGCCAAGGCGGAGCGGATGAGCGTGGTGGCGGTGATCATCGCCATCCTCCTGGCCTTCCTCCTGTCCGGGCCGATCCTCTACCCCTCCCTGAAGGGCGGCATCACCGGCATCGACAGCTCGGAGGTCATGGCGCACTACTTCCAGTCCCTGCTGGACTCCATCAACCCCTTCCTGGGTATGCCCCACGGCCAGTGGAACCGCTGGCTGTGGATGGAGGCGCCCTACTTCGGCCTGGCGGCGCTGCTGCTGTGCCTGCTGGGGGCGTTCTGCGCCGGGCGGAAGAGCCAGCCGGGATTTTGGACCGCCCTTTTGATCCTGGTGCTGAGCACCCCCGCGGCCTATATGGTGCTGGTGCGCCTGCCCGGGGCGCAATACCTGTGGATGACCCGGTTCATGTCCATCGCCCTGTGCCTGGCGATGGTGAGCTTTTTCTACTGGCTGTCTCTGAAGCGGCCGCTTCAGACCACGTTTCTCCTGTTGTTGGCGGTGGAGGTCTTCTGCGCCGTGGCGCTGGTGACCCACTCCCAGTATCCCACGCCGCCCAACGACTACTTTGACTCCCTGGAGAGCGCCATGCTCATCGACCAGGGCAAGGCCATCACCAAGCAGCGTATGTCCATCATCGACCCCTACGACGTGGACATCAACGGCATCTACGTGGTGGCCGGCTACGGGGACGACCGCAAGCCCACCAGCTTCGGCCAGGGCGTCCAGGCCGCGCCGCAGTACACCAACCTGGTACACATCAACCAGGCCGCGGAGACCGAGCAGTACCTCTACCTCTTCGACCGCTGCCTGGAGCTGGGCAACGACACCATCATCATGCCCCTTGGCATGGGCAAAGACGGCCCCACCCGGGATAAGGCCGCCATCCGGGACGCCGCCGCCCGGGTGGGCTACCGCCTGGAGGCGGAGAACGAGCACTACCAGCTCTACCACATCAACACCCCCGGCACCTTCGGCGTGGTGAGCACCTACCGGGCCGCCGCCATCGGCTCCGGCTCGGCGGATATCGCCATCGGCTTCCCGGCGGTGGAGGAGCTGGAGGACGACTGCCTGGATCACTACACCGACGAGGACCTGGGCAAGTACGACGTGGTCTATCTGGCCGGGTTCACCTATGAGGAAAAGGAGGCCGCCGAGGGGCTGATCACCCGCCTGAGCGAGAAGGGCACCCGCTTCCTCATCCTGGCCGACGGCATCCCCGACGAGGAGCACACCGGCTCCAAGACCTTCCTGGGCGTGAGCTGCAACCGGGTGAACTTCCAAAACGGCTACCCCGCCCTGAACACCATCGACGGCACGCTCTACTGCTCCCTCTTCCCCGACGGGTACACCAAGGACTGGCAGACCGTCTACCTCAACGGCCTCACCAACGTCTGGGGCACCATCACCGACGTGCCGGAGGGCAAGATGGACTTCTACGGCACCGGGGAGAATGAGAACGTCATCTTCATCGGCCTGGCGCTCACCTACCACTACGCCCTCACCCAGGACCCCGCCGTGGGACAGCTCCTGTCCCACGCCCTGGACCTGAGTCCCCAGGAGCTGCCGGAGCGGGAGATCGTCCCCATCACCGTGGACTACCGGGACAACGTCATCACCGTGGACTCCCCGGCGGACAACGTGAACACCACCCTGGGCTACCACGACATTTTCCGCCCCGACCGGGAGATCCGGGCCGTGAACAGGCTCACCGTGGTGGACAAGGGCGTCACCACCATCCGGCTGGTCTACCCCTACCTGGGCATCGGCCTGGGGATGACCATCGTGGGCCTGGTGGCCACCGTGGTCTGGCTGGTGGTGATGAAAAAGCGGATGAAACGCCTGGCCCTGGGCTGGGCGGAGGCCGAGGCGGCGGAAATTCCCGCAGAGGCGGAGACGCCCGCGGAAGTGGAGACCCCCACGGAGGCGGAGACGCCCGCGGAAGCGGAAGCCCCGGCGGAAGTGGAAACGGCCGCGGAGCCGCCCGCGGAGCCTGAGATCCCGGCACCCGCCGGGGAGACGCAGGACTGACCACCGGGTAAAAAAACGAACCCCCTGACGCGGATATCCGCGCCAGGGGGTTTTTGTCTGGATAGGGGAGTGGGGAGGTCACTCCGCGGAGATCATATAGTAGTAGACCGGCTGGCCGCCGTCCAGGAGGTTGACCTCCGCCTTGGGACACGCCTTCTCAAAGATGGCCTGGGCCTTCTGGGCGTCCTCCGGGGAGACGTCGCTGCCGAAGATGACGGTGATGAACTCCGCTTCCTGCTGGGGCGTATCCTGGGCCAGTTTGGTGAGCAGGGCGTCCAGGTCGGTGTCGGTGCCAAAGAGCTTGTGTTCGGAGAGTGCCATGTAGTCGCCCTCGTGGATGTCAAAGCCGTCAAAGTCGGAGTCCCGGGCGGCGTAGGTGACCTCGCTGGTGTGGACGTGGCCGATGGCCTCGGTCATGGCGGCGGTGTTGTCCTCCTCCGACCCGTCGGGCAGGGCGGCCAGGAGGGCGGAGATGCCCTGGGGGACGGTCTTGGTGGGGATGACCACCACCTTCTTGTCCTTGCACAGGGGCACGCACTGCTGGGCGGCCATAATAATGTTGCCGTTGTTGGGCAGGACGTAGACCACCTTGGCCGGGGTGCGGTCGATCTGCTTCATGATGTCGTCGGTGGAGGGGTTCATGGTCTGGCCGCCGGAGATGACCCCGTCCGCGCCCAGGTCCCGGAAGGCGGCGGCCAGGCCGTCCCCGGCGCACACCGCCACGAAGCCCAGCTCCTTCTCCGGGGCGGCAGGGCCGGCGTCCTCCGCCGGCTTGCCCTCCAGCTCCCGCTCGACCTGCTCCAGGTCGTCGGTGCTCTGGACGTGCTTCCCGGCGGCCAGATCCTCGTACTGGGTGCGCATGTTCTCGATCTTGCAGAGTTCCAGCGTGCCGAAGCTCTGGGCCTTGTTCAGGGCGTCCCCCGGCGTGTCGGTGTGGACGTGGACCTTGAAGGCCTCGTCGTCCTCGCCGATGACCAGGGAGTCGCCGATGGAGTTGAGGTAAGCCCGCAGTTCGGTGAGATCCACGTCAGGGGTCTTCTTGCGGACGATGAAGACGGTGTCGAAGTCGAAGGTGATGTCCTCCTCGCCGATGGAGGCGAAGTCGGCGCTGTCCTTGCCCGCGTCGTCCTCCGTCTCCGGCATGGGCTTGCCCTGAAGCTCGTCCAGCATGCCCTGGAGGATGACCAAAAAGCCCTTGCCCCCGGCGTCCACCACCCCGGCCTTTTTCAGCACCGGGTTTTGGTTGACGGTGTTGGCCAGGGCCTCCTGGCCGGCGGCCAGGGTCTTTTCCAGCACGGACTCGATGGCGGAGTCCTCCCGGGCGGCAGCCGCGGCGGCGGCGGCGGAGAGGCGGGAGACGGTGAGGATGGTGCCCTCGGCGGGCTTCATCACCGCCTTGTAGGCGGCGGCCACGCC
>CANRLZ010000024.1 GCA_947631595.1 uncultured Oscillospiraceae bacterium
CTCCCGGCCCCCCAAAGCCCCGTCCTTCTGGTGCTTCGTGTTTCTTGTCACGTTGTTTAATTTACAAGGTACACGCCGGGTGGAACCGGCTTCGCGCAACGCCCTCTCGAACGAGCGCTTGAATATAATAACAAGACCCTCGGGAAATGTCAACACCTTTTTTTCGAATTTTGAAAATTCAATTATGTCAACTTATTTTCCCGCCCCGGGGCGGTCAGATCTCCCGCACGTCGTAGGGGGTGGTCTGGTAGACGTAGTAGTTGAGCCAGTTGGTGTAGAGGAGCTGGGCGGCGGAACGCCAGCGGACGACGGGGGTCCGGGAGGGGTCGTCGTCGGGGAAATAGTGCCGGGGCAAGGCGATGTCCAGACCTTTCTCCACGTCCCGGCGATACTCCAGGGCCAGGGTGTCCGGGTCGTACTCCGGGTGGCCGGTAAAGAAGAACTGCCGGGAGTCCTGGGTCTTCACGGCGAAGACTCCCGCCTCGTCGGAGGTGGCCAGCACCTCCAACTGGGGGACCTTGGCCAGGTCCTCCTCCCAGACCTCGGTGTAGCGGGAGTGGGGCACGTAGAAGCGGTCGTCAAAGCCGCGGAAGAGCGGGGAGCTTGGCTTGAGGACCTTGTGGGGGAAGACGCCGAAGAGCTTTTTGTCCAGGGCGTGCTTGGGGACGCCGTAGTGGTAGAAGAGGCCGGCCTGGGCGCCCCAGCAGATGTGGAGGGTGGAGTGGACGTGGGTCTTGGACCAGGCCATGATCTCGCACAGCTCCGGCCAGTAGTCCACCGCCTCGAACTCCAAATTCTCCACCGGCGCGCCGGTGATGATCATGCCGTCGTACTTGCGGTCCCGGATGGCGTCGAAGGTGGTGTAGAAGGAGTCCAGATGGGACTGGTCGGTGTAGTGGCCCAGGTAGCTGGCGGTGTGGAGCAGCTCCACCTGGATCTGGAGCGGGGTGTTGGACAGCTTGCGCAGCAGCTGGGTCTCGGTGACGATCTTGGTGGGCATCAGGTTCAGAATCAGGACCACCAGCGGGCGGATGTCCTGGTGAAAAGCCCGGTACTCGGTCATGGTGAAGATGTTCTCCGCCTCCAGCTGTTCCCGGGCGGGCAGGGCGTCGGGGATGCGAATGGGCATGGGCGTTGCCTCCTATCGGCGATGATCGCCCTATATTATAATGTATCTTTTTCTCCGGCGCAAGAGCGTGTTTCCAAAAACCGTGGGTTGCGTCCGGACGGAAAAGGGAGTAAGATAGAGGCAGCTTTGAAAGAAGGAGGAATCGCTATGACCCCCATCATCACTTTGATCGTCGCCGTCGTTGTGCTCATCATCGTTTTGTGCAATGTGGTGGTGGTACCCCAGGCGCGGGCATTCGTGCTGGAGCGGCTGGGGAAGTACCACACCACCTGGCACGCGGGCATCCACGTGAAGATCCCCATCGTGGACCGTATCGCCAACAGGGTCTCCCTGAAGGAGCAGGTGCTGGACTTCGAACCTCAGAGCGTCATCACCAAGGACAACGTCACCATGAAGATCGACACGGTGGTGTACCTGGTGGTCTTTGACCCCAAGCTGGCCACCTACGGCGTGGAACACGTCATCCCCGCCATCGAAAACCTCACCGCCACCACCCTGCGAAACCTCATCGGCGAGCTCACCCTGGACGAGACGCTCACCAGCCGGGACACGGTGAACGGCCAGATGCAGATCCTCCTGGACGAGGCCACCGACCCCTGGGGCATCAAGGTCAACCGGGTGGAGCTGAAGAACATCATGCCCCCCAAGGACATCCAGGAGGCCATGGAGAAGCAGATGCGCGCCGAACGGGAAAAGCGGGAGGCCGTGCTGCGGGCGGAGGGCACCAAGCAGGCGGAGATCCTCAAGGCCACCGGCGAGAAGGAGGCCACCGTCCTCCGGGCGGAGGCCGCCAAGCAGAAGGCCATCCTGGAGGCGGAGGCGGACCGGCAGGCCGCCATCGTCCGGGCCGAGGGCGAGGCGGAGGCCATCCGCAAGGTGAAGGAGGCGGAGGCCGCGGGCATCCAGCTCATCCGGGACGCCGGCGCGGACGAGGCGGTGCTGCGCCTGCGCTCCCTGTCCGCCCTGGCGGAGGTGGCCCAAGGCCCGGCCACCACCCTCATCATCCCCTCCGACCTGGCCGGTCTGGCCGGCGGCCTGGCCGCCCTGAAGGAGACCATCGCCCCCCAGCGCCCGCCGGAAAAGCCAGAGGCGTGACAGCTCATTCAAGTCTTCCAAACAAAAAGCCGGAGGACTGACAATTCATTCAAGTCTTTCAAACAAAAGCCCTGGAGCGGATCGCTCCGGGGCTTTTTGGCATAGGACGGGGCGGAACTCCGCATACTAACCTTCCAGCAGGCCGCCCGGCGGCCCAACACCAGAGGAGGCGACCGCCATGCCGGAGACAGACCCCGCCCAGGATCAAAACGAGAACGAGGAGCGCTCAGACCAGCTCCAGGAGATCATCGACCTGGGCAGCGCCACCATCCGCACCGCCCAGGGCACCATCCACACCCTCACCATCGTGGGCCAGATCGAGGGCCACCAGCTCCTGCCCCCCTCCGCCAAGTCCACCAAGTACGAGCACGTCCTGCCCCTGCTGGCCTCGGTGGAGGAGAGCGAGGAGGTGGACGGGCTGCTCATCCTGCTCAACACCGTGGGCGGGGACATCGAGGCGGGGCTTGCCATTGCGGAACTCATCGCCGGGATGCACAAGCCCACCGTCTCGCTGGTGCTGGGCGGCGGGCACTCCATCGGGGTGCCCCTGGCGGTGTCCGCCCGGCGCTCCTTCATCGTCCCGTCGGCGGCCATGACCATCCACCCCGTCCGCATGACCGGCATGGTCATCGCCGTGCCCCAGACCTTCAGCTACTTCCAGCGCATCCAGGAGCGGATCGTGGAGTTCGTGACGGCCAACTCCAACGTGGACCGGGAGGCGTTCACCCGCCTGATGATGGCCACCGGGGAGCTGGCCGCCGACGTGGGCAGCGTCATCTACGGCCAGGAGGCGGTGGAGCTGGGCCTCATCGACCAGATCGGCGGGCTTCACGACGCCCTGGACTGCCTCCACCAGATGATCCACCAGGCCGGGGACGGCGGGCAGGGCAAACCGTGAAAACATTTCTCCACTCCTGCGTAATTCACTCTTGACGGGGACAAAATACAGCTGTATAATATGTACAAAGATGGGCCAAAAATGCCCAATTATCTCTGTCATTTTGACCCATGTTTTCCCGTGCTTTTTTAAAAAACCAGGCGGACGCCGGGCTTTCCGCCGGGCAGGAGGTATCTTATGAGCAAAGAAGAGCACCGTTTCCCGCACTTTACCCAAGGCGACGAGGTGGCGGCCTACACCTACCTGGGTTCCCACCCCGAGGGCGACGGCTGGACCTTCCGGGTCTGGGCGCCCAGCGCCAAGGCGGTCTCCCTGGTGGGGGATTTCAACGGCTGGGACACCAACGCCCACACCATGTTTCCCCTGGGGGACGGCCTGTGGGAGGTCCATGTCCCCGGCCTCCAGCAGTACGACATCTACAAATACGCCATCCAGGGGGTGGACGGGCAGCTCCACATGAAGGCCGACCCCTACGCCTTCCACGCCGAGACCCGTCCGGGCACCGCCTCCAAGCTCTATGACATCTCCGGCTACCAGTGGGGGGACAAGGCCTGGCAGGAGCGCAAGGCCAAAACCCCCATCTACGACCAGCCTCTGAACATCTACGAGGTCCATCTGGGTTCCTGGCGCCGGGGGGAGGAGGGTCGCTTCCTCTCCTACCGGGAGATGGCCGAGCGCCTGCCGGGGTACGTGAAGGAGATGGGCTACACCCATGTGGAGCTGATGCCCCTCACCGAGCACCCCCTGGACGCCTCCTGGGGCTATCAGTGTACCGGCTATTTCGCCGCCACCAGCCGCTTCGGCACCCCCCACGACCTGATGCACCTCATCGACACCTTCCACCAGGCCGGCATCGGCGTCATCCTGGACTGGGTGCCCGCCCACTTCCCCAAGGACGCCTTCGGCCTCTACCACTTCGACGGCTCCCCCACCTATGAATACGCCGACACCCGCAAGGGCGAGCACAAGGAGTGGGGCACCCAGGTCTTCGACTTTGCCCGGAACGAAGTCCGCTCCTTCCTCTTCTCCTCGGCCAACTTCTGGATGCAGGAGTACCACATCGACGGGCTGCGGGTGGACGCGGTGGCCTCCATGCTCTACCTGGACTACAACCGCCAGGGCGGCGACTGGTGCCCCAACGTCTTCGGCGGCCACGAGAACCTGGAGGCGGTGGACTTCCTCCAGCAGCTCAACTCCCATATGTTCTCCCTCCACCCTGGGTGCATGATGATCGCCGAGGAGTCCACCGCCTGGCCCAACGTGACCAAGCCGGTGGAAAAGGGCGGCCTGGAGGGCGGCCTGGGGTTCAACCTGAAGTGGAACATGGGCTGGATGAACGACATCCTCCACTACATCCGCCTGGACCCCTACTTCCGCCAGTACAACCACCACGACATCACCTTCTCCCTGTTCTACGCCTTCTCGGAGAACTTCCTCCTCCCCCTCAGCCACGACGAGGTGGTACATATGAAGGGGTCCCTGCTCAACAAGATGCCGGGAGACGACCCCCTGAAGTACGCCGGCGTGCGCGCTTTCTACACCTACATGCTCACCCACCCAGGCAAGAAGCTCACCATGATGGGCACCGAGCTGGGCCAGTGGAGCGAGTGGCACTACGAGGGTGAGCTGGACTGGTTCGTGCTGGATCAGGACACCGACGACGGCCACCGCCACCAGCAGCTCCACGCCTTCTTTAAGGCCGTCAACGACCTCTACCTCAAGACCCCCGCCCTGTGGGAGCAGGACTACTCCTGGGAGGGCTTTGAGTGGCTGGTGCCCGACGACAACAACAACAACATCATCGCCTTCACCCGGACGGACAAAAAGGGCAAGTGGGTGATGGTGGTGTGCAACTTCTCCCCCGTCCAGCACGACGACTACCGCATCGGCGTCCCCGTGGCGGGCGAGTACCAGGTGGTTTTCTCCACCGACGACTTCGCCTTCGGCGGCCTGGACCGCGCCCCTCAGGGCGTCCTGAAGACGGTGGACGAACCCATGCACGGCAAGGAGCAGTACCTGTCCCTGGTGGTGCCGCCCATGGGAGCTACCGTTCTGGTCTGCACCAAGAAAGCCCCGGCGCGCAAGCCCAAGGCGGCCGCCGAGAAAAAGCCCGCGGCCAAGAAGCCCGCAGCTAAGAAACCCGCGGCCAAGAAGGCCGTAAAAAATACCAAGTAAGGATGTGAAGAAGCCGTGAAAAAAGAATGTGTGGCCATGCTGCTGGCCGGCGGGCAGGGTAGCCGTCTGAAGGCCCTGACCCGTCATGTGGCAAAGCCCGCCGTCCCCTTTGGGGGCAAGTACCGCATCATCGATTTCCCCCTGTCCAACTGCGTCAACTCCGGCATCGATACCGTGGGTGTGCTCACCCAGTACCGCCCCCTGGAGTTGAACTCCTACATCGGCAACGGCCAGCCCTGGGACCTGGACCGCTCGGACGGCGGCGTGCACATCCTGCCCCCCTACCTGGGCGAGAATGAGCAGGGTTCCTGGTACAAGGGCACCGCCAACGCCATCTTCCAGAACATCAACTTCATCGACCAGTACGACCCCGACTACGTACTCATCCTCTCCGGCGACCACATCTACAAGATGGACTACGCCGCCATGCTGGATCAGCACAAGAAGACGGGCGCCGACCTCACCATCGCCGTCCAGGAGGTCTCCATGGAGGAGGCCACCCGCATGGGCATCATGAACTGCGACGAGGAGGGGCGGGTCTACGAGTTCGAGGAGAAGCCCGCCAAGCCCAAGAGCAACCTGGCCTCCATGGGCATCTATATCTTCACCTGGGCCAAGCTGCGCAAGTACCTCATCGCCGACGAGAAGGACCCCGACAGCTCCAACGACTTCGGCAAGAACATCATCCCCACCATGCTGGCCAAGAAGGAGTCCCTCCACGTCTACCGCTTCCAGGGCTACTGGCGGGATGTGGGCACCATCGACTCCCTCTGGGACGCCAACATGGACATGCTCTCGGTGGAGGACGGGGTACACCTCTTTGACGACGACTGGCCCATCTACGCCCGCACCCCCATCCAGCCGCCCCACTGCATCGGCCCCGACGCCAAGGTCTCCCACTCTCTGCTCACCGGCGGCTGCCAGGTGGGCGGCGAGGTGGAGAACTCCGTCCTGTTCCACTCCGTCACCGTAGAACCCGGCGCGTCCGTGCGCTTCTCCATCCTCATGCCCGGCGCGGTGGTGAAGGCGGGGGCTAAGGTGGACTACTCCATCGTGGCCGAGGACGCCGTCATCGAGGCCGGCGCGGTGGTGGGCGCCGAACCGGGGAAAGATAAAAAGGACTGGGGCATCGCCGTGGTGGCCTCCAACGTGAAGGTCGGCAAGAACGCCTCCGTCGCCCCGGCCGCCATGGTCACGAAAAATGTGAAGGAGGGTGGAAAGGCATGAATAACCTCCACGGATTGGTCTTCGCCTATCGCTCCAACAAAGACCTGCGGGAGCTGACCCAGCACCGCAACACCTGCTCGATCCCCTTCGGCGGCCGCTACCGCCTGGTGGACTTCGCCCTGTCCAGCATGGTCAACGCCGGGGTCACCGACATCGGCCTCATCGTCCACTCCAGCTATCAGTCCCTTTTGGATCACGTCGGCTCCGGCAAGGACTGGGACCTGTCCCGGAAGCACGGCGGCCTGCGGATCCTGCCCCCCTTCGGCTACGCCGACGCCCTCTCCAGCGACTACTACGGCCGCATGGACTCCCTGGCCGGCATCCGCTCCTACCTGGAGGACATCCGGCAGGACTACGTGATCCTCATGGGCGGCGACCTGGCCGCCAACCTGCCCATCCAGGAGATCTATGAGCAGCACCTGGCCTCCCAGGCGGACATCACCACCGTGGTCACCTGCCAGAACGTGGGCGAGCCCCGGAGCAGCACCTACCTCTCCTCCACCCCGGACGGCAAGGTCACCGACGTGTTCGTCCACCCCAAGAGCCCCATGGGCTGCGAGTCTTTGGAGGTCTACCTCCTCTCCAAGCAGCTCCTGCTCAGCCTGGTGGACCACTGCGCCACCCACAACATCCACTCCTTCTCCGAGGGCGTCATCCTGGCCATGAAGGATCGGCTGCACATCCACACCTACGAGTTCGGCGGCTACGTCGGCCGGTTCCACACCGTTGAGGGCTACTACGAGCACTCCATGGACCTGCTGGACCCCGCCGTCCGGGCCTCCCTCTTCGACCCCAAGCTGCCCATCAAGACCAAGGATCAGTCCAACCCCTCCACCTACTACGGCCCCGACGCCCAGGCGGTGGACTCCCTCATCGCCGACGGCTGCAAGATCGAGGGCGAGGTGGATCACTGCATCATCTTCCGGGGCGTCCACGTGGAGAAGGGCGCGCGGCTGAGCCACTGCATCCTCATGCAGGGCACCCACGTCGGCGCCGGGGCGACCCTCCAGTACGCCATCACCGATAAGAACGTGCGCATCAACCCGGGCCGTATGCTCATGGGCCACGAGAGCTACCCCATCGCCATCGCCAAGGGCGCTCAGGTGTGACCTCGTCCCACCCGCGCCAGGCCGGACGCCCCGGCCTGGCGCGTTATCCTTAACACCCAGCAGGAAAGGAGCAGTCCCTATGAATATCCTCTTTGCCGTCTCCGAAGCGGCCCCATTCGTCAAGACCGGCGGCCTGGCCGACGTGGCCGGCTCCCTGCCCAAGGCCCTGGCCCAGCTGGGCCACACGGTAAAGGTCATCCTCCCCCTCTACGAGTCCATCGGCCCCGCCTGGCGGGAGAAGATGACCTTCCTGAAGTACTTTTATGTAAACCTCTCCTGGCGCACCCCCTACTGCGGCGTCTTTGAGTTGGAGCAGGACGGGGTGACCTACTGGTTCCTGGACAACGAGTACTACTTCCGCCGCAGCCAGATCTACGGCCACTACGACGACGGCGAGCGCTTCGCCTTCTTCTCCCGGGCCGTGCTGGAGACCCCCTGCCAGCTGGACTGGTATCCCGACGTGATCCACTGCAACGACTGGCAGACCGCGCTGGTGCCCATCTACCTCATGGAGGAGCGCTGGCGCCATCCCCAGCTGGAGAACGCCCGGACGGTGTACACCATCCACAACATCGAGTACCAGGGCCGCTACGGCAAGCAGACCATGCAGGACCTGTTCGGCCTGGACGACAGCTACTTCAACGCCAAGATGCTGGAGTACCACGACGACGTGAACCTGATGAAGGGCGCCATCTACGCCGCCGACTGGATCACCACCGTCTCCCCCACCTACGCCCAGGAGCTGAACTACTCCTTCTACGCCCACGGTCTGGAGGGGGTCATCCAGGACTGCTCCAGCAAGATCTCCGGCATCCTCAACGGCATCGACACCGAACTCTACGACCCCTCCAAGGACACCAAGATCGCCAAGAAGTTCTCCGCCAAGTCCCTGGCGGGCAAGAAAGCCTGCAAGGAGGCGCTGCAAAAGGAAGTGGGCCTCAACGTGGACCCCCGGGTGCCCATCGTGGCCTGCGTGTCCCGTCTGGTGAGCCACAAGGGCTTTGACCTTGTGAACGCCGTCCTCCACGACATCATGCGCATGGACCTCCAGATGGTGGTTCTGGGCACCGGCGACTGGAACTTCGAGGAGGCGTTCCGACAGGCCGCCGGCCAGTACCCCGGCCGCTTCTCCGCCCAGATCATGTACTCCGCCCAGCTCAGCTCCATGATCTACGCCGGCGCCGACCTCTTCCTCATGCCCTCCATCGCCGAACCCTGCGGCCTGAGCCAGATGATCGCCATGCGCTACGGCACCCTGCCCGTGGTGCGGGAGACCGGAGGGCTGAAGGACAGCGTGCCGCCCTACAACTACACCGACGGCTCCGGCACCGGCTTCACCTTCACCGACGTGAACGCCCACGATATGCTCCACGTGCTGGAGAACGCCGTGGGCCTCTACTACGACTTCCCCAAGGAGTTCAAACACCTCCAGGTGAACGCCATGACCGCCGATTTCTCCTGGGATGTGTCCGCGAAGGCGTATTTGGAGATCTATCAGCGCTTGACAGGGAAATAAGTTTTGTTATATACTAAGTGCCTGGGACTCGGCCGGGTCCCAGGCACTTTTTTCCATTTTGCGGAAAAATTTTGCTGTTCAGGCCGTCAAGGCCCTTTTGAACGACATATACTAAATCAGAAGTCGCAAGAAAGGTAGGAAGCAAAGCTATGGGTTACACCGCCAAGCAGCTGTCCAAACTGATGGAGGATAAGCTCCGCCGCACCTTCGGGCGCGATGTGAGCGAGGCCACCAACGCCGATATGTTCCAGGCCTGCGCCCTGGTGCTGCGGGATATCATGTCGGCCAACCGGGTGGAGACCCGGGAGAAGAACCAGAAAAACAACGTCCGCCAGGTCCACTACCTCTCTCTGGAGTTCCTGATGGGCCGCTCCCTGGAGAAGAACGCCTTCAACCTGGGCGTGCTGCCCCAGCTGAAGACCGCCCTGGAGAGCCTGGGCTTCTCCGCCTCCGACCTCTTTGAGCTGGAGCCGGACGCCGGTCTGGGCAACGGCGGTCTGGGCCGTCTGGCCGCCTGCTATCTGGAGTCCATGTCCACCCAGGAGATCCCCGCCACCGGCTACTCCATCTGCTACGAGCTGGGCATCTTCAAGCAGAAGATCGTGGACGGTCAGCAGGTGGAGCTGCCCGACGACTGGATGCACCTGGGCGGCTCCTGGCTGGTCACCCGCCCGGAGGACACGGAGGAAGTCCACTTCGGCGGCCAGGTGGAGGTGGGCTTTGAAAACGGCCGGCATGTGGTGCGCCACTTCGGCTACACCACCGTTCTGGCCGTCCCCCGGGACATGAAGATCGCCGGGTACAAGACCTCCCACACCAACCGCCTGCGCCTCTGGGACGCCAAGAGCCCCACCCCCGTGGACCTCTCCCGCTTCTCCTCGGGCGACTATGTGAAGGCGGTGGAGGAAAAGGCCACCGCGGAGGCCATCGCCAAGGTCCTCTACCCCGAGGACAACCACACCGAGGGCAAGACCCTGCGCCTGCGCCAGCAGTACTTCTTTGTCTCCGCCACCATCCAGTCCATCGTCCGCAAGCACAAGGCCAAGTACGGCACCCTGCGGAACTTCCACGAGAAGCACGCCATCCAGATCAACGACACCCACCCCACCCTGGTCATCCCCGAGCTGATGCGCATTCTCCTGGACGAGGAGGGCTACAACTGGGACGACGCGTGGTACATCACCACCCACACCGTCTCCTACACCAACCACACCGTCCTGGCCGAGGCGCTGGAGCGCTGGCCCCAGGATCTCATCATCAACCTGCTGCCCCGGATCTGGCTGATCCTGGACGAGATCTCCCAGAAGTATCAGCGGCAGCTGGAGCGGGAGTTCCACGGCGACATGGACCGGGTGGGCCGCAACGCCATCATCTGGGGCGGCCAGGTGCGCATGGCCAACCTGTGCGTGTGCGCCTGCCAGGCCATCAACGGCGTGTCCGCCCTCCACTCCGACATTCTGAAAAACGACGTCTTCAACGACGCCTATCGCCGCACCCCCAAGAAGTTCCTCAACGTCACCAACGGCATCGACCACCGCCGCTGGCTGGCCCAGATCAACCCCGCCCTGGACGAACTGATGCGGGACGCCGTGGGTTCCGCCGGCGACTACCTCCTCCAGCCGGAACTCATCGCCAACCTGGAGAAGAAGGCCACCCCCTCCACCATCAAGCGCCTGGGCGAGATCAAGCGGGCCAACAAGGAGGCGTTCTCCAACTGGCTGGTCAAGGAGTCCGGCATCCTGCTCAACCCCGACGCCATGTTCGACGTCCAGGTCAAGCGCCTGCACGAGTATAAGCGCCAGCTCCTCAACGCCATGCACATCATCTACCTCTACCAGCGCCTGAAGGACGACCCCCACTTTGAGATGACCCCCCGGGTCTACCTCTTCGGCGCCAAGGCCGCCCCCGGCTACGCCATGGCCAAGCAGATCATCCACCTCATCAACTCCCTGGCCGACACGGTGAACGCCGAACCCGCCTGCAAGGGCAAGCTGGAGGTCCACTTCCTGGAGAACTACCGGGTGAGCCTGGCTGAGAAGCTCATGCCCGCCGCGGAACTGTCCGAGCAGATCTCCACCGCCGGCAAGGAGGCCAGCGGCACCGGCAACATGAAGTTTATGATGAACGGCGCCCTCACCATCGGCACCCTGGACGGCGCCAACGTGGAGATGTGCCAACAGGTGGGCGAGGAGAATATGTTCCTCTTCGGCCTGGACGCTCAGCAGGTGGACGCCCGCGTCCGCCAGGGCTACCGCTCCTACGAGTATTACAGCCAGAACGAGACCATCAAGCGCATCCTGGATCAGATGACCAGGGGCTTCAACGACGGCGTGGGCTACACCGACATCGTCAACTCCCTCCTCTTCGGTCAGGGCGGCGGCATGGCCGACCAGTACTTCCTCCTGGCGGACTTCGAGAGCTACCGGGCCGCCCAGGCCCTGGCCGGGCAGACCTATCTGGACCAGAAGAAGTGGAACCAGATGGCGCTGGTCAACATCGCCCGCTCCGGCATCTTCGCCGCCGACCGGGCGGTGGCCGAGTACGCCAAGAAGATCTGGAAGGTGCCCGTCCGCAAGAACTGATTTTCCCCAATAGGCAAAAAAATCCCCGGAGCGGCCGCTCCGGGGATTTTTTTGCGCGATGAACGGGTTTCCGGCGGCCTTACCCCCGGTGGCCCTGCTCCTTCAAGAGGTCCTGCTTCACCTGCCACAGCTTGGGACTCAGGTCCACATAGTAGTTGTGGGGGTTCTCGAAGCGCTTGACCTCCTCCCAGAGGGTGTCCATCTGCTGGGCGCAGTAGGCCCGGGCTTCCTCCAGGGTGGGCCGGCGGTAGACCAGCTCGCCCCCCTGGAAAATGGGCTGGAGCAGGGGCACGGCCACGTAGTCCTGGATCACCTGGTCCTTCCAGGTGTCCACCGGGTCGAAGAGGTGCAGCGGCCCGGCCACCTCCTCGTCAAAGACGGTGATGTAGTCGGCAAAGGCCTTCCCCGTGTCCTTGGCGAAGAGGCGGTAGACCTTCTTGAAGTGGGGGGTGGTGATCTTGGCGGGATTCTCGCTCACCTTGATCTTGGGGATGACCACCCCGTCCTCCTCCACGGCCACCAGCTTGTACACCCCGCCGAACACCGGCTGGGACTTGGAGGTAATGAGCCGCTCCCCCACGCCGAAGGCGTCGATCTGGGCGCCCTGCTGGATGAGGTCGCGGATGATGTACTCGTCCAGGGAGTTGGAGGCCACGATCTTGCACTCCGTCAGACCCGCCTCGTCCAGCATCTTCCGGGCCTTCCGGGAGAGGTAGGTCAGGTCGCCGGAGTCGATGCGGATGGCGCAGTTGGTAATACCCTGTGGCTCCAGCACCGTCTTGAAGGCCCGGATGGCGTTGGGCACGCCGGACTTGAGCACGTTGTAGGTGTCCACCAGGAGGGTGGCGGAGTGGGGGTAGAGCTTGCAGTAGGTCTCAAAGGCGGTGTACTCGTCGGGGAACATCTGCACCCAGGAGTGGGCCATGGTGCCGGTGGCGGGAGAGCCGTAGATCTGGTCGGCCATGGCGCAGGCGGTGCCCGCCGCGCCGGCCAGGTACGCCGCCCGCGCCCCCAGGATGGCCGCGTCCGGCCCCTGCGCCCGGCGGGAGCCGAACTCGCTCACCGGCCGGCCCTGGGCGGAGCGGACGATCCGGGAGGTCTTGGTGGCGATGAGGGACTGGTGGTTCAACGTGAGGAGGAGGAAGGTCTCCACGAATTGGGCCTGGATGGCGGGGGCGCGGACGGTGAGGATGGGTTCGCCGGGGAAGATGGGCGTCCCCTCCGGCACCGCCCACATGTCTCCCGTGAAGCGGAAGGTGCGAAGGTAGTCCAAAAACGCCTCCTGGAAACAGCCCTTGCCGCGCAGGTAGGCGATATCCTCCTCGTCAAAGCGGAGGTCCTGGATGTACTGGATGGCCTGCTCCAGCCCGGCGGCGATGGCGAACCCGCCCCCGTCGGGCACCGAGCGGAAAAACACGTCGAAGTAGCACACCCGGTCTTTCAAGGGGGTCTGGAAGTAGCCGTTGCCCATGGTCAGCTCGTAGAAGTCGAAGAGCATGGTGTAGTTATCTCTGGCCTTCACAGCGTTCACGTCCTTTCGGGTCGCCCCGTAGTTTTCTCTATGATACGACAAATGGTGGAAAAATGCAACCTTGCCTTTTCCCCGGTGCGGGGGTAAAATGGGACTGAGAAAGGATGTGACCACCATGGACGGCGTGCAAACCTTGCGAACGTGGATCGAGGAGGCCCACCGCATCGTCTTTTTCGGCGGGGCGGGGTGCTCCACCGAGTCCGGCGTGCCGGATTTCCGCAGCGTGGACGGCCTCTACCACCAGCACTACGCCTACCCCCCGGAGACCATCTTGTCCCACAGCTTCTTTGTGGCCCAGACCGAGGAGTTTTTCCGCTTCTACAAGGACAAGCTCCTGGCCCTGGACGCGAAGCCCAACCCCGCCCATCTGGCCCTGGCCCGGCTGGAGCAGGCGGGCAAGCTCACGGCGGTGGTCACCCAGAACATCGACGGGCTGCACCAGGCGGCGGGGTCCAAGGCCGTCTTTGAACTCCACGGCAGCGTCCACCGCAACTACTGCGTCAAGTGCGGCAAGTTCTTCGACGCCCACTACATCAAAGCCGCCCCCGGCGTGCCCCACTGCGACGCCTGCGGCGGACTCATCAAGCCGGACGTGGTACTCTACGAGGAGGGGCTGGACGAGGAGGTGCTGTCCGGGGCGGTGCGGGCCATCCAGAGCGCCGACCTGCTCCTCATCGGCGGCACCTCCCTGGCGGTCTATCCGGCGGCGGGACTGATCCGCTACTTCCGGGGTTCCCGGCTGGCCCTCATCAACAAGGACGCCACCCCCTACGACGGCAACGCCGATCTGGTGCTCCACGCCCCCATCGGCCAGGTGCTCTCCCAGGCGGTGGACTGAACCAAACGGCAAAAACAAGGCCCCGGAGGCGACTGCCTCCGGGGCCTGAGACTGTCAAAGAAGCGGCCCTGCCGCTTCTTTGACATTTTTTACGGCCCGCTGCAGCGCACTCCCCGGCCGCCGCGAGGGCGGCCGGCTCGCACGTTTGCGGGCCGAGATGTATTTTTTCCGACGTACACGCCGCCGGAAAAAATTTCTTATGAGTCTTTCGCGCCCTGCGGCGCGAAACTCTGCGAGGCTTTTTTGACAAGCTGAGGCCCCGGAGGCGACTGCCTCCGGGGCCTTTGTTCGCGTCGCGGGCGGGGCTTACGCCACCCCCACCACCTGGTAGCCCGCGCCGGCCACGGCGCTCTTCAGCGCCTCCACGTCGGCGGAGCCGGTCACCTTGGCGCACTTGTTCTCCAGGGAGACCTCCACGCTCTCCACGCCGGGCACCCCCTTCAGGGCGGCGTCCACGTGGGAGGCGCAATGGGCGCACATCATCCCTTCGATCTGCAGCGTCATCTCAGTTTCCTCCTTTCTCGCAGGTTTCACGGTCTGGTTCTCCACAGGGGTTTCCCTGTTTGAGACGTGGAAAAAGCGCAGGCGCAGGGCGTTGGTCACCACGCACACCGAACTGAGGGACATGGCCGCCGCCCCGAACATGGGGCTGAGCTGCAAATGGAGCAGCGGGTAGAGCGCCCCGGCGGCCAGGGGGATGCCGATGGAGTTGTAGAAAAACGCCCAAAAGAGGTTCTGCTTGATGTTGCGGATCACCGCCTTGGACAGGCGTATGGCGGTGGGCACGTCCCGCAGGTCGTTTTTCATCAGCACCACGTCGGCGGACTCCAGCGCCACGTCCGTCCCCGCGCCGATGGCCAGGCCCACGTCCGCCCGGACCAGGGCGGGGGCGTCGTTCACCCCGTCGCCCACCATGGCGACCTTGTGCCCCTCGCTTTGGAGGCGGGCGACCTCCCGCTCCTTGTCCGCGGGCAGCACCTGGGCCACCACCTTTTGGATGCCCAAACCGCTGGCGATGGCCTGGGCGGTGCGGGGGTTGTCCCCGGTGAGCATCACCACCTCCAGCCCCAGCTCCTCCATCTCCCGCAGGGCCTGGGCGGAGGTGGGCTTCACCGTGTCCGCCACGGCCATCAGGCCCAGGCAGCGCCCGTCCCGGGCGAAAAAGAGGGGGGTCTTCCCCTGCTGGGCCAGGGCTTCGGCCTGGGCGCTGAGGGGGGAGACGTCCACCCCGGCGGCCTCCATGGCCGCCCGGTTGCCCCCCGTCAGGGCCTTGCCGCCCACGGTGGCGGAGACCCCCCGGCCGTGCTGGGCCTGGAAGTTCTCCCCTGGGGTCAGGACGACGCCCCGCTCCCGGCCGTAGGCGGTCACCGCCTGGGCCAGGGGGTGCTCGCTCTTCTCCTCCAGGCTGGCGGCCAGGGAGACAAGCTCCTCCTCCGTCACCCCTGGGGCGGGAACGACGTCGGTGACCTGGGGCTTGCCCTGGGTGAGGGTGCCGGTCTTGTCCAGCACCACCGTGTCCACCTTATGGAGGGTCTCCAGGCTCTCGGCGGACTTGAGCAGGATGCCGTACTCCGCCCCCTTCCCGGTGCCCACCATAATGGCCACCGGGGTGGCCAGGCCCAGGGCGCAGGGGCAGGAGATCACCAGCACCGCAACGGCGGAGGTGAGGGCCATGCCGACGGTGTGGCCGGTGGCCAGCCAGACGATGGCGGTGAGCAGAGAGATGCCCATGACCACCGGCACGAACACCCCCGCCACCCGGTCGGCCAGCTTGGCGATGGGGGCTTTGGAGGCGCCCGCCTCCTCCACCAGGGCGATCATCTGGGCCAGGGTGGTGTCCGCGCCCACCTTGGTGGCCTCCAACACAAAGGACCCCCAGGTGTTCAGCGAGGCGGCGATCACCCGGTCGCCCACGCCTTTGTCCACGGGGATAGATTCCCCGGTGAGGGCGGATTCATCCACGGCGGAGGAGCCTTCGGCGATCACGCCGTCCACCGGCACGCTGCCGCCGGGGCGAACCACCACCTTATCCCCCACCCGGACCTCCTCCACGGGGATCTCCACCTCCACCCCGTCCCGGAGGACGTGGGCGGTCTTGGGGGTCAGGTCCATGAGCCGGGCGATGGCCTGGCCGGTCTTGCCCTTGGAGCGGGTCTCCAGGTACTTGCCCAGGGTGATGAGGGTGAGGATGGTGCCGGCGGACTCAAAGTAGAGGTCCATGCTCCACTTCATCACCCGGTCCATGTCCCCGTGGCCCAGCCCCCAGCCGATCTGGTAGAGGGCGGCCACGCCGTAGACCACCGCGGCGGTGGAGCCCACGGCGATGAGGGTGTCCATGTTGGGGCCGCCGTGAAAGAGGGCGGTGTACCCCACCCGGTAGTACTTCTGGTTGATGACCAGGATGGGCAGGGTGAGCAAAAACTGGGTGAAGGCCATGGTGAAGGCGTTCTCCATGCCCAGGAAAATTCCGGGGATGGGCAGGCCCATCATGTGGCCCATGGAGAGGTAGAAAAGGGGCAGCAGAAAGCACAGGGAGGCCACAAAACGGGCCTTCATGTTCCGCAGCTCCCCCTCCATGGGGTCGACCCGTTTGGCCGTGGGGGCAGCGGCGGCGGGGGCGTCCGGGGACGCCCCGTAGCCCGCCTTGGCCACCGCGTCTACGATGGCCTGGGTAGTGACCGTCTCGTCGTGCTCTACGCGCATGGTGCCGCCCAGGAGGTTCACGTTCACCTCCGTCACGCCGCTCAGCTTCCGCACCGCCTTGTCCACGTGGGCCTGGCAGGCCGCGCAGGTCATGCCGGTGACGGTGAATTTCTCCTGCATCCTCACTCCCCCCTCACCGGATCAGTTTGTCCAAAATCGCGGTCAGTTCTTCCACCTTTGCCTCCCGCTCGTCATCCGTCCTGGCGTTTTTCACGCAATGGGACAGGTGGGCGGTCAAGATCTGCCGGTTCACCCGGCTCAGGATGGACTGGCAGGCCAGCACCTGCTGGGAGATGTCCAGGCAGTAGCGGTCCTCCTGGATCATGTTCAAAATGCCGTCGATCTGGCCGCGCGCGGTCTTCAAAAGGCGCTCCACCGCCTTGTGGTCTGCCTGCATGGCACGTCGCTCCTTCCGTGGAACTCCCCCCGAGGGGACACCCCCCTGGGGTGTAGTATTCATCCTACCGCAAAAACGGGCCTTTGTCAAGGCCCGTTTTTTGCGTCAGCTCCGCTGTTCCAGGGGCACGTAGGGCACCACGGGGACCACCGCGCGGTAGGCGGGGCGGATGATCTTGTTGCCGGGGTTGTAGACCTCCTCGATGCGGTGGGCGCACCAGCCCACCACCCGGGCGATGGCGAAGAGGGGGGTGTACAGCTCCGGGGGGATGTTCATCATCTTGTAGACGAGGCCAGAGTACATATCCACGTTGGCGCACATGACCTTGCGCTCCCCCCGAACCTTGGACAGCACCTCGGGGGTGAGGCGCTCCACCGTCTCAAAGAGCCGGAATTCCTTGGCGTAGCCCTTCTGCTCGGCCACCTTCCGGGCGAAGTCCTTGAGCAGCACCGCCCTGGGGTCGGAGAGGGTGTAGATGGCGTGGCCCATGCCGTAGATGAGTCCCGAGCGGTCGCCGGCCTCCTTCCGGGCGATCTTCTCCAGGTAGTCGGCCACCTGACCCTCGTCCTCCCAGTCGGCCACGTTTTCCTCGATGTAGCCGAACATCTCCATGACCTTCTTGTTGGCGCCGCCGTGCCGCGGGCCTTTCAGGGAACCCACCGCGGCGGCGATGGAGGAGTAGATGTCCGTCCCGGCGGAGGACAGCACCCGGCAGGCGAAGGCGGAGTTGTTGCCGCCGCCGTGCTCCATGTGAAGCACCAGGCACAGATCCAGCAGCCGCGCCTCCATCTCGGTGAAGCGGTTGTCCGGGCGGATGGAGCGCAAGAAGTCCTCCGCCAGGGAGAGGCCCTGCTTGGGCCGGTGGAGGTAGAGGCTCTCGTCGTCGTAGTAGTGGCGCTTGACGGCGAAGGCGTGGGCGACGATGGTGGGCACCCGGGCGATGAGCTGGAGGGCGTGGAACAGCTCGTTTTCCAGGCCCTGGTTCTCCGGGGCGTCGTCGTAGGAGTAGAGGGCCAGGACGGAGCGCGCCAGCTTGTTCATGATGTCCGGGCTGGGCGCTTTGATGATCATGTCCTCGGTGAAGTCCTGGGGCAGGGTGCGGAAGCTGTCCATGAGCTGGGAGAACTGCTCCAGCTCGTGGACGTTGGGCAGATGGCCGAAGAGGATGAGATAGGCCGTCTCGGCGAAGCCAAAGCGCCCCTGGTCCTCAAAGCCCTGGATGAGGTCGGTGACGGAGATGCCCCGGTAGAAGAGCTGGCCGGGCATGGGCACCTTCTCGCCGTCCTGGATGTAGTAGCCCCGGACGTTGCCGATCTGGGTGACCCCGGCCACCACGCCGGTGCCGTCGGCGTTGCGCAGGCCGCGCTTCACGTCCCACTTTTCGTAGTAGGCGGGGTCAATGAGGTTATATTTGGAAAAATCCCCGCATAAGCTGTTCAGCATTTCCCGCTGGGGCAGGGTGTCGATGTGTTCTGTCATAGAGGTTCCTCCTTTGGGCCTGGGGTAAGTGGCGGCGATATTTCTGTCTATTGTACCCCCTCGGGTGGGAAAAGTCAACTGAAAGATTAACTATTAGAAGTCAACCCCCAAAATAAGGGAGGTGTGGAAAGGCAGACGGCTGGTAAAGGGCATAGCA
>CANRLZ010000025.1 GCA_947631595.1 uncultured Oscillospiraceae bacterium
GGAAAAATACATCTCGGCCCGCAAACGTGCGAGCCGGCCGCCCTCGCGGCGGCCGGGGAGTGCGCTGCAGCGGGCCGTAAAAAATGTCAAAGAAGCGGCCCTGCCGCTTCTTTGACAGTCTCGCGACCATGCGGAACATCCGCGTGGTCGCTTTTTCGTGCCCACTTTGCTCACAGGAACAAACTCCCGATCTGGTAGACCAGCAGGCTCACCAGGTAGGCGCAGCCGATCTGCCAGGCGGCGGAGAAGAGGGTCCAGCGCAGGCTGTTCATCTCCCGGTACATGGTGGACATGGCCGCCACGCAGGGGATGTAGAGCAGGACGAACACCAAAAAGGCGTAGGCCGCCAGTGGGGTGGCGAAGGTGCCGGCCAGGGCGGCGGCCACCGCAGCGCCGGAGGCGCCGATGGAGAAGCCGTAGAGCAGGCTCAGGGTGGACACCACAGCCTCCTTGGCCACAAGCCCGGTGAGCAGGGCCACCGCCGCCTGCCACGTCCCGAAGCCCAGGGGGGTCAGGACGGGGGCGATCAGCGCGCCGAAGCGGCCCAGGAAGCTCTGGTCGGCGCTGGAGACCATCTCCAGGCCGGGGCCGAAGGACTGGAGGAACCACAGCACCACGCTCATACACAAAATGAGGGTGCCGGCCTTCACCAAGAAGCCCCGGACCTTCTCCCAAACGTGGGACAGGCAGTTGCGCAGGGTGGGCAGCCGGTAGGGGGGCAGCTCCAGCAGGAAGGGCGCCGGTTCCCCCCGAAAGACCGCGTGCTTGAAGAAGATGCCGGAGAGGATCGCCCCCACAAGGCCGATGAGGTACAGGGAGAAGACCACCACCCCGGCGTACCGGGGGAAGAAGGCCGCGGAGAGCAGCCCGTACACCGGCAGCCGCGCCGAGCAGGACATGAAGGGCACCAGGAGCATGGTCATCCGCCGGTCCTTCTCCTGTTCCATGGTACGCGCGCCCATGACGGCGGGCACCGTGCAGCCAAAGCCCATGAGCATGGGGATGAACGCCTTGCCCGAGAGGCCGAAGCGCCGCAGGAGGCGGTCCATGATAAAGGCCGCCCTGGCCATGTACCCCGAGTCCTCCAGCAGGGAGAGGAAGAGGAAGAGTAGGGCGATCTGGGGCAAAAACACCAGCACGCCGCCCACGCCGCCGATGATGCCGTCGCACACCAGGCTCACCAGCCACGTCCGCAGCCCGGCGCCCTCCATCATCCGCTGTACCCAGGGGGCAAGCCCCTGGCCGATGAGCGCCTCCACGCCGTCTGAGAGGAAGCCGCCCAACGGCCCAAAGGTGAGGGCGAACACCCCAAGCATGGTGAGCAAAAAGATGGGCAGGGCGAAAAACTTGTGGGTGACCACCGCGTCGATCTTGGCGGAGGTGGTGACGGCCCCCAGCCGCTGGCCCTTTTTCACCGCCACGGTGACCACCTGCTCGATGAAGCGGTAGCGGCTGTCCGCCACCAGCGTCTCCCGATCCCCCAAGGGGTAGGCCTCCTCATATTTCGCCACGATCCGGGAGAGCTTCCACCGGGTTCCCTCGTCCAGGCCCAGGGCGGCCTCCACCCGCTCGTCCCCCTCCAGGAGCTTGATGGCGGTCCAGTGGGCGGGCAGCCCCGCGGCGTAAGCCCGGTCGTGGATGAGTTCGCCTACCTGGTGGTGGATCTGGTGGGTGAAGTCGTCGTAGAGGTCGTCCGGCTCCAGGGGAAAGCCGGTGTGCACCGCCCGGTGGGCGATCTTCAGCAGCTCGTCCACGTTCGCCCCCGACCGCGCGGTGATGGGCACCACCGGGATACCCAGCGCCTGGGACAGCCGCTTCAGGTCGATCTTATCCCCCCGCTTTTCCACCTCGTCCATGAAGTTCAGCGCCACCACCATGGGCTTTTCCAGCTCCAGGAGCTGGACGGTGAGGTAGAGGTTGCGCTCCAGGTTGGTGGCGTCCACGATGTTGATGATGGCGTCGGGGGCTTCCTCCACGATGAAGTTCCGGGCCACGATCTCCTCCATGGAGTAGGGGGAGAGGGAGTAGATGCCCGGCAGATCCACAATGGTCACCGCCCGGCCCTCCACCGTGGCCAGCCCCTCCTTTTTCTCCACCGTCACCCCCGGCCAGTTGCCCACGTACTGGTTGGAGCCGGTGAGGGCGTTGAAGAGGGTGGTCTTGCCGCAGTTGGGGTTGCCCACCAGGGCCAGGCGCATCTCCCGCACCTCATGGGCCTCCGGGTCGGCGGTCTGGCGGTGCTGGGTGTGCTCGTGGCGGTGGGCAAGGGCCATGCGCCGCAGCGTCTCCTCGTCGGGGACGCGCTGGACCATCCCCCGTCGGCGCTCCGGCCGTTTCGGGGCGTTCTCCGGCGGGCAGAGGGTGATGTGCCGGGCGTCCTCCTTGCGCAGGGACAGCTCATAGCCCCGCAAGGTGAGTTCCAGGGGGTCGCCGAAGGGCGCCACCTTCCGCAGCGTCACCTTCACCCCGGGGGTGAGCCCCATGTCGATGAGCCGGCGCTTCACCGCGCCCCGCTCACTGCCCACGGTGAGGATGACGCCGCTCTGGCCGGGGGCGAGCTGGTCTAGTGTTTGATTGGAGGCCGAGACGGCGTCCGCCATAGCCAATTCCTCCCATCCTAAGGAATACGGGCCGTTCAACCCCCTATTATAGCGGACAAGCGGGAAGGATACAAGAGGCAGACGCCCTCCGCACGGGAAAAAAGCGCGGGCATAGATTGGATAGGCGGGGGATGGCCCTCCGCCAAATGTGGAGGTGACGATCAATGGGAAACATTTGTATGCTGTCCGACCTCCGCCCAGGCGAGGGCGCGGTGGTGCGCTGCCTGGGCGTGGCGGGGGAGACCCGCCGGCGGCTTCAGGATATCGGCCTCATTCGGGGCACAAAGGTGGTCTGCGAGCGGAAAAGCCCCCTGGGCGACCCGGTGGCCTACCGCATCCGGGGCGCCACCATGGCCCTGCGGGGGGCGGACGCCCGGTCGGTGGAGGTGGAGCGGTGATGGAGGGAGACCGGCCCATGCTGGAGGTGAAAAAACGCCTGCCGGGAGACCGGGTGGTGGCCCTGGCGGGCAACCCCAACGTGGGGAAATCCACCATCTTCAACGCCCTCACCGGCCTGCGGCAGCACACGGGAAACTGGCCGGGCAAGACGGTGTCCAACGCCCAGGGCCACTTTACCTGGCGCGGCCAGGGCTACTGCCTGGTGGACGTGCCGGGGAGCTACTCCCTGCTGGCCCACTCCGCCGAGGAGGAGGTAGCCCGTGATTTTCTCTGCTTTGGCGGCCACGACGCGGTGATCGTGGTGTGCGACGCCACCTGTCTGGAGCGCAACCTGAACCTGGTGTTGCAGATCTTAGAGGTCACCGCCCGTGTGGTGGTGGCGGTGAACCTGATGGACGAGGCGCGGGGGAAGGGTCTGCGGCTGGACCTGAAGCGCCTGAGCGCCCGGCTGGGCGTGCCCGTGGTGGGGATGTCCGCCCGGCGGGGCGAGGGTCTGGAGGCGCTTGCGGAGGCGCTGGACCAGGTGTGCCGGAGGGAGCGCAAGTACGTTCCCCCGGTGGTCTACCCCTCGTACATAGAGGAGGCTCTGGCCCTGCTGGAACCCACCCTGACCCGGCCGCTGGCGCCCTGGGGCGGCAGCGCCCGGTGGGCGGCCCTGCGGCTGTTGGAAGGGGAGCGGTGGGCCGCCGAGGGCTTTGCCCGGTATCAGGGGATCGACCTGTCCAAAGCCCCGGAGGCCGCCGAGACCCTGGACAAAATTCTGGCCGGCTGGGAGGCGCGCGGGATCGCCCGGGAGATGGCCGCCGAGGCCATCGCCACAGCGGTGGTGCGCCGGGGGGAGGTCCTGGCCTGGGACGTGGTCCAGGGCGGGGGAGAGCACACCCGCCGCCTGGACCGCCGCCTGGACCGGCTCTTCACCAGCCGGGCGACCGGCTTTCCCATCATGCTCCTTCTGCTCCTGGGCATCTTCTGGCTCACCATCGTAGGGGCAAACTACCCCTCCGCCGTCCTCTCCAAAGGGCTGTTCGCCCTGGAGGACTGGCTGGCCGCCGGACTGGGCGCCCTGGGGACGCCGAAGTTCTTGGTGGACGCCTTGATCCACGGCGGGTACAAGGTCATGGCCTGGGTGGTGTCCGTGATGCTGCCGCCCATGGCGATCTTTTTCCCGCTGTTCACCCTTCTGGAGGACTTTGGGTACCTCCCGCGGATGGCCTTCAACCTGGACCGCTGTTTTCAAGGCTGCCGCGCCTGCGGCAAGCAGGCCCTGACCATGGCCATGGGCTTTGGGTGCAACGCCGCGGGGGTGACGGGCTGCCGGATCATCGACTCCCCGCGGGAGCGGCTCATCGCCATCCTGACCAACACCTTCGTGCCCTGCAACGGCCGCTTTCCCACCATGATCTCCATCATCTCCCTGTTCCTCCTGGGGGGCGCCGCCGGGGCGGCGGGGTCGCTGTTGGGGGCGGTCATCCTGGTGGGGATCATCCTGCTGGGCGTGGGGATGACCCTGCTCGTCTCCCGCATCCTCTCCGCTACGGTGCTGCGGGGGGTGCCCTCCTCCTTCACTCTGGAGCTGCCCCCCTACCGCCGCCCCCAGGTGGGGAAGGTGATCGTCCGCAGCGTGGCCGACCGCACGCTGAAGGTGCTGGGGCGGGCGGTGGCCGCCGCCGCCCCAGCGGGGGTGCTCATCTGGCTGTGCGCCAACGTCACCGTGGGCGGCGGCACCCTCCTGGCCCACATCACCGGCCTTCTGGACCCCCTTGGCCGGGCCATGGGGATGGACGGGGTGATCCTCACCGCCTTCGTGCTGGGTTCTCCCGCCAACGAGATCGTGGTGCCCATCCTCATCATGGCCTACCTGGCCCAGGGGAGCCTGGTGGAGCTGGAGGGGGCGAAGCTCTTCGCCCTCCTGGCCGCCAACGGCTGGACCTGGCGCACGGCGGTGTGCGTACTGCTCTTCTCCCTGCTGCACTGGCCCTGCGCCACCACCTGCATGACCATCCGCAAGGAGACGGGGAGCTGGCGCTGGACCGCCCTGGCGGTGGGCATCCCCACCCTCTGCGGCGTGGTGGTGTGTATGCTCTTCAACCTCTTCTCCGGCGGGGTATTCGCCCCGCTGCCGTGAGGGCAAAAAACAAAGGAGTGGCGGCGCCACTCCTTTGTTTGGCAAAAACGCAAGCAAGCCTGTAAGCCGGGTTCTGTCCTTTAAGACAGCCATCTATCTCGACGTGACGTTGCCGCCACGCTCCAGCCACCTCCTGAGGACGGCCGGGCCGACCATGTGTCCTCGCCACGGTGTTGCTCCGGATAGAGTTTACAGCGATGGACTGTTCCCAGCCATCGGGCGGGCGCTTATCTCCGCCTTTCCACCTTTTCCGGCGGGTGCGGGCCGTCAGGCCCGTCCTTCGCCGGTAGTTTATCTCTGTTGCACTTTTCCTGGGGTCGCCCCCGGCGGGTGTTACCCGTTATCCTTGCCCTGTGGAGCCCGGACTTTCCTCATGGACGCCCCTTTGGAGACGCCCACGCGGCTGTCCAGCTTACTTGCACAAGTATTTTAGCGCATCCGGCCGGCCTTGTCAAATGGGCCAAAAAGAGGTATAATAACCCCAACTGACGCCATGGGCGTCCGGCGCCGCCTTTGGGCCGGCGCGACCACGGGATCTTTCTGGAAATGAGGCGGGGAAATGGCTGGGATATTGGAAAACTACTGCAAGGGCTTGACGGGCAGGTCGATCGCCGTGCTGGGCGCAGGGGTGAGCAACAAGCCCCTGATCGCCCTGCTGTTGAAGTACGGGCTGAACGTCACCATCCGGGACAAGGGCGGCCGGGAGAGCTTTGAGCCGGGCCTTCTGGCGAGCTGGGAATCCGGCGGCGCCAAGCTGATCCTGGGGGAGGACTACCTGGACGGCCTGGGGGAGGACGTGATCTTCCGCTCTCCCGGCATCATGCCCCACACCCCCCAGCTGGCCGCCGCCGTGGCCAATGGCAGCGTCCTCACCTCCGAGATGGAGGCGTTTTTCGCCCTCTGCCCCTGTCCCATCCTGGCCGTGACCGGCAGCGACGGCAAGACTACCACCACCACCATCATCGCCGAGCTTTTGAAGGCGGCGGGGTACAGGATCTGGGTGGGGGGCAACATCGGCACGCCCCTGCTGGACAAGGTGGACGAGATGGCGCCCGACCACCGGGCGGTGCTGGAGCTGTCCTCCTTCCAGCTTATGACCATGCGGCGCAGTCCCCAGATCGCCGTGGTCACCAACCTGGCGCCCAACCACCTGGACAAGCACACCGACATGGACGAGTACGTGGCCGCCAAGGAGAACATCCTGGCCTGGCAGAGCGGGAACGACCGGGTGATCCTCAACGCGGACAACCCCATCGCCGCCTCCTTCGCCGCCCAGGCGCCCGGAAAGGTCACCTGGTTCAGCCGCCTCTCCCGGCCGGAGGGCGACGCCGTCTGGTTCGAGGACGGGGCGATCTGGCTCCGGGACGGGGCCGGGGAGCGCAAGCTCCTGGAGCGCCGGGACATCCTCCTGCCCGGCGACCATAACGTGGAGAACTACATGGCGGCCATCGCCGCCGTCCGGGATCTGGTGGACCCGGCGGCCATCGCCGCCTTCGCCAAGACCTTCGGCGGGGTGGAGCACCGCATCGAGCTGTGCGGCGAGATCCGGGGCGTGCGCTGGTACAACGACTCCATCGGCACCAGCCCCTCCCGCACCATCGCCGGTCTGCGCTCCTTTGAGCAGAAGGTCATCCTCATCGCCGGGGGCTACGACAAGCACATCCCCTTTGACGCGCTCGGCCCCGAGGTGGTGGAGCATGTAAAGGCCCTCTACCTCACAGGGGACACCGCCCAAAAGATCCGCCGGGCGGTGGAGGCCGCCCCGGGGTACGACCCCGCGGCGTTGCCCATCATAGAGACGGAGGACCTGGCCGGCGCGGTGGAGGCCGCCTACGCCGTCGCCCAGGCGGGGGATGTGGTCATCCTCAGCCCCGCCTGCGCCGCCTTTGACCGCTTCAAGAACTTCATGGAGCGGGGCAAGGTGTTCAAGGCCTTGGTCGCCAAGTTGAAGGATAGGGAGTGAACGCGCGTGGACATCTTTGACGCCCTGGAGCGCCTGGCGGGCGAGCGCGGCCCCTCCGGCTTTGAGCGGCCGGTGGCCCAGGCGGCCCAGGAGCTTCTCTCCCCCCTGGTGGACGAGACGTGGTTCGACCGCATGGGCAACCTGATCGGGGTGCGGCGCTGCGGCCGCACCGGGGCGAAAAAGCTGCTCCTGGACGCCCACCTGGACGAGATCGGTCTGATGGTCACCGGCCACGCCGAGGGCTTTTTGCGCTTTGCCGCCATCGGCGGGGTGGACCCCCGGATGCTCCCCGACCGGGAGGTGACGGTGCTGACCCACCCGCCCCTGCCCGGCGTGGTGGCCTGCCTGCCGCCCCACGTGCTGACCCGCGAGGAGGAGGACAAGGCCATCCCGGTGGACAAGCTGTGTATCGACGTGGGCCTGACCCAGGAGGAGGCGCAAAGGCGCGTCCCCGTAGGCGTCCCCATCACCTACCGGGGCGGCTGTTTCCCCCTGGGGAAAAAGCGGATCTGCGGCAAGAGCCTGGACGACCGCGCCTGCTTTGCCGCCCTGCTCCTGTGCGCCCAGTATCTGAAGGACAAGCCCGCGGACGTGGACGTCTATTTCATGGGTTCCACCCGGGAGGAGGTCTCCGGGGCGGGGGCGTCCTGCGGCGCCTTTGCCATCCACCCCGACTACTGCGTGGCGGTGGACGTGACCCACGGCCGCACCCCCGACCTCCGGGACCCGGAGGGCCGCGCCTTTCGCTTGGGCGGCGGGCCGGTGATCGGCGTGGGGCCAAATATGGCCCGGTGGATGACCCGCCGTTTCCAGGAGAAGGCGAAAGCCCTGGATATGCCCTGCCAGCTGGAGGTCATGGCCGGGGACACGGGCACCAACGCCTGGGGGATGCAGATCTGCCGGGAGGGGATCGCCACGGCCATTCTCTCCCTGCCCCTGCGGTATATGCACACCCCCGTGGAGGTGGTGGACAAGACCGACCTGGAGCAGGTGGGCCGGCTCCTCCACGCCTTCGCGGTGGACCTGGGAGAGGAGGCGGTACCGTGCTGAGAGAGACCCTAGCGGCCCTGTGCGCCCTGGACGGCGTCTCCAGCGACGAGGGGAGGGTCCGGGACTACCTCCGGGATCTGGCGCTGAAAGCGGGCGCGGAGACCCAGGTGGATACCCTGGGCAACCTCATCTGCCGCAAATGCGGGGCGATCCCCGCCCCCGACCGCCTCATGGTCTGCGCCCACATGGACGAGGTGGGGCTGATGGTGACCCGCTGTACCGACCAGGGTTACGTGAAATTTGACGCCGTGGGCGGCATCGACAGCCGCGTCCTGGTGGGCAAGACCGTCCGGGTGGGGCCGAACCGTGTCCCCGGCGTCATCGGCCTCCAGGCCATCCACCTCACCACCCGGGAGGAGCGCAAACGCGCGGTGAAGGTGGAGGACCTCTACCTGGACATCGGCGCGGACAGCCGGGAGGAGGCGGAGACGCTGGCCGCCCCCGGAGACCTGTGCGCCTTTCAGTCGGACAGTTTGGAGTTCGGCGACGGCCTCTTCCAGGCCAAGGCCATCGACGACCGCCTGGGCTGCGCGGTGATGATAGAGCTGATGCGGGAAGACCTCCCCATGGACGTGACCTTCGTCTTCACCGTCCAGGAGGAGGTGGGGACCCGCGGGGCCTTCGCCGCCGCCTTTGCCGTCCGCCCGGAGGTGTGCCTGGTGCTGGAGGCCACCACCGCCGCCGACCTGCCCGACGTGGCGGTCCACAAGCGGGTGTGCCGGGTGGGCGGCGGGCCGGTGATCTCCCTGGTGGACGCCGCCACCCTTTACGACCGGCCCCTTTTTGAGGAGCTGCGGGGTCTGGCCCAGACCCATGATATCCCCTGGCAGACCAAGGAGATGATCGCCGGGGGGAACGACGCCAAGGCCATCCAGCGAAGCCGGGAGGGGGTGCGGGTGTGCGCCCTGTCCGCCCCGGTGCGCTATCTCCACGCCCCCACCGGCGCGGTGAGCCTTGCCGACTGCGACCACATCCTGGCCCTCGCCCGGCTCTTCCTCCAGAGCCAGGCCGGGGCGCGGAAAGGAGAGCGATAACATGGAACTGGAGCTTTTCTCCACCTTGGAGACGTTGGTTCAAACCTTCGGCCCCTCCGGCCAGGAGGGGGAGGTGTCGGCGGCCATCCGGGCGCTGGCCCAGCCCTACGGGGTGGAGGCGCGCACCGACGTGATGGGCAACCTCATCCTCCGCCGTCCTGGCCCCGGCCCCCGGGTGCTCCTGGCCGCCCACATGGACTCCCTGGGCCTGATGGTCACCCACATCGAAGACAGCGGCCTGCTCCGGGTGGGCAAGCTGGGGGGGATCGAACCCCGGCTGCTGCCCGGCACTGCCGTGCGCTTCCGCGGCGGCGTCACCGGCGTCATCTACGAGGACGAGGGCCTGGAGGAAAAGCGCCGGGAGCCGGGCCATCTCTATGTGGACATCGGCGCGAAAGACGGGGAAGCGGCCAAAAAGATGGTCCAGATCGGCGACGCGGCCGTGTGGGACGGCCCTGTTCGCCGCGGCGGCGGCGCCATCTTCGGCCCCTACCTGGACGACCGGGTGGGCTGCGCGGCGCTTCTCCGCGCCCTCTCCCTGGTGAAGGGCGGGACAAACGACCTCTACTTCGTCTTTACCGTCCAGGAGGAGGTGGGCCTCCGGGGCGCCGCCCCGGCGGCCTTCGCCATTGACCCGGACTACGCCGTGACGGTGGACGTCACCGACTCCGCCGACGTGCCCGGCGCGGGGCACGCCGCCTCCGCCAAGTGGGGCGGCGGCGCGGCCATCAAGGTGATGGACCGCTCGGTGATCTGCCACCCCTGGATGGTGGAGCGGCTCACGGCGCTGGCCAAGGCGGGGGACATCCCCCACCAGATGGAGATCATGGCCGACGGGGGCACCGACGCCGGTGCCATCCACAAGAGCCGGGCGGGGGTGTGTACCGGGGGGATCAGCATCCCCTGCCGGTACGTCCACGCCCCCCAGGAGGGGGTCTGGGCGGACGACGTGGAGGCCTGTGTCCGCCTCCTGGCCGCCTTCGCCCAGGATGATCTGCCCCCCATTTTTCAAGAAGGGGTGTAAAGAGATATGGCTTTACAGATAAAGCAGGAGCTTTGGGACCTGGCCGCCCAGGCGGAGGGGGATCTGGCGGGGCAATTTGCCCGGACGGACGCCATCGCCCAGGCCAACACCCGGAAGGTTTTGGAGGCTTTTCAGGACCATCGGGTGGCCGAGGGGGACTTCGTTGGCACCACCGGCTACGGCTACGACGACGTGGGCCGGGACAAGCTGGAGGCCATCTACGCCCAGGTGTTCGGGACTCCGGAGGCCTTGGTGCGCCTGAATTTTGTCAACGGCACCCACGCCATCACTTCCGCCCTCTTCGGCTGTCTGCGGCCGGGGGACACCCTGGTCTCCGGGGTGGGTGCGCCCTACGACACCATGCTGGGGGTCATCGGCGTCACCGCCAAAGGCCCCGGCTCCCTGAAGGAGTACGGGGTGAACTACTGTCAAGTGGATCTCCTTGACAACAAACCCGACCTCAAAGGCATGGTGGAGGCGGTAAAGCGGCCTCATGTAAAGGCCATTTTGCTCCAGCGCTCCCGGGGCTACGCCACCCGGGCGTCTCTCTCCGTGGCCGAGATCGGGGAGATGTGCGCCGCCATCCGGGAGGCCAACCCGGACGTGGCCATTTTGGTGGACAACTGCTACGGGGAGTTCGTGGAGGAGCTGGAACCCACCCAGGTGGGGGCCGACCTTGCCGTGGGGTCCCTCATCAAGAACCCCGGCGGCGGCCTTGCCCCCACGGGGGGCTACCTGGTGGGCCGGGCCGACCTCATCGAGGGGGCCGCCGCCCGCCTCACCGCCCCCGGCATCGGCCGGGAGTGCGGCTGCACCCTGGGCCACAGCCGGAGCCTCTACCAGGGCCTTTTCCTGGCGCCCCACGTCACCGCCCAGGCGGTGAAGACCGCCCTCTTCGCCGCCCGGCTCATGGAGCTGCTGGGCTTTGAAGTGGACCCGGCCAGCGCGGACGTGCGCCACGACATCATCCAGATGCTCCACCTCCGGGACCCGGAGCGGGTGAAGAAGTTCTGCAAGGGCGTCCAGCGGGGCGCGCCGGTGGACTCCTTCGTCACCCCGGAGCCGTGGGATATGCCCGGCTACGACTCCCAGGTCATCATGGCCGCCGGGGCGTTCATGCAGGGCGCGTCCATCGAGCTGTCCTGCGACGCGCCCATGCGGGAGCCGTACACCGTCTACCTCCAGGGCGGCCTGACCTATGAGTCCGGCAAGCTGGGTATTCTCCTGGCCGCCCAGGAGCTGTTGAACTGAACGGCATCGGGCGGCTCGACTAGGACACGCCCCCGCCGGCATAGGCTGGTGGGGGAGGTGAGGGGGATGCGGGGAAAGCCCCGGACGCCAAACCCCGGCTGGGAGCGGCTGGCGGCGTTTTTGCTGGGCGCGTGCCTGGCGCTGATCGTCCTGGGCGTGCTGAGCCGCTGTCAGGCGCCGGGGGCGTACAGCCCCGAAGGGTCCGCCCCGCCCCGGCGGGGCGTTGGCCTGGACCTGGAGCTGCGGTTTCAAATCTTACTTCCAGAACGTGAGGACGGTTGAAGAGAGATGGAACAGATCTTAACTTATCTGATCCGGATGATCCCGGCAGCCCTGGTGGGGCTGCTGGCCTACCTGATCCTCCGGCCCTTCCGCCTGAAGCGGATGCGCTGGCGGGCGCAGACCACCACGGCGGGGCTTTTGTGGCTCACCGTCCTGCCGGAGATCCGCTGGGAGGGCGGCCGTCTGCTGTTGCGGCACACGGGGCTGAACGGGGTCAACCTTCGCCCCTTTATGATCTTCCGCCAATCCCGCATCCTGGCCCAGCAGGGGAACGGGACGTATTTCCTCATCAACTTCTGGGGCAACATCGCCATCTTCCTGCCTCTGGGCTTTCTCCCCGCCCTGCTCTGGCGGCGGTGCAGGTGGTGGCAGGTGCTGCCCGCCGGAATAGCCCTCTCCGCCGCCATTGAGCTGTGCCAGCTCCCCACCGCCCGCGGCACCGACATCGACGACCTCTGGCTCAACGCCCTGGGCGTCCTGCTGGGCTATATCCTGGCGCGTGTTGCCGGGAAACTCTGGCCGGCGCTGGACAGAGGATGCAAAGTACAGGAGGTCTCGCCATGGACGTAAATCAGGAGATAAAGGCCCTGCGGGAAAAGTTGGAGACGTGGAGCTACCAGTACTATGTGCTGGACGAGCCTACGGTGGAGGACTACGACTACGACATGGCCCTGCGCCGCCTGGAGGAGCTGGAGGCCGCCCACCCGGAGCTGGTCACCCCCGACTCCCCCACCCAGCGGGTGGGGGGCAAGGCCCTGGACAAGTTCCAGAGCGTCCGCCATGAGGTGCCCCTGGAGAGCTTGCAGGACGTGTTCTCCCTCCAGGAGCTGGCGGAGTTCCACCAGCGGATGGCCGACGCGGTGGAGGACGTGGAGTACACCGTGGAGCCCAAGATCGACGGCCTCTCCGTGGCCCTGGAGTACGAAAACGGCGTCTTTGTCCGGGGCGCCACCCGTGGGGACGGCCAGGTGGGGGAGGACGTGACCGAGAACCTGAAGACCATCCAGGCCGTTCCCCTGCGCCTGCCGGAAGCGCTGCCCCGGCTCATCGTCCGGGGGGAGGTGTATATGCCCAAGTCCGTCTTCCGCAAGCTCAACGAGGCCCGGGAGCTGGCGGGGGAGAAGCTCTTCGCCAACCCCCGGAACGCCGCCGCCGGGTCGCTGCGCCAGTTGGACCCCAAGATCGCCGCGGCGCGGGGGCTGAGCCTGCTGGTGTTCAACGTCCAACTGGCCCAGGGCAGGGAGTTTACCACCCACGCCGAGACGTTGGACTACCTGACCACCCAGCGCTTCAAGGTGATCCCCTACACCCTCTGCCGCACGGTGGAGGACTGCGCCAGGCGCATATCCGCCATCGACGAGGGCCGGGAGGTATACGACTTCGACATCGACGGGGCGGTGGTGAAGCTCAATCGCCTGGCTGACCGGGTGCGGCTGGGCAGCACCGCCAAGTTCCCCCGCTGGGCGGCGGCCTACAAATACCCCCCGGAGGAGAAGCCTTCCCGGGTGCTGGACATCCTGGTCCAGGTCGGCCGCACCGGCGTGCTCACCCCTAAGGCGGTGGTGGAGCCGGTGCGCCTTGCCGGGACTACGGTGCAGAACGTCACCCTCCACAACCAGGACTATATCACGGAAAAGGACATCCGCATCGGCGACACCGTCCTGGTGCGCAAGGCGGGGGAGATCATCCCGGAGGTGGTCTCCGTCCTGAAGGACCGCCGCCCCCCGGACGCCCAGCCCTACCACCTGCCCACGGCCTGCCCCGTCTGCGGCGCGCCGGTGGAGCGGGAGGAGGACGGCGCCCACGCCCGCTGTACCGGGGCGGAGTGCCCGGCCCAGCTGCTGCGCACCATCACCCACTTCGCCAGCCGGGACGCCATGGACATCGAGGGCCTGGGGGAGGCGGTGGTGGAGGCGCTGGTGAACGCCGGACTCATCCACACCCCCGGCGACCTCTACTTCCTGGAGCTGGAGCCGGTGGCCGCCCTGGACCGGATGGGCAAGAAGTCGGCGGAAAACCTCCTGGCCGCCATCCGGGCGTCCAAAGACCGCGACCTCTCCCGGCTGCTCTTCGCCTTCGGCATCCGCCAGGTGGGGCAGAAGGCGGGGAAGGTGCTGGCCCAGCGGTTTGGCACCTTAGAGGCCCTGGAGCGGGCCACCCTGGAAGACCTGACCGCCGTGCCCGACGTGGGGGAGATCACCGCCCGGAGCCTTCTGGAGTGGCTGGGCCGGAACCAGTCCCAGCACCTCATCGCCCGCCTCCGGGAGGCGGGGGTGAACACCACCAGCACCCTGGAGCCGGTGGGCACCGCCCTGGCCGGGCAGACCTTCGTCCTCACCGGGGAGCTGAGCCGCTTCACCCGCAAGGAGGCCACCGAGCGTTTGGAGGCCCTGGGGGCCAAGGTGTCCGGCTCGGTGAGCAAAAAGACCAGCTATGTGGTGGCCGGGGAGGCCGCCGGGAGCAAGCTGCAAAAGGCCAACGAGTTGGGCGTGCCCGTGCTCAGCGAGGAGGATTTGATCAAACTTTTGGAGGGAGAACAACCATGACGGAGAGAGAAAAAATGCTGTCCGGGCGGCTCTACTGGGCGGACGACGAGGAGCTGCTGGCCGCCCGCCTGCGGGCCAGAAAGCTCACCCACGCCTACAACGCCACCGGCCCGGAGGAGGGGGAGCGCCGCCGGGAGATTTTGAAGGAACTCCTGGGGCAGATGGGGGAGGGGACGTACATCGAACCCACCTTCCGCTGTGACTACGGCTCCAACATCCGGGTGGGCCGGTGGTTTTACGCCAACTTTGACTGCATCATCCTGGACGTAGCCCCGGTGACCATCGGGGACAACGTCCTCTTCGCCCCCCGTGTGGGGGTCTACGCCGCCGCCCACCCCATCGACGCCGGCGTGCGCAACGAGGGGCTGGAGTTCGGCAAGCCCGTCACCATCGGCGACAGCGTGTGGGTGGGCGCCAACGTGGCCATCAACCCCGGCGTGACCATCGGGAGCGACGTGGTCATCGGCACGGGCAGTGTGGTGACCCACGACATCCCCGACCATGTGGTGGCGGTGGGCAGCCCCTGCCGGGTCCTGCGGCCCATCACCCAGAAGGACCGGGACTACTGGCTCCGTCTCCGGGAGGAATACCACCAGGACAGTTAATGACTCCCCAGAAAAGCGCGCAAAAAAGGCGGCGCGGCCCACGGGCCGCGCCGCCTTTTTCAATCCTCCAACCGCTCCAGGCCGTCCGCCGTGACCCGGACGTGGGCAAAGCGCCAGGTCTGTTTCACCTCCGGGTACTTCTCCCGATCCACCGGGGAGGCGAACATCTCGTAGGGCCGGACGTAGACGCCGTAGTCCCCGTAGAGCGCCTGGTAGACCACCATGGGTTCCAGCGTCTCGCTGTGCTTGGCGATGGCCAGCACCTGATAGAGCTTGTTTTTGAAGTGGAGGTATTTCTCCCCCGGGATGATCGCGCGGCTCATAGACGCCCCTCCTTTTTCAACTCTTCCAACAGCGCCCGGCACCCCTCGGACACATCCCGCCAGGTGGCGGCGAAGTCCCCGGTGTACCAGGGGTCGGCCACGTCCCCGGGGCGGCGGGTGTGATCCAGGAGCAGGGAGATCTTCCCCTCCGGGTCGCCGCCGCAGATGCGTTCCATGTTCCGCCGGTTGGCGCTGTCCATCCCGACAAGCAGGTCGAAGCGCCGGTAGTCCGCCTCTGTGAGCTGTCGGGCGGCGTGGCCGGCGCAGGAGATACCGTGCCGGGCCAGCTCCCGCCGGGCGGGGGGATAGACGGGGTTTCCGATCTCCTCCGCGCTGGTGGCGGCGGAGGCGATGAAGAGCCGCTCCGCCAGCCCCGCCCGCGCCGCCAGGTCCTTCATATAGTACTCCGCCATGGGACTTCGGCAGATATTCCCGTGGCAGACGAAGAGTATGTTCAGCATATTCCGTCTCCTCACCCTTTTGACCGTTATCTCTCCGTGCAGGAAATTTGATACTCAAATAGCCGCATCCGCTTGTCCGAATGAACTTTTTCCATCAACTCCCGCGGCGGCCGGCTTCCTCTCCTATCTTACACGACCCGGGGCGAAAAAGCAACGAAAACCCCGGGACAAAAAAGGGCGGCGGGGGAGACCCCCGCCGCCGCGGCGCCGCGCCTTACTTGTCAAAGGCCGGGTTGGTGAAATAGATGTTCTTCTGGTTCATCTTCGCCTTGGCCAGCTCCAGCGCCTCGCCGAAGCGCACAAGGTGGAACTGGGTTCAGATGCGCCACTGGATCTGGATGGCGTCGTGGGTGGCGTGGATGACCTGGATGAGCTGATCCACCACCCGCCGCTTGTCCTGGAAGGTCAGCGCCTCCCAGGTGTCCAGGTGGTTGGAGATCTCGTGGAAGTCGAGCTCCCTGTGGCGGCCCCGCTCCTCGATCCGCCGCTGGAGCTCCTGCTTTTGGGCGTCCAGCTGGCTGACGCGGTCGCTGATGTAGCGGTACATCACATCGTCGGCGGCGGTCAGCCGGTCCACCAGGGCGGCGATCTCGGCCTCCACCTGGGTGAGCCGCACCCTCAGGGTGGTCAGCTCCGGGTCCGCCGTCGGTCCCTGCTGGCGGCGGAGGGTGGCCCACTGGGCCATCTTTTTCCGCATCTCCTGGTAGACGATCTCCTCCATGTCGTCGGTGTAGATGGTGCCGGGGCCCGGACAGGCTTTCGTGTCCATGCGGTGGGAGCAGAGGAGGTATCGGGCCTTGGAGGCGGCGTAGCGTTTGTCCACCAGGGCGTAACCGCACACGCCGCACTTGACCTTTCCCGCCAGCCAGGTGTTCTTGGCCTTGTGATATGGCCGCACCTGTCGGGCCCGCAGGCACTTGCGGCGGCACTGGAGCCACACCTCCGCCGGGACGATGCCCTCGTGGGGGGCCAGGACCAGGTGGTTGCCCTCCAAATTCATCTGCTTGCGGCCCACGCTGTCCTTGCCCTTGTAATAGTAGCAGCCGTTGACGCCGATAAAGTCGGAGGAGTCGTTGGCGATGATGGCCCCTTGGGACTGGTAGAATTCGTAGACCGCCAGATCCGCCCGGACGTAGATGGGATTGCGGAGCACGTCCGCCAGCCGGGTGCGCTCCCAGGGCCTGCCCCTTTTCGTGATGCCGTGTTCCTGGAAGTATCGGACAATGTCGCCGTAGGAGCACTCCGGCTGGGCGTAGAGCTCGTACATGAGCCGCACCACCTCCGCCTCCTCCGGGACGATCTGGTACATGGCGGTCTTGACGCTGCCGATGACGGTGGGGACCAGCCGGTAGCCGTAGGGCACCCGCCCGCCCATGTAAAAGCTCTTCTGGCTCCTGGCAAAGTAGGCGTCGGCCACCCGCTTTTGGATGGTCTCCCGCTCCAGCTGGGCGAAGACGATGCAGATGTTGAGCATGGCCCGGCCCATGGGGGAGGAGGTGTCGAACTTCTCCGTGGCGGAGACGAACTCCACCCGGTATTTGCCCAAAGTCTCCATCATGCTGGAGAAGTCCAGGATGGAGCGGCTGATGCGGTCCAGCTTGTAGACGATGATCTTGCTGAGCTTTCCCGCCCGCATATCCTCCATCATCTCCTGAAAGGCGGGGCGGTCGGTGTTCTTGCCGCTGTATCCCCGGTCGATGTAAGTCTTGTAGGCTTCCCCCCTCGTCTCGTACTCGCAGAATTGGATCTGGCTCTCGATGGAGATGCTGTCAGCCCGGTCCACCGATTGCCGCGCGTAAATCGCGTACATGGTATTCAACTCTCTTTCTTCTGGATAGAAAAAGAGCTGCTGACAGGTACATCATACCCCAGCGGCTCTGGAAAAGCTATCCTCATATTTGACAAAAACATCATAGAGGCCCGACTGGATCTGGCGGGACTGCTCGGCCCGTTCCCGGCCGGTCAAGTCAGGGCTCCTGTTCTCCACGGTGATGGTGACGCCGCGGCGCGAGACGGTATGCGTCTCAGCGACGTAGTTTCTCGCGTTGGATAAAATCGTTCTCACCTCATTTCAGCCCCCGCCGGAGTATATGCCCGGCGCGGGGCGACCTATGACAGAGGAGAGGACGGACAAGCCGCCCTCTCCCCATTGTCAGTTCAAATCAATACTCTGCTCCTCGTGGTCATCCGGCTTGTGGCCTTGGGCGATCTTTTTGGCCCATTCTTTGGCGAGGGTTTTGCGGTCGCTGTGGCCGGTCATGGGAGCGGTTGGAATAGGGGCCTGACCACGTTCCAGAGAGTAGCCAAGGCGTATAAGAGGATCCCCGACACCGCTAAGACCATCAGCGTGAGGGCCGCTCCTTTGCGTGTGACCGTGGGCAACTCCGGCAAGCGTATCCTGGGCAGGCGCAAACGCCGCCGCTCTTTCTTGCTCCCAGCCTGTTCCAACTGCTGACAAATATTCAGCAGTTCTTTCGTCTGCTTCGATTCTTGAGCAGAGACTGTCTGCATCATGGTCAGCAGAGCGTTCAGCACATTGGACTGTGCCGCCAGCAGACGGTACTGGCTGTTCAGAACGCCCAGTAGTTCCTCCCACTGTTCCTCTGTCGGACAGGTCGCCAGGGGCGGCGGCTCTGTGGGCAAATTCCTCCGCTTTAACTCCTCGTTGGATAATTTGTTCTCGGATGCGGAACTCACGTTCCATGACCTCCTTGTATTATAGAGTAGTAGTTTTTAATGACCCTCTCCAAGGTCATGTGCTACACTGTAAGGGATGCTGTGGA
>CANRLZ010000026.1 GCA_947631595.1 uncultured Oscillospiraceae bacterium
GGGTTGTCCCAGGAGCGGAACACCGCCCGGATGGCCTCGTAGAGCTGGACCTTGGGGTCGGAGGGGAAGTCCTGGCCCAGCTGCTTTTTGTACTCGGCCTTGAAGCTCTCCGCCAGCTCCTTCAGGTCGGCGGCGGTGAGTTCCACGTCGTACTTCACGCCCTTGCGGTCCTTCATCTCGTCGATGAGCTGCTCGAAGTACTTTTTGCCCACCTCCATCACCACGTCGGAGAACATCTGGATGAAGCGGCGGTAGGAGTCGTAGACGAAGCGCTCAAAGTTGGGGTCGGGGTTGCCGGCGATCATGGCGGCCACCACCTCGTCGTTCAGGCCCAGGTTCAGGATGGTGTCCATCATACCGGGCATGGACGCCCGCGCGCCGGAGCGGACGGAGACCAGCAGCGGGGATTTCAGATCGCCGAACTTCTTGCCGTTGGCCTCCTCCATCATGGCCACATTCGCCATGATCTCGTGCATGATCTCGTCGTCGATGCGCTGGCCGTCCTCGTAGTAGCGGGTGCAGGCCTCGGTGGTGATGGTGAAGCCCTGGGGCACCGGCAGGCCGATGCCGGTCATCTCCGCCAGGTTGGCTCCCTTGCCGCCCAGCAGCTCCCGCATGGTGGCGTTGCCCTCGGAGAATTTGTAGACGTACTTTCTGGACATGTGCGCCTCATTCCTTTCTCTGGTAAAATGCCGTGCCTTGCATCTGTTCGCATAAAGTGGGATACTTATTTTACCATCATCTTCCGAAAATTACAAGCTAAATCCACAAATTTTTACCGCTTTTTCCCCGCCGCTTTCGTCACTTCGCACACCGCGATGGGGCTGGCGGCCAGGCCCAGCACCGCCATCCACTGGGCGGGGGTGAGCGCCGCCGTGCCGAAGACCCCCCGGAGGGGCGGCAGGAGCAGCACGGCCAGCTGGAGGGCAAGCCCCGCCAGAAACGCCTTGTTCATGGCCCGGTTGGAGGTGAGGCCCAGGGCGAAGAGGGAGGCGGTCTCGCTCCGGGCGTTGAACGCGTGGAAGAGCTGGGAGAGGGTGAGGGTGGCGAAGGCCATGGTGTTGGCCGCCGCGGGGTCGCCGGCCAGCAGCCCCAGGGCGTAAGCCCCCAGGGTCAGGCCGGCCACCATCGCCCCCTGCCAGAGCACCCGCCAGGTGAACGCCGGGGTGAAAAGCCCCTCCTGCCCGCCCCGGGGCGGGGCGTCCATCAGCCCCGGCTCCGCCGGCTCCATCCCCAGGGCCAGGGCGGGCAGGGTGTCGGTCACCAGGTTGAGCCACAGGAGCTGCACCGGGGACAGGGGCATGGGGGAGAAGTTCAGCGCCGTGGCCACCAGCAGGGTCAAGATCTCCCCCATGTTGCAGGACAGGAGATAGTGTACCGCCTTTTTGATGTTGGCGTAGATCCCCCGCCCCTCGTCCACGGCGGTGACGATGGTGGCGAAGTTGTCGTCGGTGAGGATGAGGTGGGAGGCGGACCGGGCCACCTGGGTACCGCCCCGGCCCATGGCGCAGCCGATGTCCGCCTGTTTCAGCGCCGGGGCGTCGTTCACCCCGTCCCCGGTCATGGCCACCACCCGGCCGCCCCGCTGGAGGGCCTTCACGATGCGGGTCTTGTGCTCCGGGGTCACCCGGGCGTAGACGGCGATGCGCTCCGCCTCCTCCTCCAGCATTTCCTGGGTCATAAAGTCCAGCTCCTCCCCGGTGACCGCCCCGTCGCCCTCCCGGAGGATGTCCAGTTCCTTGGCGATGGCCACCGCCGTGGCCTTGTGGTCGCCGGTGATCATCACCGGGCGGATGCCCGCCCGGTGGCACTGGGCCACCGCCTCCTTCGCCTCCCGCCGGGGCGGGTCCATCAACCCCGCCAGGCCCAGGAAGGTCAGCCCCCGCTCCAACCCTTGGACGGCGTTGGGGGCGGGCTTGGCGGACAGCTCCCGCCGGGCGGCGGCCAGCACCCGCAGGGCGTCCCGGCCCATCTGGGCGCTCTGCCGCCCGATCTCCCGGCGCAGGGCGGGGGTCAGGGGCACCGCCCCGGCGGCGGTGAGCACCTTGTCGCACCGCTCCAACACCCCCTCCGGCGCCCCCTTCACAAAGAGCGTCCAGCCGCCGCCGTCCCGGTGGACGGTGCTCATCCGCTTCCGGGTGGAGTCGAAGGGCGCCTCCGCCACCCGGGGCAGCGTCTCCTCCAGCGTCCGCTGGGACAGCCCCGCCTCTTTGGCCTTCACCAGCAGCGCCCCCTCGGTGGGGTCGCCCAGATAGCCCTCCGGGGTGAGCTGGGCGTCGTTACACAGGGCAAAGGCGGTGAGGGCGGGCATCTGCCCAGCGGGGCTAACGCTCCATAGCCTCGTCACCTCCATGCGGTTGCGGGTGAGGGTGCCCGTCTTGTCCGAGCAGATGACCTGGGCGCAGCCCAGGGTCTCCACGGCGGCCAGCTTGGTGATGATGGCCCCCCGGCGGGCAAGGCGCTGCACCCCCAGGGCCAGGACGATGGTGACCACCGCGCTCAGCCCCTCCGGGATGGCGGCCACCGCCAGGGAGACCGCCGTCAAAAACATCTCCATGAGCGCCCGGCCCTGGAGCAGCCCGATCCCGAACATCACCGCGCACACGCACAGGCACAGGAAGGACAGGGCTTTGGAGATCTCCCCCATCCGCCGCTGGAGGGGGGTCTCCCGCCCGCCGGCCTCGGTGAGCAGCCCGGCGATGCGGCCCATCTCCGTGTCCATGCCGGTGGCGGTCACCACATAGGTCCCCTTCCCCGCCGTGACCAACGTGCCGGAGAGGACCATGTTCCGCCGCTCCGCCAGAGGGGTGTCCGGACTCAGGCCCTCCCGCGGCTCCTTGTCCACGCTGACGCTCTCCCCGGTCATGGCGCTCTCGTCCAGGCGCAGGCCGCTGGCCCAGAGGAGCCGCCCGTCGGCGCTCACCTGATCCCCCGCCTCTAAGTACACCACATCCCCCGGCACCAGTTCCCGGGCCTCCACCCGGCACAGCTCCCCCGCCCGGCGCACCAGGGCGGTGGGGGCAGCCATGCGCTTTAGCTCGTCCAGGGCCTTTTGGGCGTGATCCTCCTGGGAGATGGAGATGGCGGCGTTCACCACCACGATAAAGAGAATGATGGCGCTGTCCAGCCAGTCCCGGCCGCCCCCCGCCCACAGGGACAGCCCCGCCGCCCCCAGGAGTACCAGGATCATGGGGTCTTTCAGCTGGGCCAAGACCCGGCGGAACAGCGACGGGGGCTTGCGCCCCGCCAGCTCGTTGGGGCCATAGCGCTCCAGCCTGGCCCTGGCCTCCTCCCGGGTCAGCCCCACCTTCTCGTCGCTCCCCAGCACGGTCAACAAAATATCCTTGGCCTCGCAGTAGGCGGTCATCGTCCCTCACCTTCCCTTTCCCGGAAAGTGTAGCAGGACGGGCCAAAGAAAAAGAGAGAAACCTGGGACAAGCCCAAGTTTCTCTCCTATTCCCAGCGCCCCCGGTACCAGCCGGTGACCCCGTCTTTCTTGGCTAATAACCCATAGCTTGTCCGCCGCACCAGGGACAGCGTATCCCCTGGCGACACGGGCAGAAGGTAGTCGGTGGAGTCCTCGCACCACACCTGCCCGTCCGGGCGGCGGCGGAGAAATTCAGTGAGCACCCGCAGGGTCCGGCCGCTCTCCAGGTGGCGGCACAGGGCAAACTCCTCCCCCGCCTCCAGCACCTCCAGGTCGCTGTGGCCGTAGCGGACGTTGATGGAGTTCCGGGACGCCTCCTGCGCCTCCAGGGCGGTGACGGTGGGCAGGCCGTCGTCGCTCACCCAGGAGAACGCCCCGTCCGGCGTTTTGGGCAGGATGAGCACGTTCACCTGCCCGTCCAGCTTCAGCGTCGCCCCGCCGTCGATGCTCACGATATGCCGCCGGGGGAGGACGATGGGGGCGGCGGAGGGGATGTCCGCCCGGTAGAGGGTCACCGGCCAATGGCCCACCACCACCCACCGGCGGAAGCTGTGGTTCTGGTGGAGAAAGTTGTCGTTTTTCATCACCGCATGGATGCTAAGGCTCGTTAGCCTGTCCTCCCGGGGCACGCCGCCGTGGACGAAGAGGTAGTCGGGGTGGAGCAGGACGTGGGGCAGGCTCCGCAGAAAGGCCAGCTCCGGGGCGAAAGCCCGCTCCAGGGCCTCCCGCGCCGCGGGGTAGTGGGCGGGGCTATCCAGACTGACCCCCGCCTGGTGGGCCATCTTCACCAGGGCGCACCGCTCCCCGAAGCGGGGAAACCAGCGCTGGTAAAACTCGTCCGGGATCTCCGGGATGCGGTCGAAAAAGCCCAGGGTCACGTTGTCGCAGTTGCCCAGGATGGTGTGTACCCGGTGGGTCCGGCTCAGGTCCATGACGTAGTGGAGCACGTCCAGGCTCCCCTCGGAGCGCTCCATCATGTCCCCCAGGACGATGAGGATGTCCTCCGGGGAGAAATCCGCCTTGCCCAGGGCGTTTTTCAGGAGGGGCAGCGCCCCGTGGATGTCGCTGACCACCAGCACCCGGCGGCCCTCAAAGTCGATGGGCCGCACCACCACCCGCCTATCCACGGCCCTTCTCCCAGGCGCAGGTATAGGCGTACCAGCCCTTCCGTTCCCGTTCCGCCAGGACGGTGAAGCCGTTGGCCTCCAGCGCCTTTCGCACCTCCTGGGCGCGGGTGTCGATGATCCCGGAACAGAGGAACCTCCCGCCGGGCGCCAGCCACGGCCCCGCCAGGCCGCTGAGGGGGATGATGACGTCGGCCACGATGTTGGCCAGGATCAGGTCCCAGCTCCCCCCCGCCAACTGTTTTTGCAGGGCGTGATCCCCCAGCACGTCTCCGGCTAACACTTGATAGCTATCCTTCCCGATGCCGTTCATGGCGGCGTTTTCGTAGGCCACGTCCGGGGCCTTGGGGTCGATGTCCACCCCCAGGGCGGAGGCCGCCCCCAGCAGCAGCGCGGCCACGGACAAAATACCCGACCCGCAGCCCAGGTCCAGAACCCGGTGGCCGGGCCTCACGCTCTCCTCCACCGCCTCCAGGCAGAGCTGGGTGGTGGGGTGGCTCCCGGTGCCGAAGGTGAGGCCGGGTTCCAGCAGGAGGTCCACCCGCCCCGGCGCCGGCTCTCCGGCCAGCCACTGGGGCACCACCCGCAGGGTCTTGCCGATGTCCAGGGGCTTGTAGTAACGCTTCCAGCCGTTGGCCCAGTCCTCTTCCTCCAGGGGGGTGACGGTGACGCTAACGTTCGTTAGCCCCGCCAGATACCCCCGGGCCTCGGCCTCCCCGCCGGGGTCGTCGGGGACGTAGAACTTCACCCGGGCGGCGCCGCGCATGCGCTCCTCCAGAGCCTCATCCACGTAGTCCCAGTACTGCCGGTTCTCCTCCAGGAAGCGGCGGAAGTCCGCCTCGTCCTCGATCACCAGCCCGGTCAGTCCCCGGGCGGTGAGGGCGGCGGTGAGATCGTCCAGCCCCTCGGCGCGGGTCTCCAGGCAGTATTCCAGCCATTTTGCCATCTCCAGCGTCCCCTTTCCGGGAAACAAAAAGTCCTCCCCCGTCGGCCGCCTCCGGGCAGTCCCGGAGGTCCTGCCGCCCGGCGGGGGAGGCTAAGCTAATACCAATTAGCCGCTCAGCGGTGGGTGCCCAGGAAGAACAGCGCCAGCGTCCCAGGCCCGGAGTGGGCGGCAATCACCGGCCCGGTGTAGCCGATGTGGATGGTCTTGACCCCCAGGCGCTCCCGGGCGAGGTTCGCCAGGTACTCCGCGTCCTCCATGCAGTCGCCCTGGCAGATGAACATGGTCTGTCCCTCCGGCTGGATGGCCAGCTCGGCGGCCTTGTCCACCAGCGCCTTGATGGAGGCCTGCCGCCCGCGGGCCTTGGACATGCTGATGAGGTGCCCCTCGTCGTCCACGTGGAGCACCGGCTTGATGGAGAGCATGGTGCCCAGCATGGCGGTGGTGGCGGAGATGCGCCCGCCCCGCTTGAGGAATTGCAGGTCGTCCACGGTGAACCAGTGGCACAGGTGGAGCTTGTTCTCCTCGGCGTAATCCCGCGCCTCCTCCAGGCTCGCCCCGGCCTGGCGCCGCTTGGCGGTGAGGTAGACCAGAAGCCCCTCGCCCAGAGAGGCGCACAGGGTATCCACCACATAGCACTTGCGCTCCGGGTAGGCGTCCTCCAGCTCCTGGGCGGCCAGGCGCACCGCCTGGCACGAGGAACTCAGGCCGGAGGAAAAGGCCAGAAACAGCACGTCCTGCCCGGCCTGGAAGACGGGTTCGATATACTCCTTGGCGTCGGCCAGGTTCACCGCCGAGGTGGTGCCCACCTCGCCGGCGCGCAGCCGGGCGTAGAACTCCTTGGGGTCCAGCTCCCGGCGGTCTGGGTAGTCCCGGTAGGTCGAGCCGCCCAGCGTCAGGGACAGGGGCACCACCCGGATCTCCAGCTCGTCCACCATGGCCTGGTCCAGGTCGGCGGCAGAATCGGTAATGATGACGTAGTTGCTCATGTCAAACACCCCTCATTTCTTCTTCTTGCTCTCCCCCTGCTGGGGGTCGGTCTCCTCCAAAATGCCCAGCACCCGCTGGCAGGCCAGCTTGCTGGCGTAGCTGTCCAGGGCCAGGCGCAGGGCCAGGGGCACCAGCGCCTCCCGGTCCGCCTGGGCGTCCAGGGGCTTGGCGACCTTGTTGAGCGCCCGGTCCAGCTCCTTGCACAGGTACTCGTACCCGGACTGAACGCCGTCTTGGAGGTCCATCGCCCCGAAGAGCTGGGCCATCTCCCGCATGGAGATCACGCTCTTCAGCGCGCAGATGGCGGTGAGCCAGGCCAGGTGCTCCCGGCCGTAGCGCTTGCCCTCCGCCCGGGGCAGAAGCCCGTCCTTGATGTAGTTGTTCACCATGGCGGAGGTCAGGGCGTCCCCCTGCTCAAAGCGGATGAGCTGCCGGGGCATATAGGAGATGAGCTGGTCCATGTAGAGGGCGAGGTCGGGCAGCTGCTCCCAGCTCTCCGGCCGCTGAGTGGCCAGGCGCTCCTTCAGCTCTTCCAGCTCCTTCACCGCGCCTCATCTCCCTTCCCAAACTGTTTTCAATATTGTATCACACCATTTCTCATATTGCAACACAAATTCCCGCCGGGCTTTCCCCAAGTTTCCCCTTGACAGAGTTGGCGGGCGGTCGTATCATAAAGCTAACGGCTAATAGCTATTCGCCAAAGGGCAAAAGGAGGGGTTTTTATGGAGGCCGTATCCACCCGCCAGCGGGCGTGGGAGGTCGCTTTGGACCTGTTTTCCCACCGGGGGTACGCCGGGGTGAGCATGGGCGACGTCGCCGACGCCCTGGGCATCAAGGCGCCGTCCCTCTACAAGCACTTCAAAGGCGGCAAGGAGGAGCTGTACGCCGCCCTCTTCCCGCCCCTGGAGGCGCACTACACCGACCTCTGGGCCGGGGCGGCCCAGCGCCAGGCCCAGCTGGAGCGGGAACTGGAGCCGGTGGGACTCATCACCGCCCAGCAGCTGGACGAGGAGGCCATGGCCTGGTTCCGGGGGGAAATGGAGGACGCCCAGGCCACCGCCTTCCGCCGCCTCATGGCCCTGGGGCAGTTCCAGCGGCCTGACCTGCCCCAGCGCTGGCTGTGGGCCGAGCCGCTGGCGCGCTACGAGGGCTTTTTCACCCGGCTCATCCAGCAGGGCGTCCTCCGCCGGGGCGACCCCCACGTGATGGCGGTGGAGTACCTGGCGCCTTTGAACGAGCTGCTGGCCCAGCAGGACCGGAACCCGGAGCGCCGGGAGGTCTGCCTGGAGGAGGCGCGGCAGCACATCCGCCAGTTCCACCGGGTATTCGCCCACCGGGAGCAGCGCGGCAGCGCCGGCCCGGTCTCCCGGCTGTTCCGCCGCTGAGGAAAGAGGTTCTGACCACCGGCGGCCCGTGGGCTACGCGCCGGGATCGCCGGATAAATAGGCTCGTTTTTCCGTATGGCGTGTCCCCAGGGGCACGCCATACTTTTTTCTCCCGGGCGGGCAAACCAGCCCGGGAAGGCCGAGGAACACGGGAACTCTCGTGATTTTTCGCCCATTGTCGCGGAAAATGGCGAAACCTCTTGACCTTCATACGTATGTAGGTATATACTTATGTAAGTATATACAGCGGGGCGGCGCCGGATGAAAAAACGTCTTGCCCTGCACCCAAAGGACGGCGGGGGCCTGGGCGGAATGGTTTGACGTTAGCCGGAGTATAGAAAGGAGAGCACTATGGCAAAAAGGGGCGATTTGTTCGGCGGGTCTGACGCCGCGGCAAAGGCCCGCGGGGAAGCGCGGCAGCGGCTCACGTCGGCGGCCACGGGCGCGCCGGCGCGGAGCGGCAAGACGACTATCACGCTGTCCATCACCGAGGCGGACAAGATGAAAGTCAAGGTGTACGCGATGGCGCACAAGACGACGGTATCCGACCTGCTGCATGGGTGGATACAGGAGTATTGTCAGGATCGAGGAGCTGAACGAAATGCGCAACGATAAAATCGCCATATCCCTGTTCTCCGGCGCCGGTGGGCTGGATGTAGGATTTGAAAAGGCCGGTTATAAAATAATTTGGGCAAATGAGCTTGACCACGACGCGGCTTGCACATGGAGAGCCAACAGGCCGTTTGATGAAGCTGTTATGCGCGAGGGCGATATTGCCGATACCATATCAGAGCTTGCAAGATATTCCGGGGCAGTGGATATGATATTGGGCGGACCGCCGTGTCAAAGTTTTTCTGTGGCGGGCAAGATGGATCCTGATGACGCCAGAGGCAAGCTCATTTTTACTTTTCTCGACGGTGTAAAGATCGTGAGGCCCAAGGCGTTTATCATGGAAAATGTCAAAGCGCTTGGGGCCCTAAAAAAGTGGGAAAGTGTGCGGCAAAAATATATTGAGCAGGCTAAGGCTCTGGGGTACAACGTCGGGTATTTCATCTTCCATACCCCCGACTTTGGCGTTCCTCAAAACAGAGACAGAGTTGTATTTGTCGGCGTCAAAGGCGGCGACCCGCAGCTCTTTTTCCAGGAGATGAACAAACTGAAAAGCCACGCCCCAACGGCGCGCGAAGTGCTTCTATCTGTCGGGAAATACGGTTCAGCGGATAATCCTGGCACTTGTTCCGCGGCGATCACATTGGCCAAAAGCCCTGTTCTGCGCAAGAGTCCCTATGCCGGGATGTTGGTAAACGGAGCGGGGCGGCCTGTTGATCTGGATGGGCTGCCGCCAACTTTACCGGCGACAATGGGGGGCAACAAAACTCCCATTGTGGATCAGCGGGCACTGGAGCACGAGGGTCAGGTGAATTGGTTCGTGGATTACCACAAAAAAATAGTTGCCGGAACGTGCATACCGGCAACTACGGTTATTCCAGATTTTGTTCGACGGCTCACCTTGAAAGAAGCGGCTGCCATTCAGACTTTTCCGCCGGAGTATAAATTCTGCGGAGCTAGAAATAAACAGTATCGGCAGATCGGAAACGCTGTGCCATCCCTGTTCGCATACAAAGTTGCCCAGGCGATGCGCTCGGTATTTTAGAGCGCTTTGAGCCTGGAATAGACCCAGGTTTGGGTCTCGACAGTTCCGCCTATATCAAAAACACAGTCGTAGACGGCAGACAGGACATTGGATGCGGTGATGGAGTCTGAGTGGGTCACTAAGATAAGATCCATAAACTCATCGATGTCGATCACACCGACGGAAAAGCCGAGCTTCGCGTAGGTCTTTTTGACCTCGGAAAAGTATGTCGGGATCGATTGGATGCCGGCGTGTCGGCCGGAGATGAATAACAGGCTCTTCAGCTTGCTGGACATGGCTGTGTTGGCGGCACGGGCGACGTCATCGGCTGTAAACGGTTTGTCTTTCAACTCCACGCCAAGGAGAGGGCGCCCGTTCAGTTCGATGTCCAAGTCACTTTTTTGTCTGGAGGATGAACCCGCCTGATTAACGGGGTGGGGAATGATCTTGTAGCCCATTTCCGGCGGGAAATGGATGAGGAACAGCGCATACGTTACGAGGACAAGAGCGGCGCCGCCAAATCCCTGGTCAAGTAAGTCGGACAGGAATGTGTAAAGCGCGGCCGTATCTGTGTCCTGGATCGCCGCCCTGACAGATCGCCTTTTTTCCTGGTTTTCCCGGGCGATCGCCAAGAGGCGAGTGAGCATGTAGTCGAGCGCGTCACGCACTTCTTCTTTTGTGGTGAGGGTAGGGAGCGCGTCGCACAGGGCGTCTAAGACCTTCTTGCCGTCTCCACGCGCGGCATTGAATTTTGTAAGGCGCGAATAGCGCGCGGGTTTGTTCACAAGAGGGTCGGCGTTGTTCCCGTCAAGCGCGTTGCTCAGAATTTGTTTTTGAAACGGGTATATGACCTCTGAACAGAGGGTTCGGGGCGCATAAGCTCCGCTGGATGTATCCTCTACTTGCAGGCTCAGCATATCAACTCGAAAATCAGTTGATTTCGCCACCAGCGCTGTTAAAAGAATATACTGATAGGTCAAGCATCCCTTTCCCGTCATCGCCATGCAGATCTCCCTGGCAATTTTGCATGATGTTTGAGGGGTTTTTTTGACGCGCTCGTAGGATTCGCGAAGTACACGGCCTGCATCCAGCTTGTTGATCTCTATCGCCATAGTGGTCGCTCTCCTTTGTTCGACGATCCGTCGCTTATTCCAGCACCAAAATCGGGAAAAAATATTATGACGAACTATGTTGACCCTGTGTTGTGTTCGGTTTGTCAATGCTGTATCACAAGGCATGATCCGGGGCGCGCCGGGGCGGGGGCGGATGGTTCTTGCTCACCCCTCCACCGGCACCACCAGGCGGGAGACGTAGTTCTCCGGGTCGATGTCCCGGCCGGTGCAGGAGGCGACCAGGCCCAGGACGCGGACGTAGCCCGTGGGCTTCAGGCCCCGCGCCCGAATTTCCCGGCCAAGCTCGTTGAAGGCGTAGGCCCTGCGGGAGTAGCTCCCGTAGCCCAGGCAGGAGAAGCCCCGGCAGGCGGGGATGGTCACCGCCTCCTCCGGGGCTTCCTCCGGCTCCAGGGGGACGCAGCAGATAAAGTCCCCCTCCGTATCCTCAAAGGCGCTGTCCAGATAATCGGTGCGCTTGTTGATGATAAAAAGCGGCTCGGAGGCCAGCAGGCGGCAGCCCTTCTCCACCGCCTCGTGGTAGAGGTCGTACATGGCCCAGTAGCGGTCCTCCACCGTCGTCCCCTGGAACTCCCGGCAGTAGCAGACGTACTCGGGCAGGTCCACGAACTCAAAGCTCAGATGCTCCTTTTTCTCCACCCGGAGCTTGACCTCCTCATAAGCCCGCTTGAAGAGCAGGAACCGCTCCTCCATCCGCTCCAGCAGCTCCCGGGACGTCCCGTTGTCGCGGTAGTAGAGGGCGGCGTCGTCATAGGTCATGCCCATCTGCAAAAAGGACAAGATCTGCATGACCTGGCTGACGTTGTGGTTGTCGTACCAGCGGTAGCCCGTCTCCCCGTCCACCTGGGCGGGGGTGAGCAGACCCCGCTCCTCCAGCCGCATGAGGGTGGACCGGGACACCCCGCAGCTCTTACTCACCTGATGGATCGAGAAAAAATTTTCCAATTTTTTGCCTCCCTCTTGACTTGTTCACGGGTGAACATGATAAAATAATACAGGCAAAGTCGCAATTTGTCAAGCGTTTGTCCGGCTCGTGGTGCGATCTGCCTGAAAACCTACACAAATTTCACGCATTTGACGTGGTTTGAGGCTTTACAACAGGGCCTGCTTATGGTAAAATTACATATACTTCTCTGCGCGGCGTAAGGGCCGCGGGCGTGATGTACAAGTAAAGATCATGAGAGAGGGCGTATACGCCCTCTCTCTCGGCTGTACAGCCGAGGCAAATTCGCGTCTTTTCGTCAATTTCTATGTTTGGGGGGTCTATCTATGAAGATGGCAAAGTGGTTCCGTGCCCACCGGCACACCGGACGCCGGGTGCTGTCCGGCCTGCTGGCCCTGGTGATGACGCTGGGGCTGGCGGGGGTCGCCCTGCCCGGGGTGCGCGCGAGGGCGGAGGATGGCGTGGCCAGTACCGACTTCCTCGTGACGCACGTCTACCTGGGCGACCCGGTTTTGATCGAGGAAGGCTGGGTCGACGGGGAAGGGAACCATGATTACACCTATACGGTGGAGCATGACGCGACGCCCAGTATCAGCTATTATTCCGAGGAGACGCAGGCATACTACATCTATCCCCAGCCGCAGTCCTACCTCGACGAGTCGGTGGGGATGCCGGTGACGGAGGAGTACTCCGGCTACGAGATCGTCGACGGCAACTTGGCGGTGAACTGGATCGAACCCACAGGGGACGGAACGGGACTCGACGCCGGCCATTTTGAGATCAAGTACAACGCAGAGGTGCAGACCGTGCGGCTCTACCTCTTTTACAGCTACAACGGCATGACCGTGCTGGGCGCGAGCTTTGGTGCGGTGTTTGACGGCTTGACAATCGACGGTGTGGATGTGACCGGCAAGGACGTTCTGGACGTGACGGATGAGAACCGTGAAGCGATCCAAGCGGCCATCGCTGAAAAGGGCACTGACACCCTGAAGGAAGCGGATCTGACGACGGTAGAGCGCATCTACAACACGGACTCCGGCCTGCACACGGAGAAGCGGGTCTCGCCGGACGTGCTGGAGGACGGGCGCACCTTTGACGTGAGCCTGGAGTCCTGGTACACCGCCAACAGCAACATGGCGGACGTGGGCTTCATTCTGGACTCCTCCGGCTCCATGGCCTTCGTCCCCACCGGCGCGTTAGATGCCTTCGAACACGGGGATGACAAGGCGTATGGCGCGACCGTGTGGGACAAGGGATATGGGCCGTATGTGTCCCTGCCCGCGGAGTGCTGGACAAATCCCAGCTGGGTATTCTCCGGCAACACGGACAATTCCCCCCTGGCCTATACGAATTACAGCTACTATGTCTACGACAGCCGGGACTCGGTGAACGAGCTGGTGCCCCTGGCCTACTGGGACGGCGAGATGGACGGAACTCCGAACCCCCTGCTGAACGGCCTGGTGGGGCTGTATCAGTTTGACCGGACGACGGTCACCGTAGACGACAAAGAAACAGAAGCCTACTTCTCCGACAACGGGGTCACGGACGACGTTGAAGATACCGCGGTAGAAGGCGCACACTCCAAGACCAGCAGCGACTATAAAGCGGATAATAATGGCGGCTCATCTCATGTGACCGCTACCCCCAAAAACGGCGCCCTCCAGGTATATGACGGAAAAAATATCGCCCATTCTACCCTTGACCTGGACGCGGTGGTGCCCGATCCGAACAACTTCACCCTCTCCTTCGCGGTGAAGACGGATGGCACCGGCGTGATCAACGAAGCGCATAGCAAGGAGCCAACAGGTGATGGCAAGGGTCCTCAGGCTGAGGATCTGGTGACCATCAAGGACGCAGCGGGTAACGAACTGTATACGATCCTCCGGGGTACTAGGAGTCCCGGCAACAGCCAGGATCACGTCAGGTGGGTCGGAAGTGACGGCACCCCTGTTGACGTCAAGAAAGTATTCTCCGCGAGCGGGGATGGTAAGGCCAGTTACGGAAAATATACCGCCAACAGTTGGCTGGTATTCACCTTTGTGGTGCAGGATGGACACGTTACGACCTATGTAGACGGCACAAAGGCCACATATACAGACGGCGGGAAAAACACCGCGGAGGGCGACGTGTCATTCGGCGATGCTACAAACCTGAAATTCACCCTGGGCGGCGACGACGAGTTCGTGTCCGGCCCCACCCTCCAGATCGACGAGGTGTATATCTACAACCGGGCACTGTCGGAGGATGACGGTGAGGTCACCAAGCTGGTCGACACCATGAAGACGCTCACCGGCAGCGTGTTCACGAAGGAGGGCGAAGAACACGCGCTCATCGGCGGCAACAAGATGGACCTGAACCAAGCCAGTCAGTTCGTTGCCCTGCCCCAGGAGAAGCGCGCGGGCTGGTATTATGTAAACTCCACCAGCACCTATGGCACAATCGAGACGACCGGCTCCGCCAAGAGCCTCCACGGCCTGCCCGTGCGCTCGGACAACTTCTATCCCGATAACATGGGCTACAAGGACGAAGCATTGGGCAAAAACGTACTGTACAAGCCGTACTCATTAGAGGATTGTGATTATGAGAAGATCGACTATCATGGTTTCTACACCTATGAAGAGTCAGGCTGCGAAGCCGTGCCGGGCAAGAAGGTAGCGCTCACGGCCGGCGAGAAGATCACAACTGCCTCCCCCTGCATCCTCTATTTCGGCAGGGCCACGCCCGATGATTACGCAAAGGGTTTTGTTGGCCAAAAAGAAGGGGAGGCCGGAGAGCTGATCCTGCGCTGTGTCTTCAGCCCCACCGGCGGTACGGTTCTGGACTCGCCGGTGCTGTTCAAGGCCGACCACAACGCGGCGCTTACCAAGGTGCAGAAGCTCCAGGTCGCCCTGAACAAGTTCATCAACCGGTTGCAGGTGGACTCCCCGTACAGCAAGGTGTCCGCCGTGCGCTTCAGCTCGGATCAGTATGTCAGGGACGACGAGGCCGGCACAGATCGGGAGAAGGAACTGCTGCTCCAGACCTGGACCAGCGACCCGAAGGAGAGTACCGGCATGATGAGCCTGAACCGGGGCGCCACAGAGACGGGCATGGCCAAGGCCACGGATGCGGACGGCGGGCTTTATAACTACGTCATCACCGGCGGCACCAACGCCTTTACCGGCCTGCAAGCCTTCTCAGACTATCTGGCGGAGGCGGAGGACATCAAGGACGACGGGGCGAGCAAGTACGTCATCCTGTTCACCGACGGCCAGGACTACGAGCTGACGACGAAGACTGAGGACGGGACAGAGGTTGAGATAGAAGATGTAAAGACCACGAAGGCCGTGGCGCTCGCCGAGGAGTTGCGGACTAAGGGCTACACGATTTTCACCGTCCAGCTGGTCAGCGGCGACACGGCCAGCTCCACGAGCACGAAAATACCGGAATTTCTGGAAGCCATCACCGGCGATCCCAAAAACTGCTTTACGGCGAAGGACGCCGACGCGCTGGACGGCGCGTTCAACAGCATCATCGAAGAAATGCCCTTCCGGTTGACCGGCTACTCCGTGCGTGACTACATCGACCCCCGTTTTGACCTGGTGGCGGACACGGTGACCCCCTCCGCCGGAGACGCCGGGGTCAGGACCCGTGAGATCGTCCACCTGCACGAGGGCGGCACCATCCACATCGGCGAGAGCGACGAGGCCAGCGACCACTACGATCTCACCAAGGACGGCGGCCACGAGTTCTACTTCTCCACCGCGGAAAAGAATGACACGGAAGGCGCGGAAGGGGAGGCGACATACACCGAGCGCTATACCAAGGCGACGCTGAAATACGATGAGGCCAAGGGCCTATATTACCTGGAGTGGACGAACCAGTCCATCCCCCTCTGCCAGGAGGGGTCCAACCGCCTGTCCGTCTGGAGCGCCACCATCACCCTCCGGGCCAAGGAGGACTTCATCGGCGGCAACGCCGTGCTCACCAACGGCCCGAGTACGGGCGAGAACATGGTGTTCCACCCCGACGACGAGACCCCCAACTCCGGCACCGACGAGGCCAAACTCCCCGCCGCCGAGATGCCCTCCAAGGGCTTCCCCCGCACCCAGGTGAACGTGAAGCCCTATCGCATGGTCACAGACCCCTCGGTGGACGTGCGCTATCTGGGCGAGTCCATGAACCCCAAGGAGGCGCTGAGCGCCCTGCTCCACAACGCCGAGGGGGAGATGCGGGATCTGGACCACCTGAACGTCACCCAGGAGGAGTGGGACAACCGGGACGGCAGCGGCTACTACTATGAGTATGTCAAACGGTATCTGCAAAAGCATCCCGAAAAGTACGACGGCACTAACCTGGACGAAGACTTTGACGCCTTCCTGGACGATCTGCTGGCGGGCACCGAGGTCAAGCTGGATTACAGCTTCCTGCCCGCCGTCACCGGCGGCGGGGAGCACGACCACGGCACCCAGACCGGCGGCGAGGCGTATGAGGGCGACGTGCTGGGCACCATCACCTATCAATGGGCGGCGGTGACCGACGGCGATGGCCCCCTGGACGACGCGCCCACAGCGGGCGCCATCGGCGACCCCGCCCCCAAGCGCTATCAGTTGACGGTGACCTATACGCCCACCCCTGTTGAGAGCCGCGACGAGGCTCCCCTGATCGACGATACCGCTTACGCGACCCCCAAGACCCCCGTGGGCAGCGTCGCGGTGGGCGACGCCGCCCAGGCCCTGCACACCACCTATGTGGCCAGCGGCAGGCTGGCGCTGAAGGCCCAGGCGCCCACGGCAACGCTGCAAAAAATCGTGGATGAGGGCGGCGCGCTCAACGTCACCGTGGAGAAGATCGTTGACCCGGCGGCCGGCATCGCCGCCATGGATGCCGGCGACCCGGCGGCCACCCTCCCCTTCGCGCTCACCCAGGACGCCCTGGACGCCGCGCCTGAGGTCAACGGCGCCAAGACCGTCTATTTCATCGCCACCGACACGCTGCCCATGGGCAGCTACACCCTGGGCCTGACGGATCCGGAGCCGGGCGAATTTACCGACCTGAAGGGCGCGGACGGCGCCGACTACGCCTGGGCGCGGTTCGACCTGACGGTGGACGGCGTGACCGTGGACAGCTATTTTGCCGGCAGTACGCCGGACACCAACACCGTCACCTTCCAGCTGGGCGATACGAATGCCGAGACCCGGACTTCTGCCCGTGAGGGGCTGGCCGACAAGCTGGCGGCGTGGGTGGACGACAAGATTGCCGCCGCGATCGCCGACGCGCCGGATGAGGACGCGAAAAAGGAACTCCGGACAAGCCAGAAAACGCTGAACGACCTGGGCCTTGACCCCACCTGGGACGGCGCGGCCGAGCTGCCCGCCTACCTGAACGCCCGGCTGGGCATGGGCGAGGTGTACATGACCCTCACCCCGCCGGTGGAGGTCACCCTGACCACCGCGAAGACGTTTGAGAACGCCAGCCAGAACGACCAGCCGGTGCGCTTTACCTTCACGCTGACCCCCGAGGAGGAGGGCGCGGACGTCCTCACCGCCACCGTGGCCTACGACCCGTCCGCCGGCGAGGAGACGCAGACGGTCACGTTTGACCCGCTGGTGTTCCTCCGTCCCGGGACCTATACCTACACCCTGGCCGAGGAGCAGGAGACGCTGGACAGGGTCACCTTCGACGAGACTGAGCATGAGGTGCAGATCGCCGTCTCCGACAGCGGCGTGACCGTCACGGTGGACGGCACGGCCTACGCGGAGACAAAGGACGCGTCGGAGGCCGACTCCGGGAGCCGGTATACCTTCGACCTGGCCCCGGCGATCGCCTTCACCAACACCTACAAGCCGGCCGTGGGCATGCTCATCATCCATAAGGTGGTCGCCGGCGACGGCGCTCCCACCTCCGACGAGACATACACCTTTGAGGTGAACAGCGATCCCGTTCAGACGGTGACCATTGAGGGCAGCGGCAGCGCGGAACTGGAGTTGGCTCCCGGCGCCTACACCGTGACCGAGCTGACCACCGGGGAGAGCTTCACCACCACCGTGGACGATGTGGAGACCGACCAGGCGGAGGTCGCCGTGCCGTTGGACGGCACCGCCGAGGTCACCTTCACCAACACCTATGAGAAGGTCGAACCGCCCGCGCCCACCACGGGCAAGCTCACCATCCGCAAGGTGGTCACCGGCGACGGCGCTCCCAACCCCGACGAGGTGTACACCTTTGAGGTGAGCGACGGCCTCGACAGCCAGACGGTGAACATCGAGGGCAACGGCAGCGCGGAACTGGAGCTGGCTCCCGGCACCTACACCGTGACCGAGTTGACCACCGGCGACTTCACCACCACCGTGGACGGCGTGGAGGATAAAACAACGGAGGTCACCGTGCCGGAGAACGGCGAGGCGGAGGTCACCTTCACCAACACCTATGAGCAGACCGAGCCGCCCACCCCCGCCACAGGCAAGCTCACCATCCGCAAGGTGGTGATCAACCCGCCCACCCCCGCCGAGACCTATGCCTTTGAGGTGAGCGACGGCCTCGACAGCCAGACGGTGAACATTGAGGGCAGCGGCAGTGCGGAGCTGGAGCTGGAACCCGGCACCTACACCGTGACCGAGCTGACCACCGGCGACTTCACCACCACCGTGGACGACGTGGAGATCAACCAGGCGGAAATCACCGTGCCGGAGAACGGCGAGGTGGAGGTCACCTTTACCAACACCTATGAGCAGACCGAACCGCCCACGCCCGCCACGGGCAAGCTCACCATCCGCAAGGCGGTGGTCAACCC
>CANRLZ010000027.1 GCA_947631595.1 uncultured Oscillospiraceae bacterium
GTTCCAGCTGGCCGACGGCGACACCTTCCAGATTGACAATGTGCCCGCCAACGCGTCCTATGTGGTAACGGAGCAGGAGGACGAAGATTATATCGAGACCGCAAACGGACACGAAAACGGGGAAATCCAGCCCGGGGAGGAGACCGAAGTTCTCTTCACCAACACCAAGAAGAACAAGATCTACAAGGAGGCCTCGTCGGATGGCGCGGTCCAGCTGGGCCATCTCGTGACCTACACCATCGGCTGGGCGAACTTCGAGAGTGAAGACGCCGACATCACGGTGACCGACACGCTGCCCAAGGGCCTGGAGTTTGTCAGCGCCAGCATTAAGAACGACGACGGCGAAACAGACCTGTTGACCTTGGATCATTCTAACGATACCCAGACTGGGGACGGCATCTCCATTCAGCATGAGCCGGCTCCGGATGGCGCGAATGGCGGCACCGTGACCTGGACCCTCGGCTCGAAGGAAACCGAGGCGGTGGGCGAGGTGACCGTCACGGCCCGGCTCACGCTGGACGCGTTCCAAGGGTCGCCGCAGGTCGGTAATGCGCACCTGTTCGACGTTGTGAACCATGCGACGGTGCAGGCAGCGACGGTGGAGGCAGGAACCGTGACCGAGGAGGTCAGCGCGACGAACCTTGCCAGAACGGGTGCGCTGTCCATCACGAAGAAGGTCGAGGCCGTGGGCGGCGCGACGATCGATCCCGACGCCACCTATGAGGTGAAGGTCAAGTTCACCGTTGATAAGGAGACGCCCAGCGCCGACGGCCGGACGGAGACAGACACGACTGTGCCACTCACCGGGAAGTATAAGGTTACTGGACTCGAAGGTACGGAGACCATTGATCTTGGATCGGACGGCACCTATACCTTCGAGATGAAGAAGGATCAGACGATCACCATCGATGGTCTGCCGGCCAAGACCAGGTATGTGGTCACAGAGGTGGACGCGACCACGGACGGAACCAAGAACTACGTGGCTAGGTTTACCAACGCGAACAGTACCATCGATTTCGACAGCACCCGGCCCGTTACCGTCACCAACTACATCAAGGGCGAGAACGTCAAGGCGCTCAGCACCGACAGCCAGCACTACGAGACCGACGGCCTGAAGCTGGGCGACGAGGTGGAGTACACCATCAAGTGGGCCAACAACCAGAACAAGGCCGCCACGGTGACGATCGTCGATACCCTGCCCGCCGGTCTGGAGTTCGTCAGCGCCACGCTTGACAGCCTGACGATGAACAGTGATGGCGCGAAGCAGAACGATGCTGACGACAAGGGTGCCATCTCCATCGAGAAGGATGGCGCCAAGATCACCTGGACGCTGAATGATCGGGAGGCTTTCGCCAGCGGCGAAGTGACTGTCAAGGCCAAGGTGGTGGAGGCCGCGTTCACGGGTGTGAACATCGAGAACAAGGCTGAGATCGGCTTCAATAGCGATCCCGTGATCACCACGGAAACCGTTACGACCAAGGTCAACAAGGGCAGCCTGACCGTCAGCAAGACGGTGGACAGCGACAACGGCGCGGATAAGACGGATAAGGCGTTCCCCTTCACCGTGGAGCTGAAGGACAGCGAGACCGGCAGTCTGCTGACGGGGAGCTACACCTACACGGGTCCGGGTGACGTGCCGGGCGGCACCATCACCGGCGGCAAGAAGACTGACATCACGCTGAAGAACGGCCAGAGCATCACCATCTCCGATCTGCCCGCCGGGGCGTACTACACCGTCACCGAGACGGCGGATGAGAACTTCACCACGAAGGTCGGGGAAGCTGAAACGACCACGGCCACGGGCACGATCGACGCCAAGGGTACAAATACGGCGGCGTTCACCAACACCCGGAAGGAGCTGGGCGCGGGTGACGTGACGGTGGAGAAGTCCTACTCCGTCATGCGCAACGGCGAGCCGGTGGTTCCCAATCCCACGGAAGTGGTGGCCGGCGACGTGATCACCTACACCGTCAAGGTGACCAACACGGGCACCGTGGACGCGGTGGGCGTCGTGGTGACCGATACCCTGGCCGGTGGCGCGATCACGCCGGACGACAGTATCACGGTCAATGGCGAGAGCCACACCCTTACGGAAGGTTCGCCCGTAAGGAAGGACGGGAGCGGCCTGACCTGGACGGTGGGCACCCTGGAGGCCAACGACAGTGAGACCGGCGGCAAGGACGAGGCCACCCTCACCTATACCTTCACCGTGCCGGCGGCAACGGGCAACACGAAGGTCACCTACACCAACGCGGCCCAGGCGACCGGCGACAACGTGCCGGATACGCCCGACGATACCGTCACCGTGGAGCAGGTCAACCCGAAGCTCACCGTCGCCAAGAAGGCGGACAAGACGGACGTCAAGCCCGGCGACGTGGTCGCCTACACCATCACCGTGACCAACGAGGGCGAGGGCACCGCCACCGGCGTGAAGGTCACCGATAAGGCGCCCGACGGGCTTGTTCCGATGGAGGGCACCGCCACCGGCGGCACCACGCAGAACATCGAAGGACAGAACGTCACTTGGGAAGTGGGCGACCTGGCCCAGGGCGCCAGCGAGACTTTGAGCTTCCAGGTCACCATCCCCGACGTGACGGAGACGACCTCGTGGGACAACACCGCCGCCGTGACGGCGGACAGCAACCCGGATGGGACGCCGTCCACGCCGGAGAAGGTGACCGCCCAGCCGCTGACGCTGACCATCGCCAAGAAGCTGGAGAAGGACGGCGGCGAGTACACCGACGAGACGACGGAGTTCACCTTCGCCGTGGATCTGAAGAGCGCCACCGGTGAGTCCCTGACCGAACCCTATAACTACACCGGCGCCAAGACGGATACCATCACCGACGGCGGCACCATCACCCTGAAGGGCGGCCAGAGCGTCACCATCACCGGCCTGCCCCACGGGACGAAGTACACCGTCACCGAGACCCCGGCGGCCGGCTACACCCTCACGAGCGCGGAGAACGCCAGCAACGCCGAAGTTGACCTCGGCCTCACGGAGAGCGCCACGGCCACCTTCACCAACGCGGTGAACGCCGCCATCACCAAGACGGTGGCGTATGCCGGCGGCGGCGCCATCGACGGCGGCACCAAGCTCAAGATCGGCGACCAGATCACCTACACCATCCACTGGGCCAACAACAGCGCGAAAGCGGGCACGGTGACCGTTACCGATATCCTGCCCGAGAGCCTGGACTATGTGAGCAGTTCGGAAGACACTGACGGCGCGGAGAACAACTACGACGCGGCGACCCGCACCGTCACCTGGAACCTGGGCACGCAGAGCGCCATGGCCCACGACGCCGTGACCGTCACCGTCAAGGTCAACGAGAAGGCGTTTACGGGCACGAGCATCCACAACGAGGCCGAGGTCAAGGTTGACGATACCCCGGTTCCCGACGGCACCCCCGAGGTGGACGTCAATGTGGGCAAGGGCAGCCTGACCATCTCCAAGCAGGTGGTGAGCAAGGATGCCGCGGATCAGTCCAAGGAGTTCGAGTTCACAGTCACGCTGAAGGCCGTGGATGCGGAGGGCGCTCCGCTCACCGGCGCCTATGACGGCATTACCTTTGTGGATGGCACGGGCACCGGGACCGTCAAGGTCACGCCGGGCACGCCCGTCACCATCTCCGGCCTGCCCGCCGGGACGTACTACTCCGTCACCGAGACGGCGGACGCGGACTTCGCCACGAAGGCCGGTACCGACTTTACTACCGCGACTGCGGGCAACACCGCCACCGGCACGATCGAGGACGGCGCGACCCAGACGGCGGCGTTCGTCAACACCCGGAAGACCGCCGACAACGTGACGGTGGATAAGGATTACTCCGTCACGCGCAACGGCGAGCCGGTGGAACCCAAGCCCACGGAAGTGGTGGCCGGGGACGTGATCACCTACACCGTCACCGTCACCAACGGCAGCGTTGTGGACGCGGTGGATCTCGTCGTGACCGATACCCTGGCCGACGGCGCGATCACCCCGGACGAGGGCAGTATCAGCGCCAAGATCGGCGAGACTAAGATCGACCCGGCGCCCTCCGTCCAGGCGGACGGCAAGCTGACCTGGAGCATCCCGATCCTGAAGCCCGACGAGACCGCCACCCTGACCTACACCTTCACCGTGCCCGCGCTGGACGGCGAGACGACCGAGAAGACCTACGTCAACGTGGCTACGGCGGACTATCCCAACAAGCCCGACGTGCCTCCCACGGACACCGTGGAGGTCAAGCAGGTGGAGCCGAAGCTGACCGTGGTGAAGGATGCGAAGCTCGGCGACAGCGAGGCGACCGAGGTCAGAGCCGGCGACGTGGTGACCTACACCATCACCGTCACCAACACCGGCACCGGCACCGCCAAGAACGTGAAGGTCACCGACACGGCGCCCGACGGGCTGGTCCCGATGGCGGGCACCGCCGCCGGCGGCACCGCGCAGACCATCGACGGACAGACCGTCACCTGGGAAGTGGGCGACCTGGCCCAGGGCGCCAGCGCGACTTTGAGCTTCCAGGTCACCATCCCCGACGTGACGGAGGAGACCACCTGGTCGAACATCGGCACCGCGCACTTTGACAACCAGCCGGACGATCCCAGCACGCCGGACGAGCACCCGGAGGATCCGCAATCCCCGCCCAAGGACGTGACGGCGATGCCCTACTGGCTGACCATCTCCAAGGTGGTGGCCGGCGACGGCGCGGAGGCGGACAAGGCGTTCCACTTCACCGTGGAACTCACCGCCCCGGAGGGCGCGGAGCTGGCGAGCAGCTACAAGCTCATCCGCGACGGCGCGCAAGTGGGCGAGCTGGATCCGGCGGCCGGTGAGGTCACCCTGAAGGGCGGCGAGTCCGTCACCATCGAGGGCCTGCCCCTGAACGCCGGCTTCACCGTCACCGAGGACGACTACACCAGCGACGGGTACGTCACCACCAACCAGGTGGGCGGCGGGGCGCCTGCCGCCTCCAGCAAGGCCACCGGCACCGTGGAGCAGGGCGTGAAGGACACCACCGTGGTCTTCACCAACACCCGCGGCCAGATCGCCGACGGCGACCTCACCGTGGTCAAGACCCACACCGTCACCCGGGACGGCCAGCCGGTGAACACCGACAAGACCTACGTGGTGGCCGGCGACGTGGTCCACTACACCGTCACCGTGTCCAACAACAGTGACATCGACGCCTACAACGTGGTCACCGCCGTGGACGACCTGGCCGACGGCGTGATCAAGCCCGAGAACATCCAGGTGACCGCGGGCACCACCGAGTACGCCGCGGGCGACCGGGAACTCACCTGGAACATCGGCACCTTGGAGCGCAGCACCTCCGTCACCCTGACCTACGACTTCACCGTGCCCGCGCTTCAGGCCGGGCAGGAGACGCTCACCTTCAGCAACGGCGTGACCGTGACCTCCCCCAACGGGCCGACGGATACGCCCAAGGACGAGGACAAGGTGACCGAGTTCACTCCGGGCCTGACGGTGGAGAAGACCGCCGACAAGACGGACGTGGCGCCCGGCGACGAGGTGACCTACACCATCACCGTCACCAACTCCGGCACCGGCCCGGCCCATGGCGTGACCGTGACCGACGCCATCCCCGTGTCCGACACCGGCGTGGCCCTGGCCCTGAAGGACGGCTCCATCACCATGGGCGGCGCTGAGACCGGCGGCGTCATCACCTGGAACCTGGGCGACCTGGATGCCGGGGAGACGGCTGCGGTGGCGTTCACCGTGACCGTGCCCACCCTCACCGAGAGCGCCACCTGGACCAACGTGGCGCACGCCCACTCCGACACCGTGCCCGACCAGCCCAACGATGTGCCCACGGTGGTCACCGGCGAGCCTCTGGGTCTGACCATCTCCAAGACGGTCACCGGCGACGGCGCGGAGACGGACAAGGGCTTCACCTTCACCGTGGAGCTGACCGGCCAGTCGCTGGAGAGCAGCTACAAGCTCATCCGCAACGGCGTGGAGGACCGCCGGGCGCTCACCCTCACCGGCAACGGCGAGGCCATGGTGGGTGAGGTCTACCTGGTGGGCGGCGACACGGTGGTCATCCAGGGCCTGCCCCTGAACACCGGCTTCACCGTCACCGAGGAGGACTACACCCGCGACGGCTACGTCACCACCGCCCATGTGGGCGTGGGCGTGGATCGCCTGACCAGCACCGTCTCCGGCACCGTGACCGCGGACGCGCTGGAGTCCAGCGTCTCCTTCGTCAACGCCCGGAACACCGCGCAAAAGCTGGCGGTGACCAAGACCCACACCGTCACCCGCGACGGCAAGCCGGCGGACACCGGCAACACCTACGTGGTGGCCGGCGACGTGATCACCTACACCGTCACCGTGCGCAACGACAGCGACGTCAACGCCTTCAACGTGGTCACCGCTGTGGACGACCTGGCCGGCGGCGCCATCACCCCGGACGAGGGCACCATCCAGACCGAGAACGGCACCTGGTATCAGGACGCCGAAGACCGGCTCATCTGGAACATCGGCACCCTGGAGCCGGGCACCGTGGCCACCCTGACCTACCAGTTCACCGTGCCCGCCATCGCGCCGGGCGACGTGGCCGAGTACGCCAACCACGTCCAGGTGACCTCGCCCAACGGGCCGATCACCCCGCCGGAGACCACCGACACCGTGACCCAGGTCGACCCGATCCTGGAGGTGAGCAAGGCCGCCTCCGCGGAGACCGTGAACCCCGGCGACGAGGTGACCTACACCATCACCGTCCGCAACACCGGCAGCGGCGCCGCCAGCGGCGTGACCGTGACCGATAAGATCCCCGTGTCCGACACCGGCGTGGCCCTGGTCCTGAAGGACGGCTCCATCACCGAGGGCGGCACCGAGACCGGCGGCGTCATCACCTGGAAGGTGGACAGCCTGGGCGTGGGCGAGAGCGCCCAGTTCGCCTTCACCGTCACCGTGCCCGACGTGACGGTGCCCACCACCTGGATCAACATCGCCACCGCGCCCTTCGGCAACCAGCCGGACGATCCCAGCACGCCGGAGGAGCACCCGGACGATCCGCAGTCCCCGCCCGTGGTCGTCACCGGCGAACCCGGAACCGGCAACCTCACCGTGGGCAACACGGTGGAGGGCGGCGACGCCTCCATGGAGTTTGACTTCACCGTGGAGCTGAAGGACGCCAACGGCAACGTGGCCGAGGACGTGAACGGCACCTATGGCGGGATGACCTTCGCCAAGGGCGTGGCCCACTTCCAGCTGAAGAACGGCGAGACCAAGACCGCCGAGGGCCTGCCCGCGAACCTGACCTACACCGTTACCCAGACCGACAAGGAGGGCTACACCACCTCCTACACCGGTGACATGGGCACCATCGAGAAGGACGAGACGGCAGACGCGGACTTCAAGAACGTCTACCTGCCCGGCAGCCTGACCGTGACCAAGACGGTCACCGGCAGCGGCGACAAGACAAGGGATTGGACCTTCACCGTCACCCTGAGCGACAAGACGGTGAACGGCACCTACGGCGAGATGACCTTCGCCGACGGCGTGGCCACCTTCACCCTGAAGCACGGCCAGGAGCGCACCGCCGGCGGCCTGCCCGCCCTGGCCACCTACACCGTCACCGAGGCGGAGGCCAACCAGAGCAACTACACCACCGCCTCCACCAACGCCACGGGTACCATTCCCAACGGCGGCGCCATCACGGCGGAGTTCACCAACAAGTACACCACGCCCAGCGGCGGCGGTGGCGGTGGCGGCGGCGGCGTCCCGTCCGGCGGCACCCTGAAGATCACCAAGAAGGTCACCGGCGTCGGCGCTCCCGCCAGCGACGAGTTCACCTTCACCGTGACCCTGAGCAGCGAGGTCACCGGTAAGTACGGCGCCATCCAGTTCACCAAGGGCGTGGCCACCGTGACCCTGAAGGCCGGCGAGTCCCTGGCCATCGCCGGACTGCCCACCGGCGTGAAGTACGAGGTCGTGGAGCAGGTGAAGCCCAACTACGCTCCCATCTACGAGAACGCGGCGGGCACCATCTCCAGCGGCACCAACCAGGTGACCATCACCAACGCCTACACCTCCGCCTTCGACACCGGCGAGCACTACGGCTACATCATCGGCGTCCCCGGCGGCGATGTGAGGCCGTTGCAGACCATGACCCGCGCCGAGGCCGCCACCATCATCTTCCGCCTGCTCACCGAGCAGACCCGGACGGCCAACTGGGGCGAGACCAACCCGTTCCCGGATGTGAAGGAGGGCGACTGGTTCAACCACGCGGTATCCACCCTCTACAACCTGAAGGTGGTCATCGGTGACGACGCCGGCAACTTCCGGCCCAACGCCACCATCACCCGCGCGGAGCTGGCTGCCATGGTGGTCCGGTTCTACAACCTGGGCGACACGAAGCTGAACGGCAACTTCAAGGACGTGTCCGCCACCGACTGGTACAGCGACATCGTCTCGGCTGTGGCCTCCCTGGGCCTCTTCCAGGGCGACGAGGCCGGCAACTTCAACGGCGGCAACCTCCTGAGCCGCGCCGAGGCCATGACCGTGTTCAACCGCCTGCTGGGCCGCAAGCCCACCGCGGACGGCATCCCGGCGGACATCAGCGGCATGATCACCTGGCCGGACAACACGGACCGGAGCAAGTGGTACTACGCCGACGTCCAGGAGGCCACCAACTCCCATGACGAAGAGTTTGACCTCCAGAAGGGCGGCGTGACCTACGAGCGCTGGACCCAGGTCAACGCCATGCGCGACTGGGCGTCCCTGGAGAAGTAAGCTCCCTGGGGGAGACCCCAAAGGCAAAAAGATCGACCCCCCGCCAAATCGGCGGGGGGTCGGTTTTTGCTGTGGGTCAGGGCGGGGAAGGGGGGAGGCCCAGGGCGGCCAGAAGGGCCGCTTTTTCGTTGGGCAGTTCGCCGGACACCACCTGGCCCAGCAGGCTGTTGAGGGCCTTGCCCACCGCCGGCCCGGCGGGCACCCCGGCGGCCAGGAGGTCACGGCCGTCTACCGCCAGGTCTTTCAGGGAGAAGCACTGGCCCTGGGCCACCACCTCCCGGACCATGGCCTTGAGGGCTTCGTTGGCCGCCAGACGCTCCCGGACCAGCTGGATATCCTTGCCATAGCTGTCGCAGCGCTTGACCTCCAGGAGGCGGAGCAGGGTCGCCTCCCCCAGGCGGCCCAGCCAGCGGCGGATGGACTTGGGGGTGTGGGCGATGGGGGCGTCGTGGCGCGCCACCAGGGTGACCACTTCCTCCCGGGTGCGGTTGTCGAACTTCAGCGCCCGGAGCATCTGGTCGGCCAGCTGGGCGCTCACGGCGGCGTGGCCGTAGAAGTGGTCGATCCCCGCCTCGTCGGTGGTGCGGCAGGGGGGCTTGCCTACGTCGTGGAGGAGGACGGCCAGGCGGACGGTGAGGTCCTCCGGCGCGGCGGCCAGGGCGTGGAGGGTGTGCTCCCAGCCGCCGTAGCAGTGCCAGGGGTTGCGCTGTTCCAGCCCCACCAGCGGTTCCAGCTGGGGCCAGAAGCGGCACAGCACCTCCGGGAACTCCCGGAGGGTCTCCGCCGCCCTGGGGCCCATGAGGAGCTTGCGCAGTTCCGCCTGCACCCGCTCGGCGGCCACCTTGTCCAGCATGGGCAGGTTGCGCCGGATGGCGGCGGCGGTGGCGGGGTGGATGGCAAAGTCCAGACAGGCGGCGAAGCGCAGGGCGCGCATGAGCCGCAGGCCGTCCTCCTGAAAGCGGCGGTCGGGGTCGCCCACGCAGCGGATGACTCCGGCGGCCAGATCGGCCTGGCCGCCAAAGGGGTCGTGTAAGACCCCGTCCAGCCCCAGGGCCATGGCGTTGACGGTGAAGTCCCGCCGGGCTAAGTCCTGTACAAGGTCGGGCACGAACTCCACCCGGTCGGGGCGGCGGCCGTCGGAGTAGGGGCCGTCGGCGCGGTAGGTGGTGATCTCGTAGGGTCTGTGTCCGGCCAGGACGGTGACGGTGCCGTGGCGCAGGCCGGTCTCCAGAAGGCGGTGGTGGGGGAAGCAGGCCTCCGTCTCGTCGGGCAGGGCGGAGGTGCAGATATCCCAGTCCTGGGGTTCCACCCCGCGGAGGAGGTCCCGGACGCAGCCGCCCACCAGATGGGCCTCAAACCCGGCGCCCTCCAGCGCCTCCAAAAGCGCCCGGACGTCCCCTGGGACGCGCTCTGTCATGGCCGACCCCCCATGGCCTGGTGTTCCCGGTAGAGCTGCACGTACAGGTCCGGCCCGGTCCAGGTCAGGTTGTGGGCGGTGACCACCGCCTTCAGGGGCACCCTGCCCACCCCGGCGGCGGCGAAGCCGCCCAGAAAGGCGTCCAGGGCGGGGGCGGTGAAGCCGGAGAGCACCAGCATCTCCCCCGGCACCGTGCCCGCCCGCGTCCCGACCTGGGCGGCCGGAAGGGGGATGCCCAGCAGGGCGCCCAGGGTCTGCCCCTGCTCCTCCGGGGCCACCACGCGGCCCTGGATGCCCTGGGCGGCGCACAGGGCCAGCAGGCGGTCTGCCTTGGCGGGGTCGAACTGGTAGAGCAGGGCGGTGGCGGCCATGGGGATGCACCTCGTTTCTGTCAGGTTACTGCTATTGTACCCCGCCCCGGAATTTTTGGCAAGCCCGGCGGAGAACCGTTGCATTTTTCAGAGCAGTGTGCTAAACTATCTTCGACCATTCTGACCCCGAAAGGAACCGATCCCATGATCGATATTTTTGACGTGACCATCCCCAAGCTCACCGGGGAGGAACCCCGGCGGGCGTATGTCTACGTGCCGGACTTTCTGGAGGACGAGCCGGAGACCCGCCTGCCGGTGCTGTATATGTTCGACGGGCACAACCTCTTTTTTGACGACGACGCCACCTACGGCAAGAGCTGGGGCATGAGGGAGTTTCTGGAGGACAGCGAGATCCCCCTCATCGTCGCCGCCGCCGAGTGCAACCACGGCCGCAACAACGAGCGCCTCAACGAATACTCCCCCTTCTCCGGGGAGATGTTCCGCGCCGGACACATCCAGGGCAAGGGCAAGGCCACCATGGACTGGTATGTGAATGAATTCAAGCCCTACGTAGACGACCACTATCCCACCCTCCCCGACCGGGCGCACACCTTCCTGGGCGGCAGTTCCATGGGGGGGCTGATGACCCTCTACGGGGTGCTGCGGTATAACCAGGTCTTCTCTCGGGGGGCGGCGCTGTCCCCCTCCATCTGGTTTGCCCAGGACAAGCTGGAGTCCATGATCCGCAACGCCAAACCCCGGCACGACACCGTGCTCTACATGGACTACGGCCAGGGGGAGATGGGCCGGCGGAAGATGGTGGACTGGTACGGGCGGGTGACGGGTATGCTCATGGAGCTTCGCATCAACGTCACCAGCCGCATCGTCCCCCACGGCACCCACTCCGAGGCGAGCTGGGAAAAGCAGATCCCCTTTTTCCTCAACACGCTGTTATACGATTTGGATTAGGAGGCAGAGAAACATGGAGGTACAGTATTTCAAGCAGTGGTCTCCCGCCCTGGGACGGGACATGGAGTGCAAGGTCTACGGCCACGCCGGCCGGCCCATCCTCTTCATCCCCTGTCAGGACGGCCGGTTCTTCGACTTTGAAAACTTCCACATGACCGACACCTGGTCGCCCTGGATCGACGCGGGCAAGTGCATGGTCTTCTCCGTGGACACCATGGACAAGGAGACCTGGTCCAATAAGACCGGCGACCCCCGCTGGCGGGCCGAGCGCCACGAGCAGTGGATGGCCTACCTCTGCGACGAGATGGTGCCCTTCATCCGCCAGATGGTCAACGAGCGCAACGGCTGGGAGGGCTACCCCGGCGTCATCGCCTTCGGCTGTTCCCTGGGCGCCACCCACGCCGCCAACCTCTTCTTCCGCCGCCCCGACCTCTTTGACGGGATGCTGGCCCTCAGCGGCATCTACGACGCCGCCTACGGCTTCGACGGGTATATGGACGACCTGGTCTACCTCAACTCCCCGGTGCACTACCTGGAGGGGATGACCCCCGACCACCCCAGCATCCAGCGCTACAACAACGGCCGGGGGATCATCTGCGTGGGCTTGGGCGCCTGGGAGCAGCCGGAGACCACCCGCCGGGTGGACGAGCTGTGCCGGCAGAAGGGCATCCAGATCTGGGTAGACTATTGGGGCTACGATGTGAACCACGACTGGCCCTGGTGGCATAAGCAGGTGAACTACTTCGCCCCCTTCCTGCTGGACTGACCATGACCCGCAAACGAAAGATAGAAAGGACTTGCACCCCATGAAAAATCTGGTTTTCCTCTCCCCCAACTTCCCCACCAACTACTGGCAGTTCTGCCGGGAGCTGAAGAACAACGGCATGAACGTCCTGGGCGTCGGCGACGCCCCCTATGACGGCCTGGCCGATGAACTGAAAGACAGCCTCACGGAGTACTACAAGGTGGACACCCTGGAGGACTACGAACAGGTCTACCGGGCGGTGGCCTACTTCGCCTGGAAATACGGCAAGATCGACTGGCTGGAGTCCAACAACGAGTACTGGCTGGAGCAGAACGCCGCCCTGCGCACCGACTTCCACATCACCTCCGGCTTCCAGGTGGAGGATATGCCCCGGGTGAAGTTCAAGTCCGAGATGAAGAAGTACTACGCCAAGGCGGGCATCCCCGCCGCCCGGTGGCATTTGGTACAGGAGAAAAAGGACGCCCTGGACTTCATCCGGGAGGTGGGCTGGCCGGTCATCGTCAAGCCGGACAACGGCGTGGGCGCCAGCGACACCCACAAGCTCTCCTCCGAGGAGGATCTGGACCACTTCTTCCAGACCAAGCGGGATGTGCCCTATATCATGGAGGAGTTCGTCCACGCCGAGGTGAACTCCTACGACGCCATCATCGACTCCCACGGCGATCCCCTCTTTGAGACGGGGAACATCACCCCCATGTCCATCATGGACATCGTCAACGAGGAGGACAACTCCATCTACTATATCCTCAAATCCCTCCCCGCCGACACCCGCAAGGCCGGCCGCGCGGCGGTGAAGGCCTGGGGCGTGAAGAGCCGGTTCGTCCACTTTGAGTTCTTCCGCCTCACCCAGGACCAGGCGGGCCTGGGCAAGAAGGGGGACGTGGTGGCCCTGGAGGTGAATATGCGCCCCTGCGGCGGCTTCACCCCCGACATGATGAACTTCGCCCACTCCACCAGCGTCTACAAGATCTGGGCGGACATGATCGCCTTTGACCGCTCCACCGTCCCCGAGGGGGAGCACGCCTTCTGCGCCTTCGCCGGACGGCGGGACGGGAAGGACTTCGTCCTCAGCCACGAGGAGCTGCTGGAGAAGTACGCCGGCCAGCTGCGGATGGTGGAGCGCATCCCCGACGTGCTGGCCGACGCCATGGGCAACCAGATGTACGTGGCGGTTTTCCCCACCGAGGCCAAGCTGAAGGCGTTTTACCGGGACGTGCTCAAGACCAAGGACAAGCCCAAGGGAAAGTGAGGCCCGGGCAGCGCACACGGGCGGCTGACCCGCTGGAACGACAAAAAATACCCGCTGTGGCGAACACAGCGGGTATTTTTTGTCGATTTCAGTTCTCCGTGTAGCGGGAGAGGAACTGGCGGGTGCGCTCCATCTTGGGGGCGTTGATGAGTTCCTTGGCCGGACCCTGCTCCACGATGACGCCGCCGTCCATAAAGATGGCCTGGTCGGCCACATCCCGGGCGAAGGCCATCTCGTGGGTGACGATGATCATGGTGGTGTGCTGGTCGGCAAGGCCCCGGATGACCTTCAGCACCTCCCCGGTGAGTTCCGGGTCCAGGGCGGAGGTGGGTTCGTCAAAGCAGAGGATGTCGGGGTGGAGGGCTAAGGCCCGGGCGATGGCCACCCGCTGCTGCTGTCCGCCGGAGAGCTGGTGGGGGTAGTGCCCGGCGCGGTCGGCCAGGCCCATGCGCTCCAGCAGCTCCTTCCCCTCCTGGTCTATGGCGGCCAGGAGGTCTTTTTTGCCGGAGTTCGCCTCATCCCGCTCCTTGGCCAGCAGCTTCCGGGCCAGGGTCACGTTCTCCAGGGCGGTGTACTGGGGGAAGAGGTTGAAGTTTTGGAACACCAGGCCGAAGTGGAGCCGCTTGCGGCGCACTTCGCTCTCCCGCTGGGTGGCGGGGTCGGCGGCGTCAAAGAGCACCTGGCCGCGGACGGAGATGGAGCCGTGGTTGGGCGTCTCCAAAAAGTTCAGGCAGCGCAGCAACGTGGTCTTGCCGCTGCCGGAGGAGCCGATGATGGCCAGGGCCTGCCCCTCCTCCAGAGAGAAGCTGATGTCCTCCAGCACCCGGGTGGGGCCGAAGTGCTTTTCCAGCGCTCGGACTTCCAGAATTGCCATCGTTCGTCCCCTCCTCTCAGCGGAAAAATTCCAGTTTCTTTTCCAGGCGCCCCAGCAGCAGCGTCACCACGCCGCTGAACACCAGGTAGTAGACCGCCGTGAAAAAGAGCGGCCACACCAGCCCGGAGATGCCCCGGTTGCCCTTCATGAAGGACTCGCCCATCCAGATGATCTCCTGGAGGGCGATGACCCGGGCCAGGGAGGTGTCCTTCACCAGGGTGATGACCTCGTTGGACATGGGGGGCACGATGCGCTTGATCATCTGCAACAGGGTGACCTTGAAAAAGATCTGCGAGCGGGTCATACCCAGCACCAGACCGGCCTCCTGCTGTCCCACCGGCACGCCCTGGATGCCGCCCCGGTAGATCTCGGAGAAGTAGCAGGCGTAGTTGATAATGAAGGCGATGCACACCGCCATCATCCGCCCGCTCTCTCCGGAGGGCCAGTTGAAGAGGTGCTCCAGGCCGGGGACGTAGAAGAGGGTGATGATCTGGAGCACCAGGGGCGTTCCCCGGATGATCCACACCAGCAGTCGGCAGATGGCGCTCACCGGCCGGAAGTTCAGCACCGCCCGCAGCGCCTTGGACTGTTTCGGCCGGGCGAAGCGGTGGAGCGGCGCCCAGCGGTTCATGGACCCCAGGGCGATGAGAAGCCCCAGCGGCACCGCGCCGACGAGGGTGATGAAGAACAGCTCCAGCGTGCGCACAAAGCCCTCGTTCAGGGCGGACAGGACGGTCTGGGTGGTGGGGGAGGAGAAAAAGGCGAACATGGTACGTCATCCTCTCTTGGATGAAAATCAGGAAAAGGGGGCGGAGGGATGGGCCCTCCGCCCCGCGCGATGTTCCAAAGGGGTCTTGTTACTGGATGATGGACTCCTGCACGCCGTAGGTGGTGGCGGTCTCCATAGCCAGACCGCTGGCCAGGGCGGCGTCCCAGAAGTTGTTGTAGGCGTCCACCAGGTCGGAGCCGGTGCGGAAGCCCACGCCGTAGACCTCGTCGGCCTCGCCCTGCATGGTGTTCAGGTTCATGGTGTAGGTCAGGTTGGCGTAACTGGTGCCCTCGCCGATCATAGCGCCGGCCATGAGCAGGTCGATGACGGCGGCATCAGAGGTGCCGGCGGAGACCTCCATGAGGGTGTTGGCCTGGGACTGGACGGGGACGGTGGTGGCGCCCAGGGCCTCGGCGGCAGCCTGGCCGGCGGAGCCGGACTCCACGGCGATGGACAGACCCTCCAGGGTGGTGAGGCCCTCAAAGTCGGCGGCCTTGTCGGCGGGAACCACCAGCACCTGGGCGTTGGTGCTGTACGGGGTGGAGCAGGCCATGGAGGAGGTGACCTCGTCGGTGAGGGTCATGCCGTTCCACAGGCAGTCCACGTTCTTGCTGTTCAGCTCCATGACCTTGTTGTCCCAGTTGATCTCCTGGAAGGACACGTCCACGCCCAGGTCCTCGGCGAAGGCCTTGGCCATGTCGGCGTCAAAGCCGATCCACTCGCCGTTGTCGTCCTGGTAGTCCATGGGGGCAAAGTCGGTGATGCCCACCACCAGAGTGCCCTTGCCCTGGACGTAGGCCAGGTCGGACTCGGCGGGGGCCTCCGTGCCGTCGGTGGGGGCGGCGTCGGTCTGGACGGCGGCGTCGGTGGGCTGGGCGTCGTTCTGGTTGCCGCAGGCGGCCAGAGACAGAACCATGAGCACGGCCATGGTCAGCGCAAGCAGTTTCTTCATCATGATGTAAGTTCCTCCTAACAGAAAAATGGGTCGGTCACAAGAGACTTTAGTATGGTAACACGTTAGCGCAAAAATGTAAAGAGAAAAATGGAAAAAATCACAAAAAAACAGGCGGTCCAGCCGCGCTGGACCGCCTGGGCGGGGCTAAGGTCAGGGTTTCAGGACAAAATCGGTCATGGAGTAGGCCTCCGCGGTGGCGTCCACGGTGCCGTCGGCGCAGGCCTCCGTCCAGAACTGGTTGAAGACGTCCACCAGGTCGCTGTCCATGCGGAACCCGGTGACCAGCTCTTCGGCGCGGCCGGGCGCCAGCTCCATGGCCATGGACAGGTTGGGGTGGTCGGTGTCCGCGCCGGTGGTGGCCAGGGCCATGATCTGGTCCAGGACGCAGGCGTCAAAACTCCCCTCCGCCACCCGGGCCAGGGCCTCCGACTGGGAGCCTATGGTGGTGTGCACGATCCCGATGTCCCCCAGGGCCTCCGCCCCGGCGGAACCCTCCTCCACCACGAAGTTGAGGTTTTTCAGGTCGTCCTCCGTGCGGCAGGCGCTCACCATATAGGTGGGCACCACCACCACCTGGGCGTTGCGGCAGTAGGGCACGCTCACCGCCATCTGCTGGGCCACGGTGTCGTTGAGGGTCATGCCGTTCCAGACCATGTCGATGGTCTTGTCTTGCAGATCCTGGTGCTTTCTGTCCCAGTTTATCTCCACAAAGACGGCGTCCACCCCCAGGCGCTTGGCAAAGGCGCGGGCTAAGTCCGCGTCAAAGCCGATCCAGTTGCCGTTGGCGTCCTGGTAGTCCATGGGGGGGTAGTCGGTGACGCCCACGGTGAGGTAGCCCTTGTCCTGGACGTAGGCGAGGTCGGAGGTCTCGGCCTCCGAGGCGGTCTTGCCCCCGCCGCACCCGGCCAGGGTCAGCACCGCGGCCAGCGCCAGAGCTAAGGCGAGCATTCGTTTCATGGGAGATCTCTCCTTCAAAAGGGGATTGGTTGCCGATAGTGTATCACAGGGAATAAAAAAAGTAAAGTGGCGGGGGAGGGGGGGATAAAAAACAGGCACCCCTTCAGGGGCGCCTGTTGCACAGGTCGGACTCTATTTATCAGCCCAGTTTCTTCACCAGCTTGGCGAAGCGGGCGGGGTCAGCGTGGTCGTCGGCGGTCACGGTGACCCGCTGACCGATGAGGGAGTAGAGCCCCAGGAGGCTGCGGGCGTCCAGCACCACGGTGTTGGTGACCAGGGAGACGTCATACGGCTCCTGAGAGGCCAGCTCACTGAGCTTCTGCACCTGCGCGGGGGTCTTGATCTCGATTTCGTGGTTCATGATCATAGTTCGTTCTAACCTAACCTTTCTGCTTGTGGCGCGGTTGCGCGACGCGCCGGGTGGATGGTTGTCTTCTGGGCGTCCCCTGAAGACAGCCACATTCTAACAGCCATACCCCCCACCGTCAAGGCCCAAAGTTATCAAATCACACAAAAACAGATGCCTGAAATTATGCATAACAACGAAAAAGCCGGGGGAGATACGGAAAAAGCGGGAAAAGGAGAAAATTGAAACCTTGAATATTTTTTGAACAAAACCCCATAGTCTGTCCAGAAAAGCGAAAATCCTGTAACAAAACTGTAATATAAGGGAAAACGGAGAGCGGGCGGCCCGGATGGGGCCGCCCGCTCTTATTAATAGTAAGGTGTCTCTCCCCGCCGCGCTCAGCCGTCGGTGCGGTAGCGCTTCTGGGGGATGTAGGTGCAGTGGAGGATCTCGTGGGCCTTGTGGCCGCCGGGTTCGCCCAGGTAGTCCTGGTAGATGGCCTGGAGCACGGGGTTCTGGTGGCTCTTGCGGTGGGCCATGCCCTGGTCCTGCTCGTAGAGGGCGGCGGCCCGGAGGCCGGGCAGGTCGGTGAAGTTGCGCACCTC
>CANRLZ010000028.1 GCA_947631595.1 uncultured Oscillospiraceae bacterium
CCGTAGCGCCCATCGGGGGCGGCGTTGGAGTGGAGCGCCAGGTGGAGGTCGTAGCGACCCTGGTTGGAGGCGGCGATAGAACTGGCGGCGGTCATCTGGGGGGTGTTGCGGACATATTGGATGCCCGAGGCCACCAGGTAGGGCACCATGGCGTCGGCCAGACGGTTCATCCACTCCTCCTCCGTGCCGCCGTTGACATAGTAGTTGTTTTCCTGTGTCGAGGGCGAGAGATAGATGATAGGCATAGGGATACCTCCTTTTCCCCATGCTATGCCGCCGCGCTTCGTTTGCCCCACTCCCTGCCCTCCTTTGGCAAAAAAACAGACCTGTGCGCCGGCACAGGTCTGTTTTACATCTATCCCTTACCCCAGGGCTTTGGCCAGGGCGGCGAAGGATTCGATGCCCAGGCGTTCGCCGCGAACGTCCTCGGGCAGGCCCAGGTCGACGATGATCCGGGCCAGGGCCGCCTTGTCAAAGCGGTCGCCGTAGGCGGAGACCAGGCAGTTGAGCAGCGTCTTGCGCCGCTGGGCAAAGGCGGCCTTGACCACCCGGAAGAAAGCATTCTCGTCGGCCACGCAGGCAGGCTTTGGCTGTGGGGTGAGGGTTACCACCGCCGAGGTCACCTTGGGCGCCGGGTAAAAGCACTGGGGCGGCACCTCAAAGCGGTAGTCGCACCGGGCGTGGTACTGGCAAAAAACGGAAAACGCCCCGTAGTCCTCTGTGCCGGGGTCGGCGCACACCCGCTTGGCCACCTCCCGCTGGATCATCACGGTGATGGAGGCGAAGCGACCTGCCTCCAACAGCCGGGTCATCACCGGGGTGGTGATGTTGTAGGGCAGGTTGGCGCAGACAATGGGTGTAAAGTCTTTATACTTGTCAGAGGAAAGCAGGGCTTCCAGGTCCAGTTTCATTACGTCGCCGGGGATGACCGTAATGTTTTCAATGCCTGTCAAGGTCTCGGCCAGTACAGGCAAAAGGGACTGATCCAGCTCCACCGCCGCCACTTGCCCTGCCCGTTTGGCCAGTTGGACGGTGAGCGGACCGATTCCGGGACCGATCTCCAGCGCCACATTTCCCTTGTTTGCCCCGGACGCCTGGGCGATCCGCACCGGCACCTGGGGGTCGATGAGGAAGTTCTGGCCCATGCTCTTGGAGAAACGGAAGCCGTGGCGGCGCAGAAGAGCCTGGATCTCCCGGAGGTCGCAAAGGTCCATCTCAGCTCTCGTGGTCGGAGACGTGGAACTGCTTGAGGTTGCCAATCTTCTGGCTCCGCCGATCCAGCTCGGCGGTGACGTCGGTGAGGGGGATGCCCTCGTTGACCATCATGACCAGCACGTGGTAGAAGAGGTCGGCGATCTCCCCCACCGTCTCCTCCCGGACGCCGTTTTTGGCGGCGATGATGGTCTCGGCGCACTCCTCCCCCACCTTCTTTAAGATCTTGTCCAGGCCCTTGTCGAAAAGGTAGCAGGTGTAGGAACCCTCCTGGGGGTTGGCGCGGCGGTCCTCAATGACCTTGTAAAGCTCGGTAAAGACGTGTTTCATGTCAGGTTTCCTCCCAAATGGTGTTGAAAAAGCAGCTCCGCGCCCCGGTGTGGCAGGTGGGGCCAAGGGGGGTGCAGACGTAGAGCAGGGTGTCGGTGTCGCAGTCGGTCACTACGCGGTGTACCTTCAAAAAGTGACCGGAACTCTCCCCCTTGTTCCAGAGGGTCTGCCGGGAGCGAGACCAGAACCAGGCGGTCTTGGTCTCCAACGTGCGCTCCACCGCCTCCCGGTCAGCAAAGCCCAACATGAGCACCTCCCCGGTGTCCGCGTCCTGGACGATGGCGGGAATGAGCTGGGACTTCTGAAAGAGCTGATCTAAGTCAAACATACGACCCCTCCCCTATCGCACCGGGATATTCCGGGCGCGCAGCGCGTCTTTTACCTGGGGCACCGTCAGTTCCCCGAAGTGGAACAGGGACGCGGCCAGGGCGGCGTCGCACCCCGTCTCCTCAAAGACCTGGGCGAAGTGCTCCAGCGCGCCGCAGCCCCCGGAGGCGATGACCGGGATGCCCACCGCGTCGGTGACCGTTTTTGTCAGGGGCAGGTCAAAGCCCGCCTTGGTGCCGTCCGCGTCCATGGAGGTGAGCAGGATCTCCCCTGCCCCCAGTCTTTCCGCCTCCTTGGCCCACTCCACGGCGTCGATGCCGGTGAAGATCCGCCCGCCGTGGACCACCACCTCCCAGGCGCCCGCCGGGTTCCGCTTCGCGTCGATGGCCACCACCACGCACTGGCTGCCAAAGCGCTGGGCGGCGCGGGAGATGAGGGTCTTGTCCTGGATGGCGGCGGAGTTGATGGAGATCTTGTCCGCCCCGGAGCGGAGCAGGAGCTGAAAATCCTCCAGGGTGCGGATGCCGCCGCCCACCGTCAGAGGGACAAAGACCTGGGCGGCGGTGGCCTCCACCACCTGGGCCACCGTGTCCCGGTGCTCGTGGGTGGCGGTGATGTCCAGAAAGACGATCTCGTCCGCCCCCTGGTCGGAGTAGTGCTTGGCCAGGGCCACCGGGTCTCCGGCGTCCCGCAGGCCCACGAAGTTGACCCCCTTCACCACCCGGCCGTCCTTCACGTCCAGGCAGGGGATGATCCGTTTGGCTAACAACCTTTATCCACCGCCCCTCTGCGGGTTTTTGCTTGGCTAATTATAATTAGCCCTCCTCTTGCGGCCCTGCCACCGCCACGGCCTGAGCCAGGTCCAGGGTCCCGGCGTAGTAGGCCTTGCCGATGATGGCGGCGTAAAGGCCCATGTCCCGGAGGCGCTTCACGTCCTCCAGGGTGGTCACCCCGCCGGAGGCGACGATCCTACACTCCGGCACCGCCTTTTGCAGGGCGGACAGCTTATCATAGGACGGGCCGGACAGCATCCCGTCGGTGGCAATATCGGTAAAGACGATGACCTTTACACCCTTCTCCGCCACGGTCCGGGCGAAGTCCAGGTAGTCCAGGCCGCTGTCCGCTTCCCAGCCGACGGTGCGCACCCGGCCGTCCAGGGAGTCGATGCCCACGGCGGTCTGCTCCGGGCACCAGCGCACGGCGTAGTCCACCAGGGCGGGATCGGTGACCGCTGCCGAGCCGATGACCGCACGGGCAGCGCCCGCGCCCACGGCGGTGATCAGGTCGGGCGCCGAGCGCAGACCGCCGCCCACCTCCACCTTCAGGCCGGACTGGCGGATGACGGCGTCAATGATGGGGAAGTTCTGCCGCCGCCCGTTCCGGGCGCCGTCCAGGTCTACCATGTGGACCCACTTCGCCCCGGCCTCCCGAAAGGCCCGGGCGGTGTCCAGGGCGCTGGCGGCCACCTGATGGGCGGTGTCAAACTCCCCTTTGCGCAGCCGGACGCACCGGCCGTCCTTCAAGTCGATGGCAGGCAACAGGATCATCGGTTCATCTCCCCAAAATTTCTCAAAATGGCAAGTCCCACTTCCCCGCTCTTCTCCGGGTGGAACTGGCAGCCGAACACCGTCCCACGGCCCACGGCGGCGGTGACGGATCCGCCGTAGTCGGTGACGGCCAGCAGGTTCTCCTCCCGGGCCACCTGGGCGGCGTAGGAGTGGACAAAGTAGACGGCGCTCCCCGGCTCGATCCCCCGAAACAGCGGGCTTTCCCGGGGAAATGTCAGGGTGTTCCAGCCGATGTGGGGCAGCTTCAGGGCGGTCTCCATCCGCCGCACAGCCCCGCCGATGAGGCCCAGGCCGGGGCAGCGCTCCCCCTCCTCGCCCCAGTCAAACAGCAGCTGCATCCCCAGGCAGATGCCCAGGATGGGCTTTCGCCCCGCCTGGGCGACAATGGCCTCTCCCAGGCCGGTGGAGCGCAGCTTCGCCGCGGCGTCAGGGAATGCCCCTACGCCGGGGAGGATGATGGCATCCGCCCGCTCCAGCGCGTCGGCATCTCCGGTCACTTGGGTGGACAGGCCCAGATAGGCCATGGCGTTGGCGATGCTCCGCAGATTGCCCACGCCGTAGTCCACGATCGCGGTATAGCCCATCACAGCACGCCCTTGGTGGAGGTGACGTGGGCGCCCTGAATACGCACCGCCTCCTTCAGCGCCAGGCCCAGAGACTTGAACAGCGCCTCGGTGATGTGGTGGGCGTTCTTGCCGTAGAGGGCGTGCTGGTGGAGGGTCAGCCCGGCGTTCACCGCCAGGGCGCGCATAAACTCCTCGGTGAGACAGCTGTCGTAGCCGCCGATCACCTCCTGGGGCATCTCCGCCTCAAAGACCAGGTAGGGCCGCCCGGAGATATCCAGCACCGTCCGGGCCAGGGCCTCGTCCATGGGGACAAAGGCGCCGGCAAAGCGGGTGATCCCGGCCTTATCCCCCAGGGCTTGTCCCAGGGCCTTGCCCAAAACGATGCCGGTGTCCTCTACCGTGTGGTGGCCGTCCACCTCCAAATCGCCCTTGGCGGTGAGGTTCAAGCCAAACCCGGCGTAAAACGCCAGGGCGGTGAGCATGTGGTCAAAAAAGCCGATGCCGGTATCCACGGCGATCTCGCCGCCCTCCAGGCTGAGCGCCAGACGGATATCCGTCTCCTTGGTCTTGCGTGTCACTTCCGCGCTGCGCATGGTCATTCCCCCTCAAAACGGACTTGGATGGAGTTGGCGTGGGCGGTGAGTCCCTCGGACATGGCCAGGGTGATCACCTGCTTATGGACCTTCTCCAGCTCTTCCCTGCCGTACTCGATCACGCTCATGGTCTTCAAAAAGCTGGTGACGGACAGGGGCGAGAAGAACCGGGCGGTGCCGGAGGTGGGCAACACGTGGTCCGGACCCGCCATATAATCCCCCAGCGGCTCCGGGGACCAGTCTCCCACAAAGACCGCGCCGGCGTTGCGGATGCCCGGCAGCAGCGCCTGGGCGTCCTGGACACACAGCTCCAGGTGCTCCGGGGCGATCTCGTTGGCCAGGGCCACACATTCAGCGAGGTCGGCGCAGACAAAGGCGCAGCCAAAGTCCCGGATGGACGCCTCGATGATCTCCCGGCGGCTCAGCTTGGCGCTCTGGCGGGCGATCTCCCGGTCCACCGCCTGGGCCAGCGCTTCGCTGGGGGTGAGCAGGACGGCGGAGGCGAGCTTGTCGTGTTCCGCCTGGCTGAGCAGGTCAGCGGCCACATAGACGGAGTCGGCGCTGTCGTCGGCCACCACCAGCACCTCCGAAGGCCCGGCCACCATGTCGATGTCCAACTGGCCGTAGGCCATGCGCTTGGCGGCGGCAACGTAGGCGTTGCCGGGGCCGACGAGCTTGTCCACCTTGGGGATAAACCCGGCGCCGTAGGTCAGGGCGGCCACCGCCTGGGCGCCGCCCACCGCCAGACAGCGGTCCACCCCGGCGATCTTCGCCGCGGCCAGCACCGCGTCGCTCAAATGGGCGGTGGGGGGCGTGACCATGATCAGCTCCTCCACCCCGGCCACCTTGGCAGGCACCGCGTTCATCAGCACCGAGGAGGGGTAGGCCGCCGTTCCGCCGGGGACGTAGAGGCCGACGCGGGTCAAACCTCTGACAAGGCGTCCCACTTTACCCCCGTCCGGGGAGCGCCAGACCTCCGACTGTGGGAGAAGGCGCTGGTTGTAGTCCCGGATGTTGGCGGCGGCCTGTTCCAGGGCGGCGATCAAGTCCTTGGGACAGCGGGCGTAGGCGGCGTCCATCTGCTCCGGGGAGATCTCATAGGGCGACTGGTGGTCAAATTTCAGAGAATAGCGCTCCACCGCTGGCAAGCCTTCTGCCTTTACAGCCTCCATGATCTCCCGCACGGCGGTTTCAATGGTCTGGTTGGCGGTGGCGGCACGGGCACGCATGGTCTCCAGCTGGGCGCGGCGGGCAGAGTCGTCTCCTTTGATGATAGTGAGCATCTTATCCCCCCAAATTGGCACGACATTTTTCAATGAAGGCCATGATCTCGTCTTTATAGAGCTTCATGCTGGCGGTGTTCACAATGAGCCGGGCGGAGACCTGCTGCACGTCCTCAATGGGTTCCAGCCCGTTCTCCCGCAGGGTGGCGCCGGTCTCTACGATGTCCACGATGGCGTCCGCCAGGTTCAAGATCGGGGCAAGCTCCACCGAACCCTCGATCTTGATGATGGAGATGTCCATCCCCTTCTTTTCAAAGAAAGCGCGGGTGACCTCCGGGTATTTGCTGGCCACCCGGCGGGTCTTGTAGGTGCCGTAAAAGTCCGTTCCCTTTTTGACGGCCAGGGCGAAGCGGCACTTGCCCATGCCCAGATCCAGCACCTCGTAGAAGGAGCTGCCCTGCTCCAAAATGGTGTCCTTGCCCACGATGCCCAGGTCGCATACGCCGTGCTCCACATAGGTGATCACGTCGGGCGCTTTGGCCAGCACCGCGTCCAGCGGGTAGTTGGGCAACGCGTGGACCAGCCGGCGGCCGGGGTGCTTCACCGGCTCGCAGTCCAGACCCATGCGCTCAAAAAGCTCCACGCACTTGTCCTGGAGCCGGCCCTTGGTCAGGGCGATCTTCAGCCGGCGCCCTCCCCCGCTCTGTTCCAAATCGGCGGGGGTTTCCCGCAGGCAGCCGCAGATGGCGTCCACGTCACAGGCAAAGCCGGTGGCGGGGGCGTCCGCCCCGAAGGAGGCCAACAGGTTGTCGTACCGGCCGCCGGAGAGCACCGCGGCGCCCGCCCCGTGGGTGTAGCCCCGGAAGATCACCCCGGTGTAGTAGTCGATCTGGTGGACAAGGCCCAGGTCAAAGCGGAAACGCCGGGCGTCTCCGGCCTGGGTCAGGCGCTCATAGAGGGAGCGCAAATAGGGGATCACGGTGGTCTCCGGGAAAAGGGACTGCGCCTCGTCCAGCACCTCCGCCCCGCCGAAGAGATAGGGCAGGCGGTAGAGCGCCCGGCCGGGGGCACGGTCCTGATAGGGCGTGAGCTGGTCGGTAAAGGCGGCGTAGTTCTTGGCCTCCATCAGGTCCCGAAGGGTCTCCGTCTCCCGGCGGGAGAGGCCCAGAGCCTCGGTCAACTCCCGGAAAAAGCCCATGTGGCCGATCTCGATGTGGAACCGGCTCAGGCCGGCGGCCTCCAGGCTGTCCGCCGCCAGGGTGAGCACCTGGGCGTCCGCCTCCAGCCCCTGGGCGCCCAGGAGTTCCACGCCGCATTGGGCGATCTCCCCCCGGCTGCCCCGGTGGTGGTGGGCGGAGCGGAAGACGGTCTGGTCGTAGTAGAGCTTCTGGGGCTGGGACAAGTCCTTCAGCTTGGCCGCAGCCATCCGGGCGATGGGGGTGGTACAGTCCGGGCGCATGACCAGGATCCGCCCGCTGCGATCCACGATCTTCAACAGCTGCTCCTGGGGCAAGGGGCTGCCCGACTGGATGAAGAGGTCGTAAAACTCCACCTCGGGGGTGCTGACCTCCCGGTAACCACGAGATTGGAACAGCCTCGTGAGGGCGTTTTGTACCCGACGGCGCTCCTGGCACTCCTCAAAGAGCCTGTCCTGCGTTCCCTCGGGGAGAGAAACCGCGCTTTTCATACCCCTCGCCTCCTTTCTGACGCTTTCGTATAGTACCACACTACCACGCTAAAGTCAACCCTTTTCCCTCAAAAAAGGGTGAGCTGGCTGGTCTCCGGCATTCCCGCCAGCGCGCCGGCGGCTTTCAGCCCCTCGATATGGGCCTTGGAGACCTTGGGGCAGGCGTCGGAGAACTCGGAGATGGAGATAAACTCCTTCCCCTGGCGCTGCTCCAGAATGGACTGGGCGGCGGACTCCCCCAGGCCGGGGACGGAGATAAAGGGCGGCAGGAGGCTCCCCTTCTCCCCGTCCATCAAAAACCGGGTGGCGTCGGAGCGGTAGAGGTCGATGGCCTCGAAGTGGAAGCCCCGGAGGTAGAATTCGTAGCAGACCTCCAGAGTGACCAGCATATCCTGCTCCACCGCGGAGGCGTCCTTGTCCTTGTCGGCGATCGCCTTCATCGCCGCCTTGACCTGGTCGATCCCCTGGCACATCACCGTGGCGTCAAAAGCCTTGGCGCGGATGGTGAAGTAGGCGGCGTAGAAGGCCAGGGGGCGGTGAACCTTGAACCAGGCGATGCGGTAGGCCATCATCACGTAGGCCACGGCATGGGCCTTGGGGAAGAGGTAGCCGATCTTGGCGAGAGAGCCGATGTACCAGTCGGGGACGTTGTGTGCCCTCATGTCCTCCTCCCAGCCCGGCTGGAACCCGCCCTTTTTCACCTTCCCCTTCCGCACGGCCTCCATGATCTTGAAGGCCACCTTGGGGTCCATGCCCTGGTGGATGAGGTAGAGCATGATGTCGTCCCGGCAGCCCACGGTGTCCAGCACGGAGATGCCGTCGTTCAGGATCAGATCCCGGGCGTTTCCCAGCCACACGTCGGTGCCGTGGGAGAAACCGGACAGGCGCACCAGGGTGCTGAAGTCCTTGGGCTGGGTGTCCATGAGCATCTGGCGGGTGAACTTGGTGTTGAACTCCGGGATGGCTACAGCGCCGGTGGGCCCAAGGATGGGGTCGTCCACAAAGCCCAGCTTCTCCGAGGAGGTGAACAGGCTCATGGTGTCCGGATCGTCCAGGCGGATGTCCGTCCGGGCGTCGATGCCGGTGAGGTCTTCCAGCATACGGATCATGGACGGGTCGTCGTGGCCCAGCATATCCAGCTTCAGGAGGTTGGACTCCATGGAGTGGTACTCAAAGTGGGTGGTGACGATGTCGGTGCCGGTGTCGTCGGCGGGGTGCTGCACGGGGCAGAAATCGTAGATCTCGCAGTCCTGGGGGATGACCACCATGCCGCCGGGGTGCTGGCCGGTGGTGCGCTTGACCCCGGTACAGCCGGTGGCCAGGCGGTTCTCCTCCGCCTTGGTGACGTGGAGGCCGCGCTTTTCCAGGTACTTTTTCACATAGCCGAAAGCGGTCTTCAGGGCGATGGTGCCGATGGTGCCCGCCCGGAAGACGTGGTTCTCCCCAAAGAGTTCAAAGGTGTAGCGGTGGGCGCTGGACTGGTACTCCCCGGAGAAGTTCAGATCGATATCCGGGACCTTGTCCCCGCCGAAGCCCAGGAAGGTCTCAAAGGGGATGTTGAACCCGTCCTTTTCATAAGGCGTACCGCAGACGGGGCACACCGCGTCGGGCATATCCGCGCCGCAGCCGTACTGGGGATCCACGTCAAACTCCGCGTGCTTGCACTTGGGACAGCGGTAGTGGGGCGGCAGGGAGTTGACCTCGGTGATGCCGGAGAGGAAGGCCACGATGGAGGAACCCACCGAGCCGCGGGAACCCACCAGGTAGCCGTGATCCAGGGAGTCCTGCACCAGCTTCTGGGCGGACATATAGATCACGTCGTAGTGACAGCGCAGAATGTCCCCCAACTCGGCGTTGATGCGGTCCACCACCACCTGGGGCGGCTCTTCGCCGTACAACTCATGGGCGCGACTCCACACCAGATCGCTCAGAATTTGGGCGGAGTTTTCAATGGTGGGCGGGAACAGCCCGGAGGGCAAAGGCGACATCCTGTCGCACCAGTCGGCGATGAGGTTGGTGTTGGTGACCACCACCTCCTGGGCTTTCTCCTGGCCCAGATAGGCGAACTCCTGGAGCATTTCGTCGGTGGTGCGCAGGTAGAGGGGGTTGGGGCTGTCGGCGTCGTCCATCCCCTTGGAGTCCAGGATGATGTGGCGGTAGATCTCCTCCTGGGGGTCGAGAAAGTGGACGTCCCCGGTGGCGCAGACGGGCTTGCCCAGCTTCTCCCCCAACTCCACCACCTTGCGGTTGAAGTTGCGAAGATCCTCCTCCGACTGGGCGGCCTGGCGGCCGTCCTTGTTGGGGCGGAGCATAAAGGCGTTGTTGGACAAGGGCTGGATCTCCAGGTAGTCGTACCACTGGGCGATGCGCTCCAGCTCCTCCTGGGGCTTGCCCTCCACGATGGCCCGGAAGAGTTCTCCCGCCTCGCAGGCGGAGCCGATGATCAGCCCCTCCCGGTTCTCGTTGATGAGGCTCTTGGGCATGATGGGGTAGCGGTGGAAATGCTCCAGATGAGACAGGGACACCAGCTTGTAGAGGTTGCGAAGACCGGTCTGGTTCTTGGCCAGGACGATCAGATGGTAGGCGGAGCGCCGGACCTGCCCGCCCACCTTGGCGCCGGCCAGAACGGTGTCCGCGTCTTTGAGGAGAACGGCGCCACGGGCGCGCAGCTGCCGCAGCTCGTCCAGGAGGATGCCCGCGGCGGTGGCGGCGTCGTCGTCCGCCCGGTGGTGGTTGAAGCTCCCCAGGCGCAGATGGGCGGCCACGGTGTCCAGCTTGTGGTTTTTCAACTCCGGGTAGAGCCGCCGGGCCAGGGAGAGGGTGTCCACGGTGGTGGGTTCAAAGGGGATGCCGAAGTTGGCCGCCGCCTGGCGGAGAAAGCTCACGTCAAAGTCGGCGTTGTGGGCCACCAGGGGACGGCCTCCGGCGTAGTCCAAAAAGGCGCGGACTGCCTGCTCCTGGCTGGGCGCGCCCACCAGCATCTCGTCGGTGATGCCGGTGAGGGAGACAATCTTGGGGCTCAGGGGGCGCTGGGGGTCGACAAAGGTGCAGAAGTGGTCGGGCTGGATGACGCCGTCCCGGACGCGCACCGCGCCGATCTCGATGATGGCCTCCTGGCGGGGGTCAAAGCCGGTGGTCTCCAGGTCGAAGACCACATACTCCCCCTCCAACGGAAGGTCAGCCGAACCGTGGACGGCCACGGTGCTGTCCACGTCGTTTTGGAAATACGCCTCCACCCCGTAGAGGATCTTGATGTCCTTTTTCGCGGCGGCGTGGTCGGCGTCGGGAAAAGCGTGGGCAACGCCGTGGTCGGTGATGGCGATGGCGCGGTGCCCCCAGCTCAGCGCCCGATTCACCGCGTCGCCGGTGACGGTGAGGGCGTCGGTGGCGGACATCTGGGTGTGGAGGTGCAGCTCCACCCGTTTCTGGGGGGCTGTATCCTGACGGGTCACCTTCTTTGCCGCCTGGATGCCCGTGGGGCGGAGAACCAAGTCTCCGTCATAGCGGTCCATCTCCAGCCGCCCCTGCACCAGCAAATGCTGCCCAGTCGAGACCTTGGAGACGATGGGCTTGGCCTGGTCGTTGTTCATAAACTGGGAGACCCGGATGGAGCCGGTGTAGTCGGTGAGGTCAAAGCGGATCACGGTGTTGCGGCCCTTCAGCTCCTTGTGGTCTACGCTGAACACATCCCCCTCCACCAAGACAGTCCCCAGCTCCAGGTCGAGGTCGGACATAGAGGTGAGCGTCTTCATGGACACCTTGCCGAAGATGGGCCGCTCCGCCGTCTTTTCCCGCCGGGGGGAGACGGTCCGTTTCGCCTGGATGGCGGCGCGGCGCTCCCCCTCCGCCCGGTCCAGGAGCTTCTGATCCGGCTTCTGGCTCGCGGGCGCGGCGCCGCCCGCCAAGGTCACCTGCACCGGGCGGCCTGCCGCGCGGTCCAGGGACGCCTGCACCTGGGGCAGATAGGCGCTCAAAAGATCCTTGCCGCCGTTGGCGAGGGTGACGGTCAGCCTCTCCCCCTCCCACCGGCCCACAGCGCCCACCATGAGGCCGCGGGCGGGGGCGAAGAGCTTGCCCAGCTCCCGGCGCAGCAGTTCCACCAACGCCGCCGGGTCCTGTTCGTCGGAGGAGGTTGCCTGGGGATCGGCGGGGGGATTCGACGCGGGCACATGGACGGTCACCGCGCCGCCGTAGGCATGGGAAAGCCCCTCCCCGACCGCCTGGCACTCCGCCGGGGTCAGGGGGGGTTCTGCTTCAAGGGTCACCGAAACGCCCCCGATCCGGGGGTCGGAGGCGATATGTAGCACCTGGCAGTCCGCCAGCCGTGCGCACAGCTGGGGGTCCTGGGGAAGATAGGCCGAAAAGGCGACAAAAAAGGGTATCTTTTTCTTTTGGGAGGCCAAAATTCTCTCTCCTTACAGCGTTTCGATCAGTTTGAACAGCTCGTCCACCAGCTCCGCCTGGGGGACTTTTTTCACGACTTCACCGTGGCGGAACAACATGCCCACCCCGTCGCCTCCGGCGATGCCCACGTCGGCGGCGGAGGCCTCCCCTGGGCCGTTGACGGTGCAGCCCATGACCGCCACAGTGATGGGTTTTTTCACCGTATCCAGGCGGCGCTCCACCTCGTTGGCCATGGCGATGAGGTCAACTTTCGTGCGGCCGCAGGTGGGGCAGGAGATCAACTCCGGGCCGTCCTTGCGCACACCGGCCGCTTTCAGAATGTCCCTGGCGGCATAGACCTCCTCCAGCGGGTCGGCGGACAGGGAGACCCGCACGGTGTCCCCGATGCCCAGGGCCAGCAGGCCGCCGATGCCCACCGCGGACTTCAGCACCCCCATCCGGGGCGTGCCCGTCTCGGTGACGCCCACGTGGAGGGGGTAGTCGTACCGCTGGGAAAACAGCCGGTAGGCCGCCATGGTCACAGGGACGCTGGAGGACTTCATGGACACGCAGATCTGGTCAAAGTCATACCGCTCCAGCAGGCGGATGTGCCCCAGGGCGCTCTCCACCAGCGCCTCCGGCGTGACCCCGCCGTACTTGGCCAGAATGGGCTTTTCCAGCGACCCGCCGTTGACCCCGATGCGGATGGGGATACCCTTCCGGCGGCAGGCGTCCGCCACCGCCTTTACCCGGTCGTCCCCGCCGATGTTGCCGGGGTTGATGCGCACCTTGTCGCACCCGGCGGCCACGCATTCCAGGGCCAGTTTGTAGTCAAAGTGGATGTCCACCACCAGGGGAATCTGGATGCGCTCCCGGATGGCGCCCACCGCACGGGCGGCGTCCAGGTCGGGCACGGCCACCCGGACGATCTGGCACCCGGCGGCCTGGAGACGGCGGATTTGCTCCACCGTGGCGGCCACGTCCTGGGTGGGGGTGTTGCACATGGATTGAATGGTGACTTCCGCGCCGCCGCCGATGGGGACGCCGCCCACCATGATCTGTCTTGTCATACGCTCACCGTCCAAATAGTTTCAATACGTCGCTGGCCGCCACCACCAGCATCAGCCCCAACAGGGCCACCAGGAAGACGGCGTTCACCGCCCCCTCGTACTTGGGGTCCAGACGCCGCCTGGTGAGGGCGGTGTAGACCAGATTGACCACCAGGAAGAGGATCCGCCCGCCGTCCAGAGCGGGGATGGGCAGAAGGTTCATCACCGCCAGGTTGATGGCGATGAAGGCCACGAAGTAGAGAATGCTGTATAGCGCTCCGGCCGCGGTGTCCGCGCTGCCGGCCACCTGGCCCATCATGTCCACGATGCCCACCGGGCCGGACATATCCCGGATGCCCACCGCTCCGGTGAAGAGGTCGCCCAGGCTGATCCACACCAGGCGCACGGTGTCCACGCACTGGTACCAGCTCCGGACCAGTCGGTCGCCCAAGGAGGCCGGATAGGCCCTCGCGCCGAAGGTCAGGCCCAGGTACGCCTGGGGGCCGTCCTCCGTCTGGACGATCACAGACCGGGTCAGCGCCACGTCCGGGAGCAAGACCCGCCGGCCGTCCCGCAGGACTTCGATATCGGCGCTCTCCCCTGCCCGCGCCAGGAAGATTTTGGTATCGCCTTGGATCAAAATGGCGTGGCCGTCCACGGAGAGGAATTCATCGCCGACCTCCAACCCTTGGGCCGGGAGGGAGGAGCCGGGGGAAAACCCGCCCACCACGTCCACGTAGTAGTTGGACTGGGTGGCGCAGAGGCCGAGGAAGAGCAGAAACCCCACCAGGAAATTCATGGTCGCCCCCGCCGCCAGGATCAGAAACTTCTTCCCCGCCCCGGCCTTTTGAAAGGAGCGGGGGTCCTCCGTGTCCTCATCCTCCCCCTCCATGGCGCAGTAGCCGCCGATGGGGAACAGCCGCAGGGTGTAGAGGGTCTCCGCCCCCTGGCGGCCCCACAGCTTGGGGCCCATGCCGATGGAGAACTCGTTTACCTTCACTCCGCTCCACTTGGCCACGATGAAGTGGCCGAATTCGTGGACGGCGATGAGAAGGCCGAACATCAAGATACCGAACAGGACGATCAAGACTGTACCCATAGTTCACCTCAAACCATTTTCCGCGCCAGTGCGCGGCCCTGGGCGTCGGCGGCCAGGATGTCCTCCAAGGTGGGCGCTTCCACCTTTGGCGCGGCGGCCAGAGCAGCCTGGCAGAGCCGGGGAATGTCCAGAAAACCGATCTTGTCCTCCAGGAAAAGGGCGACTGCGGTCTCATTGGCCCCGTTGAGGGCGGCGGGAGCCACACCGCCCTGCCGCGCCGCCTCCCTGGCCAGTTCCAGACAGGGGAAGTTTACCCCGTCCGGGGGCGAAAAAGTCAGGTCAGGGCAGCGCAGCAGGTCCAGCCGCGCCGCCGGGCCGGGCTTGCGCTCCGGCCAGGTCAGGGCGTATTGGATGGGCAGGCGCATATCCGGGGAACCCAGCTGGGCCAGCACCGCCCCGTCCTGGAACTCCACCAGGGAGTGGATGACGCTCTCCCGGTGGATCACAACGTCGATTTGTTCCAAAGGCAGGTCGTAGAGCCACATGGCCTCCATGACCTCAAAGCCCTTGTTCATCATGGTGGCCGAGTCGATGGTGATCTTGGCGCCCATGGACCAGTTGGGGTGGCGCAGCGCCTCCTTGCGGGTGACGCCGGCCAGTTCAGCCCTCGTTTTGCCGTAGAAAGGCCCGCCGGAGGCGGTGAGGATCAGGCGGCGCACCTCGCCGCGGTGGGCGCAGCCCTGGAGGCACTGGAAGATGGCCGAGTGCTCCGAGTCCACCGGCAGGAGCTTCACGCCCCGTTCCCTGGCCGCGCGGGTCACCAGGGCGCCGGCGCAGACCAGGGTCTCCTTGTTGGCAAGGGCGATGTCCTTCCCCGCGGCGATGGCGGCCAGCGTAGGCTCCAGCCCCGCCGAACCCACCACGGCGGTGAGGACGGTGTCCACGCTCTCCAGGGTGGCGGCTTCCAATAAGCCCTCCGGGCCGGAGGCCACCCGGACGGGGGTATCCCCCAGGCGGACGGCCAGATCTTTGGCCGCGCCGGGGTCGGTGAGCACCACCAGCTCCGGGGAAAAGGCCCTGGCCTGCTCCTCCAGCAGCGCCGTGTTCCGGTGGGCGGTGAGGGCGCCCACAGACAGGCCAAGGGCGGCGATCACTTCCAGCGATTGCCGCCCGATGGAGCCTGTGGAACCTAAAATGGAGATCCGCCGTGCCACAGCAGGTCCCTCCTTGTTTGTCAACTGAGTTTCAACGCGGGCAGCAGCCGCCACAGGATCTCAATGAGCGGCGCGCAGAAGATCACGCTGTCAAAGCGGTCCAGGATGCCGCCGTGGCCGGGCAGGAGGTTGCCGAAGTCCTTGAGGTCGTACTGCCGCTTGATGTAGGAAAAGGACAGATCCCCCAGCTGGGACACCGCGCTGCCCAGGGCGCCGTAGAGCGCCAGGAGCAGGTAGTTGACCTCCAGTTGGAAGGCAAAGCGCATCACAAGGCCGTAGACGATCATGCTCACCACCGCGCCCACAAGGCCGCTGACCGCGCCCTCCACCGTCTTCTTGGGGGAGAGTTCCGGCGCCAGCTTATGCTTGCCGAAGAGCATCCCGCCGAAGAGGGCAAAGGCGTCGGACAAAAAGGCGGCCACCAGCGGGGTGAGGATGAGGTACTTCCCTCCCTCCATCTGATCCAGGCGGATGAAGCTGGACAGGAAGTACGGGATGAGCGTGGCGAAGAAAAAGGCGCCGCCCATCTTTTCCATGGTCACGGTATAGTGGCTGGAGATGGCCTCGGCGAAGATTAGGGTGAAGTAGACGAACACCACGCACAGCGCCGAGAACGTGCCCTCACCGATGAAGGACCAGAAGGGGATCAGCCCGGCCAGGACGATGGAGTAAGCCGAGATCCGGACGTTCTTCACAAAACCGGTGGACCACAAAACCTCGTGGACGCCGATCATGGAGAGGATAGAGATGAAAATGGGCATGGCAATAGGGGGCAGGAAGAAAAACAGCAGAATGAGGAGCGGCACACACACCACCGCGACCATGATCCGTTGAAACACGCCTAAACCCCTCCAAACCTACGTTTTCGCTGTTGATAGGCACCGATGGCGGCCAAGAGATCCGCCTCCCGGAAATCCGGCCAGAGGATATCGGTGTAGTAAAACTCCGCGTAAGCCGCCTGCCACAGCAGGAAGTTGGACAGCCGCTGTTCCCCGCTGGGGCGGATGATCAGGTCCGGGTCGGGAACGCCACGGGAGTAGAGATACGTTTCAAACTCCTCCTCGGTGAGCGCCTCCGGGTCGGCGGAGCCGGCCACGCAGTCCGCGGCAAAGGCCCGGGCAGCGTGCAAGATCTCGTCCCGACCCCCGTAGTTGAGGCAGATGTTCATCCGGCATTGGGGGTACTTTTTGGAGACCTCCCCCACCTGGTCGCACAGCGCCTGAAGGTCCGGGTCCAGGGCGCTCAGATCCCCGAAAAAGGAGATCTGGAACTGGTTTTTGTCCATATCCCGCAGGGCCTCCCGGAGGTAGTTGCGCAGAAGGTCCATGATGGCGGACACCTCCTCCGGGGCGCGTTTCCAGTTCTCCGTAGAGAAAGCGTAGAGCGTCAGGTAGGGGATGCCCAGCTTCTTTACCTGGGTGGCGATCCGCCGGAGGGTCTCCGAGCCGGCGCTGTGGCCGGCGCTGCGGGGGAGGTGGCGCTTTTTGGCCCAGCGGCCATTTCCGTCCATGATGATGGCGATGTGCCGGGGCAAATGCTCCAGATCTACCTCCGGCGCGGGCGGCTTTTTGGAAAACAGCATAGCTCTCTCAACTCCAAAGCGGCCTCTGAGCGGTCAGACCGCCATCAGCTCCTTCTCCTTCTCGGCAGTGAGGGCGTCGATCTCCTTGCAGTACTTGTCGGTGAGCTTCTGAAGATCCTCCTCGTAGTCCTTGCGGTCGTCCTCGGTGATCTCGCCCTTCTTCTCCATGGACTTAAAGCGGTCCATGGCGTCCCGGCGGATGTTGCGGATGGCCACCTTGCCGCCCTCGCCGTACTTCTGGACCTGGCGGGTCAGCTCCTTACGGCGCTCCTCGGTGAGCTGGGGGAAGGCGAGGCGGATCAGCTTGCCGTCGTTCTGGGGGTTGATGCCCAGGTCGGAGGCCTGGATGGCCTTCTCGATAGCCTTGAGCAGGCTGGCGTCCCAGGGCTGGATCACCAGGCTCCGGGGGTCGGGCGAGGAGATGTTGGCCACCTGCTGGATGGGGGTGAGCGTGCCGTAGTACTCCACCTGGATCTTGTCCAGCACCCCGGCGTTGGCACGCCCGGCGCGGACGGCGGCAAAGTCGCTCTTGACGACCTCCACGGTCTTCTTCATCTTGGATTCATACTCCGCGTGTACTTCAGCCATTGTTGTGCTCCTCCTTTACGATTGTGCCTACCTTCTCCCCCATGACCACCCGGTAGATGTTTTCCGGGTCCTTGAGGGCGAAGAGGATGACCGGGATGTTGTTGTCCATGGAGAGGGACGTGGCGGTGGAGTCCATGACCTGGAGGTGCTGGGCCAGGACCTGGTCGTAGGTGATGTTGTCGTACTTCACCGCGCTGGG
>CANRLZ010000029.1 GCA_947631595.1 uncultured Oscillospiraceae bacterium
GCCTTGGGGAACTGGAAGAGCGACCAGGCGAACAGGTCCTGGTTGTCCGTCTTGAAGTGGATCTCCCCGCCGGGCGATAGCACCTTGGCGTAGAGGCGCAGAAAGTCCGGGTGGGTCAGCCGGCGCTTGGCCTGGCGGTTGGAGGGCCAGGGGTCGGAGAAGTTCAAATAGACCCGGCTCACCTCGCCGGGGGCGAACCAGCCGTCCAGCCCACGGGCGTCGGCGTCGATGAAGTAGACGTTGGAGAGACCGGCCTCCTCCGCCCGCTCCATGGCCATCACCATGGCGTCGGCCACCCGCTCCACCGCCACGAAGAGTACCTCCGGCTCCGCCTTGGCGGTCTCCACGGTGAAGCGCCCCTTGCCGCAGCCCAGCTCCAGCCGGACTTCTTCGCAACCGTCCAGCAGCTCCCGCCAACGGCCCCGGTGTTCCTCCGGCCGCTGGATGAGCCGGGCGCTCTGCCGCTCCATCCGCCGATCCAAATGTGCCTTTTTCCGCATCCGCATGGTCTGTTCCCCCGTGGTTTCATTTTGTAGCACATCCGCGCAAGCGGTGTGATACAATTTGCCATCCTTTTCGGTTTCCGGCAAAGCCGGAGAGAAAAGGCGGCATATATGCTGCAATATCCGCAGATGCGGATATTGTAGCACAGGCAGGAAATCCTTGCAATCCCCTCCCCTTTTTCGTATAATAAAATATGCCGCCGTCGGCGGCATGCTGTGATATCCGGGTGTAGCGAAGTTGGTATCGCGCCTGGTTTGGGACCAGGAGACCGCGCGTTCGAGTCGCGCCACTCGGACCACGTCGGAGCAAGCTCCATATCGCTTGCTCCGACTTTTTTTCAAAAAGTCAGAGCGCGCTCGTTCCGCTGCTCCTCCTCTCCAAATCGAACCCGCTTCGCTGGGCTTCGATTTGGTTTTTTGAATCCTGATACCATAGACACTCGTACCATCTCAGAGCGCGCTCATTCCGCCGCTCCCACGCTCACGCCTGGCCCACCTCCTGGTCGGGGGGCAGGGTGACGGTGGGGTTTGCCGCGTTGATCGCGTGGTAGCGGAGGCAGTCGCCGGCGTGGTCATTGACAACGCCGCAGGCCTGGAGGTGGGAGTAGATGGTCACCGGGCCGACGAACTGGAAGCCCCGCTTTTTCAGGTCGCGGCTGACGCGGGCGGAGAGGCCGTTGCTCACGGGGATGCCGCCCTCGGCGTGGCCGGTGTACAGGACCGTTTTCCCGTCTGTATAGGCCCAGAGGTAGGCGCAAAAACTGCCGAATTCCGCGCGAATTTTTCGGTAGCACCGGGCGTTGTTGATGACGGCGCGGATCTTCCGCTCGGAGCGCAGCATCCCCTCGGTGTTCAGGATGCGCCGCACATCCTCCTCTCCGAAGGCGGCGATCTGGTCGTACTGGAAGTTGGCGAAGCAGGCGCGGAAGATCTCCCGCTTTTTCAGCATCAGGTCCCAGGAGAGGCCGCATTGCAGGCACTCCAGCGTCAGGTGCTCGAACATCTGCCGGTCGTCATGCACCGGCACGCCCCACTCCCGGTCGTGGTACGCCTGCTCCCGCTGGTTCACCCGCGCCCAATCACAATGGCCCATCTTCCCGCCTCCTGTCTTTTTGGGTGCTGTGCAGCACAAAACTGGGCTTTGGAGGGGTGGTGCTGTTTGATACAAAAAGCAGAAAAATGAAGACTATTTATGCTTTTTCAGCCCTTCCAGGGCCATCTTGGCCGCCTGTTGCTCGGCCTCCTTTTTGCTCCGGCCCTGGCCGGCGCCGATCTGCTCTCCGTCCAGGGTGACCGCCATCCAGAACGCCTTACAGTGGTCCGGGCCGGTCTCCCGCAGGAGGGCGTAGCGCAGGGTGTGCCCCGGGGTGCGCTGGACCAGCTCCTGAAGGGCGGTCTTGTAGTCCCTGCCCTCCCCCGCCTGGTCCTCCTGGGAGAGGACAAAGGCGCGGATGGTGCGCCGGGCCTGGGCGATGCCGCCGTCCAGGTAGAGGGCGGCCAGGATGGCCTCCACGGCGTCGGCCAGGATGGAGTCACGCTGCCGACCGCCGTTCTGATCCTCCCCCCGGCCCAGGCGGAGATACTCCCCCAGGCCCCAGCGCCGGGCGACTTTCGCCAGCGCCTCCTCGCACACCAGGGCTGCCCGCATCCGGGTCAGGTCCCCCTCGGGGAGGTCGGGATGGGAGCGGTAGAGATGGTCGGCGGTGACCTGGCCCAGCACCGAGTCGCCCAGAAACTCCAGCCGCTCGTTGCTCTCCAGGGCGCCGCCCAGGCGCTCGTTGGCGTAGGAGCTGTGGGTCAGGGCGCGCTCCAGCAGCTGGGGGTCCTGAAAACGGTAGTCCAGCTTTTCCTCCAAGGGGTGCATCATGCCTCTCCTCCCATGAAAAAGCCCCCGCGCCTGGCGGGGGCTTTCAGTTCGTCTTTATTCCGCCTCGGTGTGCGCCTGGATGTACTGCACGAGGTCGTTCACCGTGCTGATCCCGCCCAGGTCGTCCTCCGACATCTCGCCGATGGCGAATTCGTCCTCCAGCGCCATGCTCAGCTCCACAATGTCGATGGAGTCCGCGCCCAGGTCGTCCTCGAAGGTGGTCTCCGGGGTGATGGTGTCCACGTCCACGCCAAACTGTTCCGCGATGATGGCCGCAAGCTCTTCAAACATAACGCAACGCTCCTTTGGGATGGGATCTATACCCACATAATAAGAAGTTTTGCCTCACCTGTCAAGAGCCTATTACGATTTTTCCGCCTTTTCCGCAGACTTTTTTTCGCCTCCCACCCGCATGTAGTCCACGTGGGCCGTGATATCGTCGATGAGGCCGGACTGGCTGAAGGTCACCGCCTGGCGGATGGCGTTGCGGATGGCACGGGCGTCGGAGGAGCCGTGGGCTTTGAATACCGGCTTGGAGATGCCCAGAAGAGCGGTGCCCCCCACCTCGGAGGAGTCCAGGAGCTTCTTGAACTCCTTGATGCCGCCGCCCACCATCAGGGCGGCCAGCTTGGTGAGCAGGTTTTTCTTGAACATGGCCTTCATCTGCCGGCCCATGAACAATCCGGTGCCCTCCAGGGCCTTGAGGAAGATGTTCCCGGCGTAGCCGTCGGAGACGATGACGTCCACCGCGCCCTCCACTGCCTCCCGGGCCTCCACGTTGCCAACGAAGCGGATGCGCCCCTCCTCCCCCGCCGCCTGGAGCAGCGGATAGGCGTCCTTCTGGAGTTGGGTGCCCTTGCTGGGTTCCGCGCCGATGTTCAGCAGCCCCACGGTGGGTTCCGGGCGGCCCAGCGCCTGTTGGGCGTAGTAGCTGCCCATGTAGGCGAACTGCAAGAGGTACTCCGGGGTGCACTCGGCGTTGGCGCCGCAGTCGATGAGCACCGCGCCGCCGTTCCCCGTGGGCACCACCGGGGCAAGCGCCGCCCGGCGGATGCCCCGGATGCGCTTGGTCAGGAGCGTGGCCGCGGACAGCAGCGCGCCGGTGGACCCGGCGGAGACAAAGGCCGCCCCCGCCCCCTCGTTGAGAAGGTTGAGGCCCACGGTGAGGGAGGAGTCCTTCTTCTCCTTAAAGGCCAGGGCGGGGTTGTCCTCCATGGTGACCACCTGGCCGGCGTGGGCGATCTCCAGGCCCTGGGGCAGCTCGCCCACCCCCAGGTCCCGCAGGCACTCCAGCAGGCGCTCGCCGTCGCCCACCAGCAAAACCTCCGCCTCGCCGGCGCGAACGGCGTCCAGGGCGCCCTGGACGTTGCTCATAGGGGCGTTGTCGCCCCCCATGGCGTCGAGAATGATCTTCATACCTCGTCCCTCCTTACGTCCAAATTCCGCTCTCCCAGGGCCGCTAAGGCCCGTTGGGAGATGGCGGTGTTCTTCTCCCGCTTGCCCTTGACCCGGTGATCCAGGGGCGGGAGAAGGCCGAAGTTGATGTTCATGGGCTGGAAATCCGTCACGCTCTCGTTGGAGATGTAGGCGGCCAGCGCGCCGATGGCGGTGCTGTTGGGGAAGTCCACCGGGGGCAGACCCAGCAGCCGGTGGGCAAGCTCCACCGCGCAGAGAAGGCCGGAGGCGGTGGACTCCACATACCCCTCCACCCCGGTGATCTGCCCGGCGAACATCACCCGTGGGTCCGACTTCAGTCGGTAGTACCGGTCCAGCAGCCGGGGGGAGTTGAGATAGGTGTTGCGGTGCATCACCCCGTAGCGCAGAAACTCCGCGTGTTCCAGGGCGGGGATCATGGAGAAGACCCGCTTCTGCTCCGGGAAACGCAGGTGGGTCTGGAAGCCCACCAGGTTGTAGACGCTGCCCTGGGCGTTGTCCCGGCGCAGCTGGACCACGGCGTAGGGTTCCCTGCCGGTGCGGGGGTCCCGCAGGCCCTTGGGCTTCAGAGGGCCGTAGCGCAGGGTGTCCTCCCCCCGGCGGGCCATCACCTCCACGGGCATACAGCCCTCAAAGACGCCGCTGTCCTCAAAGCCGTGGACCTCCGCCTCCTGGGCGGTGGTCAGCTCCCGCCAAAAGGCGCGGTATTCGGCCTCATCCAGGGCGCAGTTGATGTAATCCGCCGTCCCCTTGTCGTACCGGGAGGCAAACCAGGCCCGGTCCATGTCCACCGACTCGAAGGACACCAGAGGGGCGGCGGCGTCGAAAAAGCTCAGGTACGCCTCCCCGCCCAGCAGACGGCCAATGTCCCCGGCCAGGGCGTCGGAGGTCAATGGCCCGGTGGCCAGGATCACCTGCCCGGCGGAGGGCACCCGCTCCACCTCCCCCTCTTCAATGTGGATCAGGGGATGGCTTCGGACGCGCTGGGTGACGGCGGCGGAAAAGCCGCCGCGGTCCACCGCCAGGGCGCCTCCGGCGGCCACCCGATGGGCGTCGGCGCAGGAGAGGATGAGGCTTCCGCAGCGGCGCAGCTCCTCCTTCAGCAACCCCACGGCGTTGGTCAGCTCGTCGGAGCGCAGGGAGTTGGAGCAGACCAGCTCGGCGAAATCCGGGCTGTGGTGGGCGGGGGTCATCTTTTGGGGCTTCATCTCCCGCAGGGTCACCGGGACACCCCGCTGGGCCAGCTGCCAGGCCGCCTCGCTGCCGGCCAGGCCGGCTCCCACGATCAGAACCGGCTCCATCAACTCTCCTTAGCCGCTTTTGCGGCGGGCTTTTTGGCGGCGGGCTTTTTGGCCGCAGTTTTCTTGGCCGCGGGTTTTTTCGTTGCGGCTTTTCCGGTGGTCGTTTTCTTGGCGGCGGGCTTCTCGGTATCCCCCTGGCTCTCCCGGCGGCGGTAGCCGCCCCGCTTTTCCTCCGGGGTGAAGTTGGAGCACTGCTCGTTGATGCAGAAAGGCTTGTGGGCGCCCTTGCCGGCGGTCTTGAACATGGTCTGGCCGCACACGGGGCAGTTGTCCTTCACCGGCACGTCCCAGGTGATAAACTCGCACTTCTTGCTCTCGTCCTTGGCGCTGCGGTGCTCGCAACAGTAAAAGGTGTACTGCTTGCCGTTTTTCTTGCTCCGGCCGGTGCGCTTGAAGATGCGCCCGCCGCACCGGGGGCACTTGCCGGGCATCTCCACCACCAGGGGCATGGTGAAGTCGCACTCCGGCCAGCCGGGGCAGGCCAAAAACCGGCCAAACCGCCCCGACTTCACCACCAGCTGCCGCCCGCACTGGGGGCAGACCTCCTCGGAGACCTCGTCGGGCACCTTCAGACGGGTGCCGTCCAGCTCGCTCTCCACCTTCTTCAAATTGGGTTCAAACTCGTCGTAGAAGCTGTTGAGGATGCCCACCCAGTTCTCCTCGCCGGTCTCCACCCGGTCCAGGCGCTCCTCCATCCGGGCGGTAAAGGTGGGGTCGGCCACGTCGGGAAATTTATCCCGCATCAGCCCGGTGACCACCTCTCCAAGGGGAGTGGGGCGGAGGGCGCGACCCTCCTTGACCACGTACTCCCGATCCAGGATGGTGGACACGGTGGGGGCGTAGGTGGAGGGGCGGCCGATGTTCTTCTCCTCCAGGGCCTTGATGAGGGTGGCCTCGGTGTACCGGGCGGGGGGCTGGGTGAAGTGCTGTTCAGGGGTAAAGGCTTTATCCTTTACGACCTCCCCCTCCTTCAAATCGGGCAGAGGGGACTGCACCCGCTCGTCCTCGTCGTCCCGGCTCTCCTCATAGACGGCGGTGAAGCCGCTGAACTTCAGGGAGGAGTGGGTCGCCCGGAAGAGGTAACCGGCGCTGCCCTCCACGTCGATGGAGACGCTGTCGTAGACGGCGGAGGCCATCTGGCAGGCCAAAAAGCGGCTCCAGATGAGCTTGTAGAGCTTATACTGCTCGGCGGTCAGGTCCTTGCGGATGGACTCCGGGTCCAGCCGGACCTCCGAGGGGCGAATGGCCTCGTGGGCGTCCTGGGCGTTGGACTTGGCCTTGTACTGCCGGGCTTTGGCCGGGTAGTACTCCTTGCCGTAGCGGCCGATGATGAACTCCTTAGCCGCGGCGGTGGCCTCGTCGGAGAGGCGCAGGGAGTCGGTACGCATATAGGTGATGAGACCCACCGTGCCCTCCCCGGTGATGTCCACCCCTTCGTAGAGCTGCTGGGCGATGGACATGGTGCGCCGGGGGGGCATCCCCAACTTCCGGGACGCCTCCTGCTGGAGGGTGGAGGTGATGAAGGGGGGCGCCGGGTTGCGCTGCTTGTCCTGGCGCTTCACCGATTTGACTGTAAAGCCCTTCCCCTTCACAGCGTTGATGATCTCGTCCACCTCTTTCCGGCTGGCGGGTTCCATCTTCTTGTCCCTGCCGTAGAAGGAGGCGCGGAAGGCGCCCGTGTTGGGGGCGACGCGGGAGAAGTCCACGTCGATGGACCAGTACTCCTGGCTCCGGAAGGCCCGGATCTCCTCCTCCCGCTCCACCACCAGCCGGGCGGCCACCGACTGCACCCGCCCGGCGGACAGGCCCCGGCGGATCTTCTTCCAGAGGAGGGGGGAGAGTTCATAGCCCACGATGCGGTCCAGGATGCGCCGGGCCTGCTGGGCGTCCACCAGGTTCTGGTCGATGGCCCGGGGCTTGGCGATGGACTCGGTGACCACCTTCTTGGTGATCTCGTTGAAGGTGACCCGGTAGGTGCGCTCCTCCGGCAAGTTTAAGAGTTCCTTCAGGTGCCAGGAGATGGCCTCCCCCTCCCGGTCAGGGTCGGTGGCCAGATAGATCTTGTCGCTGCGCTTGGCGGCCTTGGAGAGGTCGGAGATGATGCCCTCCTTGCCCTTGATGGGCTGGTAGTCGGGGCGAAACTGGTGCGCCACGTCCACGCTCAGCTTGCTCTTGGGAAGGTCCCGGACGTGGCCCATGGTGGCCATGACCTTGTAGGACGGCCCCAGGTATTTTCCAATGGTCTTCGCCTTGGCGGGCGACTCCACGATCACCAGATCGGTCTTAGCGGCCATATCGTTTTCCTCCTGGTACAGTCAATTTTGCAAAAATCAGTCGTCCACCTGGACGCGGACGGTGGCGGCGAAGCGCTTGCCCTGCTCCTCCCGGACAAAGCCCGCCAGCTGGAGCATCATCACCGCCGAGCTGCACCGCCGCGCCGGGATCTGGGTGGCGTCGATGAGTTCATCCATGACCATGGGGCGGTCCCGCAGGGTGAGCATCACGTCCCGCTGGTCGTCGGTGAGGGCGGGGGTCAGGGAGCGCCAGGGGACGGTGGGAAGTTCCGCCTCGCTGCTCTCCCCCGCCGCCTCCGGCTCCGCCTGGGCGCGTTCCGCCCGGGGCTTGGGCTTGGGCGGCTCGTCCAGCTGGGCGTCGCCGGGGACGGGCGGTGTGTCCGGCGCCAGGCCGGGGCGCAGGTTCAGCTTGTGGGGGTAGAAGTACTGGTACTCCTCCAGAATGTCGCCGGCGGAGGTGATGAGCTTGGCCTCGCTGCGGCGGATGAGCTGGTTGGGGGTGTAGCTCAACGGGGCGTCCACCGGGCCGGGCACGGCGAACACGTCCCTGCCCTGATCCAGGGCGTTCCGGGCGGTGATGCGGGTGCCGGAGTTGGGGCCGCCCTCCACCACGACCACGCCCAAAGCCAACCCGCTGATGATGCGGTTCCGGGCGGGAAAATGCCCGGCGCGGGCTTCCGTGCCCGGCGGGTACTCGCTGACCAGCAGGCCGGAGGCGGCTACGTCCTGGTAGAGATAGCGGTTTTCCCTGGGGTAGATCACGTCCAGGCCGCCGCCCAGGACGCCGCAGACCACGCCGCCGCCCCGGAGGGCGCCGCGCAGCCCTTCGCTGTCCAGGCCGCGGGCCAGGCCGGAGACCACCACCGCCCCCTGGGCGGCCAGGTCGTGGCCGATGCGCTGGGCCTGGGCCACGCCGTAGGCGGTGGGTTCCCGCGCGCCGATGAGGCTGATGACCGCCTCGTCGTCAAAGGAGATATCCCGCCCCTGGAGATAGAGTACCGCGGGCGGGTCGTAGATATTCCGCAGGCGGTCGGGGTAGGCGGCGTCGGCCATGGTGAGGATGCGCTGGCCCAGGCGCTCGCAGGCCTCCAGGATGCCCTCCGGCCCGTCCAGGGATTTGTCCGCCAGGGCCTCCTTGGCCGCGCGGCTCAGGGAGGGCAGCTCGTCGTACTCCCGGCGGTCGGCGAAGTGGACAGCCTCCGGGGTGCCAAAATAGTCCAGCAGTTCGCACACCCCGGCGTTGGAGAGGCCCCGGCGCGTGCTCAGCCAGAGCCAGTATTTCAAACTCGCCATCCCCTTCGCCTCCTCTCCACATTCAGTCTCCCCTGCCCATCTCCCAGAGCAGGATCGCGGCGGCGGTGGCCGCGTTCAAAGATTCGCACCGCTCCCGCATGGGGATGCGTGCCGTGCCGTCGCAGGCGGCCAGGACCTCCGGGGAGACCCCGTGGCCCTCGTTGCCCACCACCATCACGCACCGGCGCAGGTCCAACTCCCGGACGTCCCGGCAGTTCTCCCCCAGGGCGGCGGCGTAGAGGGGCAAACCCTGCGCCCTGGCCAGGGCCGTCAGCTCCTCCAGCGTCACCTCCCAGGCCGGGAGGCGGAAGGAGGCGCCCATGGCCGCCCGGACGGTCTTGGGGCCGTAGGGGTCGGCGCAGTGGTTCAGAAGGAGCAGCCCGTCCGCCCCGAGGGCGTCGGCGGCGCGCCAGACGGTACCCACGTTTCCGGGGTCCTGAAGGCCGTCCAGGGCCAGCCAGCGTTGCCCTGCGGGAAGCGCGGGGGCTTTGTCCGGCAGGGACAGGGTGAACAAGAACCCCTGGGGGGTCTCCATGGGCGAGAGGTACTCCATGAGCTGGGGGGTCACTACCGTGTGCTCCACCCCCGCCGGGAGTTTTACCGGGACGTCCGGGGTGGTGATGAGCCGCCGGATGGGCGCGCCCCAGCGCACCGCCTCCTCCCAGAGCTTGCGCCCGTCGGCCAGGTACTCGCCGGTCTCCCGGCGATAGCGCCCCTGGGCGGCCAGCTTGCGCAGGTGGGCGCACAGGGGGTTCTGACGGCTGGTTAAAGCGCCCATAGATCCTGGAGGCGATTCACGTTCTTATCCTGGCCAAGGACGACCACGACGTCGCTGGCCTGGAGCGGCTCGTTGGCGCCGGGGGCGATGAGCATCCGCCCCGCCCGGCGCAGGGCGATGACGTTCACGCCGTAGACGTTGCGCACGTCCAGCTCCCGGAGGTTCTTGCCCACCCAGTTCCGGGGGGTGGCGATCTCCACGATGCTGGCGTCCTCTGAAAGCTCGATGAAGTTGAGGACGTTGGAGCTGGAGAGGGAGTGGGCCAGCTTGGTGCCCATCTCGTACTCCGGGAAGACCACCCGGTCTGCCCCGATCTTCTCCAGCACCTTGCGGTGGGTGTGGCTGGCCGCCTTGGCCACCACACGCTCCACGCCCAGCTCCTTCAGGTTCAGGGTGATGAGCGCACTGCTGCCGATGTCGTTGCCGATGGCCACCACCGCGCAGTCCACGCTCCGGGGGGAGAGTTCCCGCAGGACTTCCTTATCCCGGGCGTCGGCAATCACCGCATGGGTGACCAGCGGGGAGACGGACTGGATCAGCTCCTCCTGCATATCCACCGCCAGCACCTCGTTGCCCAGCTCGCACAGCTCCTGGGCCAGAGAGGCGCCGAAGCGGCCCATGCCGATGATCAAAAACGATTTCATAAAATCACGTCCTCCTTAACCGATCATCACGTTGGTGACGGGGTATTTGATCTTGCTCTCCACCGCGCTGCGCCGGGTGCTGAAAGCCAGGGAGAAGGAGAGGATGCCCACCCGGCCCAGGTACATCAAAAGGATGAGAAGCACCCGGCTCACCGGGGTCAGACCGGGGGTGATGCCCACGGTGAGGCCCACGGTCCCCAGGGCGGAGGCCACCTCAAAGGCGGCGCTCATAAAGGGCAGGTCTTCCAGGAGGGAGAGGAACATGGAGCCGATGATGAAGAGAAGCCCCACCGTCAGGGTCAGGGTGACGGCGCTATTCTGCTGCCGGCGGTTCAGGGATCGGCCGCCGATCACCGCCGCGCCGCCGCCCTTCAGATCCGCCCAAAGGCCCAGGGCCAGCACCGCCACCGTCCCGGTCTTCACGCCGCCGGCGGTGGAGCCGGAGGAGCCGCCGATGAGCATGAGGATGCAGCCGAGGGCCAGGGTGGTGTCCCGCAGGCCGCCCTGGTCGATGCTGGAAAAGCCCGCCGTGCGGAAGGTGACGGACTGGAAAAAGGCGTTGACGATCTTCTCCCACCAGGGCATGGGGCCAAGGGTGTCCGGGTTGTGCCACTCCACCCCCAGGGTGACCGCGGCGCCCAGGAGGATCAGAGCGGCGGTCATGCCCAGGACCAGCTTCGTGTAGAGCGCCAGGCGGCCGCGCTGTTTCCGGTGGCCGATGTCGCTCCACACCACAAAGCCCAGGCCGCCGATGACGATGAGGGCCATGATGGTGCCCAGCACCACCGGGTCGCGCTGGAACGGCAGCAGACTCTGGAAGGGCGTGCCCCGGCCCAGCAGGTCGAACCCGGCGTTACAGAAGGCGGAGACGGCGTGGAAGACGCTGTACCACAGCCCGCGGCTGACGCCGAAGGCGGGGATGAAGCGGGTCATGAGCAGCGCCGCGCCGGAGAGTTCAAAAATGGCGGTCCATTTCACCGTGTAGCGCACCAGACCGACCACGCCGCTCAGGCTGCTGAGGTTGAAGTTGGACACCACCAGCAGCCGCTCCGACAGGCCGATCTTCCGCCGCAGGAGCATGGAGATGAGGGTCAGGATGGTGACAAAGCCCAGGCCGCCCAGCTGGATCATGACCAGGATCACCCCCTGGCCGAAGAGGGTCCACTGGGTAACGGTGTCCACCAGCACCAGGCCGGTGACGCAGGTGGCGGAGGTGGCGGTGAAGAGGCAGGTCAGAATGCCGGGGGATGTGCCGCTCCGGGAGGCGATGGGGAGGCTGAGCAGGATGGTCCCCAGGAGGATGATGGCGGCGAAGGAGCCGGCCACGATCCGGGTGGCGTTCAGATTTTGCCGCCGCAGAAGATGAAATTTGCGTTGCAACGGGGGAACCTCCTTTCTCCAGCCCGGAAACAATACATACCGAAAACCGGCCAAAACAGTCGGTTTTCGGTATGCAAAGAGTCAACTCAGGGGGCGCATGGTGGGGAAGAGGATCACGTCCCGGATGGAGTCCGAGCCGGTGAGGAGCATGACGCAGCGGTCGATGCCGATGCCCATGCCGCCGGTGGGGGGCATACCGTACTCCATGGCGGTGAGGAAGTCCTCGTCCAGCATCTCCGTCTCCTCGTCCCCCCGCTCCCGCTGTTCCACCTGCTTTTCAAAGCGCTGGCGCTGGTCGATGGGGTCGTTGAGCTCGGAGTAGGCGTTGCCGAACTCGGAGCGGTTGATGAAGAACTCAAACCGCTCGGTGAGCCGGGGGTCCTGGGGGGAGCGTTTGGTCAGCGGGGAGACCTCCACGGGGTACATGGTGATGAAGGTGGGCTGAACCAGGTGCTCCTCCACCCGCTGGTCAAAGCAGGCGTACAGGGCGTTGCCCCAGGTGGGCTCGGCGGCGTCGGCCAGCTCCACCCCCTTGGCCTTGGCGGCGGCCACCGCCTCGGCGTCGTCGGTGATGGCGCCAAAGTCGATGCCCACGTACTGCTTCACCGCCTCCACCATGGTCAGCCGCGGCCAGCCGGGGGTGAGGTCGATCTTCTCCCCCAGCCACTCCACCTCGTAGGTGCCCAAGATCTCCTTGGCGGCGGAGGACAGCAAGCCCTCGGCGATGTCCATCATGTCGTGGAAGTCGGCATACGCCTCGTAGAGTTCAATGGTGGTGAACTCCGGGTTGTGCTTGGGGTCCATCCCCTCGTTGCGGAAGATGCGGCCGATCTCGTAGACCCGGTCCATCCCGCCCACGATGAGCCGCTTCAAGGGCAGCTCGGTGGCGATGCGCATGTACATGTCGATGTCCAGGGTGTTGTGGTGGGTGATGAAGGGCCGGGCGGCGGCGCCGCCGGCGATGGTGTTCAGAACGGGGGTCTCCACCTCGATATAGCCCCGGGCGTCCATGAAGTCCCGGACGTGCTTGATGAACTTGGAGCGGATGACGAAGTTGCGCTTCACCTCCGGGTTGACCATGAGATCCACGTACCGCTGGCGGTAGCGCAGCTCCTTGTCCTGGAGGCCGTGGAACTTCTCCGGCAGGGGCAGAAGGGATTTGCTCAGCAGGGTGATGTTCCGGGCGCGGACGCTCATCTCGCCGCGCTGGGTGCGGAAGACTTCCCCCTCCACGCCGACAATGTCGCCGATGTCGAACTTCTTGAAGGCCTTGTAGACCGCCTCGTCCATCTCGTCCTGGCGGGCGTAGAGCTGGATGCGGCCATCCCGGTCCTGGAGGTCGCAGAAAGACACCTTGCCCATGCCCCGCTTGGACATGAGGCGGCCGGCGACCTTCACCGGTTTGCCCTCCATGGCGTCGAAGTTCTCTTTGATCTGGGCGGAGGTGGCATCCCAGGCGAACTTGGTCACCTGGAAGGGATCCTTCCCCGCCGCCTGAAGCTCGGCCAGCTTGTCCCGGCGGATCTTCAAAAGCTCGGACAGGGAGGGCTGCTGCGCCTGCTGATTTTTCTCCTGCGACATAGTTCGACTCTCCTCACGCGGATGGGTTTCTCACCGCTCGATTTTGACGATCTTGTAGTGGATGGTGCCGTTGGGCGCCTCCACCGTCACCTTCTGGCCCTTCTTGTGGCCCAGCAGGGCCTTGCCGAAGGGGGATTCCTCGGAGATGCGGCCATTCATGGGGTCGGCCTCCTGGGAACCCACCACCTGGTAGGTCTCCTCGCCGCCCAGGTCCAGGTCCTCCACGGTGATGCGGCTGCCCAGGCGGACGGCGTCCGGGTCCTTCTCGTGGTCCTCGATCACCACGTAGTTGGACAGGATCGTCTCGATCTCGGCGATGCGGGAGTAGAGCTTGCCCTGCTCGTTTTTCGCCTCGTCGTATTCGCTGTTCTCCGACAGGTCGCCGAAGGAGCGCGCCTCCTTGATCTGGTCGGCGACCTCCTTCTCCCGGACGGTCTTCAGGTAGTTCAGCTCCTGTTTCAGCGCCTCCAGACGGTCGGCGCTCAGCTTGTATTCCTTGGCTGCCATTGTGGTCCAACACACCTTTCCTATGCCAGCGGCATTGATCCGCGCGCGTTTTGGGCGCGTGAAACCCCTATGGGTACATCTTAGTAATTATAGGGGGTTTTGCCCCTCCTGTCAAGTCTGGCAAGGCGGGCAAAAAAATCCCCGCCGCGTCCGGGGTGCGGACACGGCGGGGATGGATTGCGCTCGAGAGGGAAAAGCTTGGATTACTTCAGCTCCACCTTGGCGCCGGCTTCCTCCAGCTTCTTCTTGATCTCCTCGGCCTCGTCCTTGCCCACGGCCTCCTTGACGGCCTTGGGGGCGGACTCCACCAGACCCTTGGCCTCGGCCAGGCCCAGACCGGTGATCTCGCGGACAGCCTTGATGACCTTGATCTTCTCGGCGCCGATCTCGGCCAGCACCACGTCGAACTCGGTCTTCTCCTCGGCGGCGGCACCGGCGGCGGCGCCGGCGGCGGCGGGAGCGGCCATAGCGGCGGCGGACACGCCGAACTCCTCCTCCAGGGCGTGGACGAGGTCATTCAGCTCCAGAACGGTAAGGCCCTTCACTTCCTCAATGAGGGCGGCGATCTTCTCACTAGCCATTTTGATTTACCTCCTATTATTAGGTTGTTTTTTTGTTTGAACTGGGGTGGTTTGCCGCTTACTCGGCGGCGGGGGCATCCTCCGCGGGAGCGGCGGGAGCCTCGGCGGCGGGCGCTTCGGTGGCAGGCGCTTCAGCGGGAACTTCGGCAGGCGCTTCGGCGGCGGGAGCCTCAGCGGGGGCTTCGGCGGCGGGAGCGGCCTCAACGGCGGCGGCGCCGCCCTTCTCGGCGATGGCCTTGATGACGATGGCCAGGCTGGTGATGGGGGCCAGCATGGTGCCCAGCACCTGGGCCTGCAAAGCCTCCTTGGAGGGCAGCTCGGCCAGGGCCATGATGTCATTGAGCGCCAGCACCTCGCCGTCCATGAAGCCGGCCTTGATGACGAATCTCTCGCCGTTGAACTTCTTGGAGAACTTGTTGATGATCCGCATGGGGGCGATGGGGTCCTCGGTGGCCACGGCCAGGGCGGTGGTGCCGTGCAGGTGCTCGTCCAGAGCGCCCAGCCCGGTGTCGTCCAGGGCGAAGCGGACTAGGGTGTTCTTCACCACGGCGTAGTCCACGCCGTTCTTGCGCAGCTCTTCGCGCAGGGCGGTGTCCTCCGCCACGGTGATGCCCTTGTAGTCCACCAGCAGACCGGAGGGGGCGTTCTTCAGCTTGCTCTCCAGCTCGGCCACGATGGCCTTCTTCTCGCTCAAAACTTTGGCGTTCGGCATTGTTTGATTTCACCTCCATATAAAGTAAAATGCCGCTTTCGTGTTCTCAGGCACACGAAAACAGCATGGGAAAGCGGAGATCCACTTGCTGCATTCTCGGCGGGTCTTACCCCTCGCGGGCGCCAGCTGTCTCAGAACACGAATGGGATTATAGCAAATTCTTCCCCCTTTGTCAAGGGAAAACGGGGAAAATTTGTGAAAGATCCGGTCAGATCTCCCCGGCCGGGCGGCCGGTGGCGGGGTCTATCCGGGGCAGTTCGTCGTAGTGCTCGGCCAGGTATTCCAGGCAGGCGGGATTTATCCCCGCGGGGCGCTCCGTCTTGCGGCCCCTCCTCCCCGGGGCGGAAGGCTCCGGCGCGGGCGCGTCGCTCCCCTGTGGGCCTCTCCCCTCCCGCGCCGCCTTGGCGAGCACCGCCTCCGCCCACGCCGGGGGATGGGGGTGCTCCAGACGCTCCATCCACTGCGCCCCCTCGCTGAACCAGCCGGACAGGTCCACCAGGTCCTGGGCCAGGCGGTCCAGGACGGCGTCCAGCTTGGTGTCCCGCTCCCCGTCCGCGCGCGGGACAAAGATGCCCGATGTCTCCACATAGTACTCCAGCGCGGCGCGGGCGCGTTCGTGGCGGCCGGGCCGATCGGATGTGTCCATGGGTCTCCCTCCTTCGGATGGGTTTGGCGGGCAGCCGCGATCAGGCTCCGGGGGCGGCTGCCGCCCCCGGGACCCGCCGGGTCAATCCATCCCGTAGAGGTGATCCCGGACGTCGTAGGAGATGCACTCCCAGTCGATGGTCTGCTCCAGCCAGCCGTCGTCTTTTTCCTCCAGCTCCTCCCAGGCGCGCAGCTCCGGGTGGGTGGGCTTGAGGGAGTAGGTGACGACATAGGAGATGCCTGGGTATTCCAGGGGTGCGGTGGCCCCCTCCTCTTCAGGGGGAATGACCTCATAGTGGTCCAGGGTGTAGTCGGTGATGTGGCCGTTGGTCTTCAGAAGCTCCAGGGCCGTCTCCAGGTAGAGCTTCAGGGTGGCCTCCTGGCTCTCCTGGGGCGGGACACGGGTGCGGCCCAGCTGGATATAGGCGTCGGGGGTCAGGTCGGCCAACTGGTCGCACAGCTTCTCCGCCCCGTCCGCCCGGAGATAGACCGGCTCCGGCTCCTCCGTCCGCAGGGTGACCCGCGGGTCCCCAGAGCGCAGCAGCAGCTCCCCGGCCCAGGGGTCGCCGTAGTAGATGCTCACGCTGTACGATGGCTGGTCATAGTACGCGTCCAACTCGTCGTCGGTGTAGACGGGCGCCTCCGTGGTCTCCCAGTCCAGAGCGGCGAACAGCGCCCGGATGTCCTGGCCGTGCTCCGCCACCGACAGCTCCACCCCGCTGGGGCCGCTGCCGGGGTGCTGCCAGAAGCGGATGGGCACCGTCTCCCCTGCCATGGCCTGGTCCACATAGGACAGGAGATACCCCTTCGGGTCGGCCTCCGGGCCGTCGGGGAGCGGCGCGGCAGAGGGGCCGGCCTCCGGGGCGGCGGAGAGGCTTGGCGCCGGGGTGGACTCGCTCGACGTCCGGCGGGGGCCGCAGGCCGTCAGAGTCAGGCACAGGAGCAGGGCCAGGGCGGCGTATTTCTTCTTCATCTCCCAATCCCCCCGATTGAACAAACACGGACGTCCCAAGGGCGTCCGTGTTTGAGAGCCGTTTTTCTGCTAAGTTCTCTTACACCATCTTCGCGGCGTTGAGCTTCACGCCGGGACCCATGGTGCTGGCGCACACACAGGAGCGGACGTACTGGCCCTTGGCGGCGGCGGGCTTGGCCTTGATGATGGCGGCCATGAGCGCCTGGAAGTTCTCCGTCAGCTTCTCAGGGCCGAAGGAGACCTTGCCGATGGGGCAGTGGATGATGTTGGTCTTGTCCAAGCGGTACTCCACCTTACCGGCTTTGATCTCCTGGACGGCCTGGCCCACGTTGGGGGAGACGGTGCCGGCCTTGGGGGAGGGCATCAGGCCCTTGGGGCCAAGGACCTTACCCAGACGGCCCACCACGCCCATCATGTCGGGGGTGGCGACCACCACGTCGTAGTCGAACCAGTTCTCTTTCTGGATCTTCTCCACCATGTCCATCTCGCCCACGTAGTCGGCGCCGGCGGCCTTGGCCTCCTCGGCCTTGTCGCCCTTGGCAAAGACCAGCACCCGCTGGGTCTTGCCGGTGCCGTGGGGCAGGACGATGGCGCCGCGCACCTGCTGGTCGGCGTGACGGGAGTCAACGCCCAGCTTCACGTGCAGCTCCACCGTCTCGTCAAACTTGGCGGGGGCGGCCTTGACCACCAGAGCCATGGCCTCGGCCACGTCGTACTGCATGCTGCGGTCGATCAGCTTCGCGCCGTCGACGTATTTCTTTCCTCTGCTCATGCTGCTTCCTCCTTTAGTCGCCCACCACGACGCCCATGGAGCGGGCGGTCCCGGCGATCATGCTCATGGCGGCCTCGATGCTGGCGGCGTTCAGGTCGGGCATCTTGGTCTCCGCGATCTTGCGGAT